>MFJJ01000016.1 GCA_001780895.1 Candidatus Gottesmanbacteria bacterium RIFCSPHIGHO2_01_FULL_46_14
AACCGATTTGAGAGGCAAGACGGATGCGCTGTGACTCTCCTCCGGCTAATGTTGCAGCTCCCCGCTCCAAGGTCAAATAATCAAGACCGACCGCGCAAAGGAAGGAAAGTCGAGCGATAATCTCTTTGACGATCGGCCGGGCAATAGCAATTTCCGTCGGAGAACGATCCTCCGAGGTAAGATCTTTGGCCCATAAAATAGCATCGGTAATGGAGAACGATGTGATATCGGCAATAGAAAAATCATCGATCGTTACCGTGAGCGCGTCCCGTTTGAGCCGTTTGCCGTTACACACAGTGCATATTTCCTTGCGCATATATTTTTCGATTTCCCATTTGACATAATCGGATTGTGACTGATGATAGCGGCGTTTGAGTTCTGCAAGTATCCCAATAAATGGTTCCTCGATGCTCGTTTTTTCTCCGAAGCGGTTTTGCCCATCGACGCGGTGAATGGTATCACCTGTTCCGTAGAGAAGTACGTCGCGCTGTTGACTGGTTAGATTTTTTAACGGTGATCGCAAATCAATAGCATATTTTTCGGCGACGGCACTGATAACCCGCGAATACCAGGTGTCGTGAAAAAACATTTTGGCAAACGGCAAAATTCCGCCTTCACTGATAGAGAGAATCGGGTTGATAACTAAATCCGGATCAACCGTCAGGATATTGCCAATACCGCCACACTCAGTACAGGCTCCTTGCGGGGAATTAAAGGAAAAGGTCCGAGGTTCGATCTCGCCCATTGCAATACTACACACCGGACAGGCATACGAAGAGGAAAACAAATGGTCCGTTATCTCCTTGGGTTTGGTTGGTATTTCGAATCCCTTGTCGTTAATTTGTCCAACAATGACTGATCCGTTGGAAAGATTGAGTGATTGCTCAATTGCGTCATTTAATCGAGACCGAAGTGCAACATCTGGAAGGATGCGATCCTTCCAGAGAAAACTCATCCGGTCGATGACAACGTCAATAGTGTGCTTGTTTGTTTTTATGAGCCCGATATCTTCGTCGAGATCAATAAATTTTCCGTCCACGCGGACCTGCCGAAATCCTTTTGCCCGAAGGTTATCAAGTAAACCGCTAAATTCCCCTTTTCGATCCCGGACTATTGGGGAGAGGATAAAAAAACGATAAAGCCTGAGTGCAACAATCCGGTCAACGATTTGGGCAGGGGCGAGCTTACTGATTTCCCGTCCGCAATTGGGACAATGGGGGTGCCCGATCCGTGCAAAGAGCAGGCGCAAATAATCGTATATTTCAGTAACCGTACCTACCGTTGAACGAGGATTATGGGAGGTCGTTTTTTGATCAATAGATATAGCAGGAGACAATCCTTCGATACTGTCTACGTCAGGCTTATCCATAACGCCTAAAAATTGTCGCGCGTAGGAGGAAAGTGATTCTACATACCGCCGTTGGCCCTCGGCGTAAATCGTGTCAAAAGCCAGCGATGACTTTCCCGAGCCGGAAATTCCCGTAAGAACAATGAGCTTATTTTTTGGAAGCTCCAGCGAGATGTTTTTTAAGTTGTGCTGCCGTGCACCTTTGATGATGATTTTGTCCATATATTCCGTATGTCATTCCGGCCTCCGAGCCGGAATCCAGTTTTCGTTAAGACTGGATCCCGGGTCAAGCCCGGGATGACAAAAAACCAGAAAATCCCCTCGGATGTTCCCGGGGCGATCACAATTATATCACGCCGCAGGTACACCAATTTGATAGAATACAGAGAATGAAAGATTGTGAAAGGCAATTTGGTGTTCTTGGATGTTCAAAATTGGGTGACGGTATTTGTGCTTTAGCGTTAAATGACGCGTGGCCTGGAGGTGGTAATCCACAGGATCCTGAAGTAGTTCAGTCTCTTGTTAATCGTGGATTCACGTATTGTGCAATAGTATATATTGCACACTCCGTCGACAAAATTACAAATCCAAAAGTACGGGAATTCTTGCTTGGGTGTGGTTATGATAAATGTGAGCTAAAGCATGTGATTGCTGAAAAAGCTCGAAAAGCCTTAGAAATTTTAACTGAAGATAAAGCACTAAGCCCCGATTCTATGGCTGGCATCATTTATTGGTATTTTCGCAATTAGATCACGAAGTTTTGCTGCTTCCTCAAAATCCAGGTCGCGACTTGCTTGCCGCATTTGATTGGTAAGTTTTTTGATGAGTTTTTGGCGATCGAGAGGCGTGAGACGATCAAGGTCTTGCGCGTTGGGTTCTTCTATTTTCCCGGTTTCCTCAACGAGTTTTTTGCGGATAGGCTTTTGAATACTTTCGGGTATAATGCCGTGTTTGGTGTTGTAGGATAGCTGCACAGTTCGCCTGCGCTCCACTTCAGAGATAGCTGCTTTCATAGAGTCGGTCATCGTATCAGCATACATAATAACTTCTCCGGTTTTGTGGCGGGCAGCCCGACCCATGGTCTGGATAAGACTCGTGCGACTGCGCAAAAACCCTTCCTTATCCGCATCAAGAATAACCACCAAGGATACTTCGGGTAAATCCAGCCCTTCCCGCAGGAGATTAATACCTACGATGACATCGTACGTACCCAGGCGAAGGTCGGCCAAAATATCAGTTCGTTCTAGCGTCACAATATCGGAGTGCAAATAATTGACTTTTACCCCACGATCTTTAAGAAATGTTGTCAAGTCTTCTGCCATACGCTTGGTAAGTGTTGTGACGAGTACACGCTGCCGCCTGTTTATGCGAATTTCAATTTCTTTCACTAAGTCATCGATTTGTCCTTCTGTTGGACGAACCGACACAACAGGATCAACCAGTCCGGTCGGACGAACCAGTTGTTCGACAACACGTCCACGGCTCATTTCCCACTCGTTGGGTGTGGCCGATACATATATCGTTTGAGGAATGCCGCGCATAAATTCGTCGAACCGCAACGGCCGGTTATCGAGGGCGGCTGGCAGCCGAAAGCCATAATCGATGAGAGTCTGTTTGCGGCTCCGGTCTCCGTTGTACATGCCCCGAATTTGCGGAACGGTCATATGGGATTCATCAATGACGAGAAGCCAATCGTTGCCGACCGCTTCCCTGTAATAGTCAAACAGTGTATACGGCGGATCGCCGGGATTTCTGCCGTCAAAATACCGTGAATAGTTTTCTATTCCGTTGACAAATCCGAGCTCCTGTATCATTTCCAGATCGTAGGTAACCCGTTCCTTGAGACGGTGTGCCTCGAGATCCTTGCTATTTGCCTTGAGTGCTTTAATTTGCAATTGTAGATCATCACGAATTTGCGCAAATACGCTTTTATAGCGGGCCGGATCGGTCATGTAGTGTTTGGCCGGATAAATAACCGTGTTTCTGAGCGTCTCTATGGTTTTTCCAGTCAGAGGATCCAATTTGACTAATTGGGCTAATTTGTCCAATTTTGTAACTAATCTAATAGCCGTGTCTTCATACGCCGGAAACAAGTCAATCGTTTCGCCGCGCACACGAAACGTACCGCGATGAAATCCGTAGTCGCTTCGTTCATACTGGAGCTGCACCAATCGATCAAAAACGTTTTCGCGTGACAGGTGCATACCGGTAGCTAATTCCAGAACGAAATGTCCATATTCTTTGGGCGAACCGATGTTGTAAATGCACGAAACGGATGCGACGATAATGATGTCTTTTCGGGTCAACAAATTAGTCGTTGCCGCCAAACGTAGTTTGTCGATCTCTTCGTTTATTTCCGTTTCTTTTTCGATAAACGTATCCGTCTGGGGAATATAGGCTTCCGGCTGGTAGTAGTCATAATAGGAAACAAAATACGATACTGCGTTGTTGGGAAAAAAATCACGGAATTCCTGATAAAGCTGGGCGGCCAGTGTTTTATTGTGTGAGATAACGAGCGTCGGTTTTTGGATATTTGCGATAACATTGGCAACCGTGTACGTTTTTCCGCTTCCGGTGACTCCGAGGAGTACGTGTTCTTGTTGACCGCTGGTTAGTCCGCCAGTAAGATTGGCAATCGCCTCCGGCTGATCCCCGGTCGGTTGGTATGGTGATTCGAGCGTGAATGTATGCATTCGGATTATTTTTGAATTACTTTCATTATATACGATATTCCTCTCTTGACAATTCGGTAATATTTTGGAATACTGACTAACAGTATGGCATTAGTTCTTTATCCCCGTGAACGACAGATACTTGATTTTATCATCCAATTTTCGCAGCGCCACGGTTTTGCGCCGACGTTAAAAGAAATCGGGGACGCAATGGGAACGAACTCTCCCGCAACAGTGCATGAACACATCGACAAACTGCGACAAAAAGGATTCATCAAAAAACTCGACGGCACGGCGCGAGGACTTGAGGTCGTCGTCGAAAACTACCGAACTGGCGAAAACCAATCTGCTGTCGAAGTACCGGTTCTTGGCTTTATCGCCGCAGGCGCTCCGCTTGAACCGCTGACCGATCCCAATTTTTATATTTCTGTAGCCCCAAGTATGATTGCGGCCAGCAAGGCAAGTTATGTTTTGCAAGTCAAAGGCACCTCCATGATCGACGACGGTATTTTAGACG
Organism: Candidatus Gottesmanbacteria bacterium RIFCSPHIGHO2_01_FULL_46_14; assembly: GCA_001780895.1. GTDB lineage: Bacteria > Patescibacteriota > Microgenomatia > UBA10105 > UBA927 > 2-01-FULL-46-14-A. Next base: position 4,538 of record MFJJ01000016.1, read on the forward strand.
GTGATTACGTCGTTATCCAGCATCAGCAGGATGCAAAAAACGGTGACATTGTCGTTGCTCTTCTTCCCAATGGGCTGGCAACTCTCAAACGTATTTACTTTGAAAAAGAGCGAATAAAACTTATGCCCGCAAACTCCCAAATGGCACCGATATTTGCGACCCACGTCAAAATCCAGGGTCGGGTCGTTGGACTTATCCGCAAATACAGCGCCTAATGTCTTTTGTGTTGCATATATTCATAGATCATCGGAACAATCGATAATCCGATGATAGCAAACACAGCATAATGGAAGTTTTCCCGGACAACGGGGATATTACCAAAGAGATAGCCAAGCATGGTAAATACGCTGACCCAAAGGGTTCCGCCAATGATGTTGTACGCAATAAATTTTTTGTAATCCATCGTTCCCACGCCAGCAACAAACGGCGCAAATGTACGGACAATCGGCACAAATCGCGCAAGTATAATGGTTTTTCCTCCGTATTTTTTGTAAAACTGTTCGGTTTTATGGATATGATCCTGATTGATGAACGTAATCTTGGGATTATCGACTATTTTTTGACCGAAAAAATACCCGATCCAGTAATTGACCGTATCGCCGGCTATGGCAGCTATTACAAGAAGCAACCAGACGATCCCTATATTAAGTGATCCGAGAGAGGCAATAGCGCCGGCTGCAAACAACAATGAATCCCCAGGCAAGAAGGGAGTCACGACCAATCCCGTCTCAGCGAAAATAATGGTAAACAGGATTGCGTAGGTAAGTGAGCCGTAGGTACTGACAACCTGGCTAAGATACACGTCCAGATGTAAAATGATATCCATGGGAGCATTATATATAGTATCAACGCCAATTGGAAATCTTGAGGATATTACAGTTCGTGCCCAAAAAACGCTTGCCTCTGTCGACCTCATACTTTGTGAAGATACCCGCCGGACCGGAATTCTCCTCATGGAAGTATCGCATCCTTCCATGAAGAAGAAGGATGCGATACTTCGGTTTGATGATCATACGGAGAACAAAAAGATTCCGGAAATTATTCAAATGCTTGAAGCGGGGGAAAATATCGCGCTCGTAAGCGATGCGGGAACTCCACTGATTTCCGATCCTGGTTATAGACTCGTTTCCGAATGTATAAAGCGAGGTATTGGTGTGATTAGTATTCCGGGCCCATCGGCCGTTTTGGCCGCGCTCACAAGCTCCGGTCTACCGGCAAACCGTTTTCTATTCCTGGGTTACCCACCCGAAAAACAAAGCCATAGAAAAAAACTTTTTCAAAGCATGTTACTCTGTTTCGAAACATTAGAACAAAGACCAACCATTGTATTCTATTGCGCACCTCATAAAATACAGCGAACACTGGAAGATATGAAAGATATTTTTGGAGATATAGAAATTGTTATAGCCAGAGAACTCACGAAGATTCATGAAGAAATATGGCGAGGGAAACTATCCGAAGCACAAAACACAGAATTCAAAGGCGAACTTGTTCTCCTCTTTTCCCTAGGTGTACCTACCATATCACCTCCCAGGTGATGGTTTAAATGTGAACAAATGAGTTCTGAGCACTAATCATTTAGTATGCCCATAATATTGCATATAGATTTGTGGGTTTCCCAGAATGGAATGATCACAAGTTATTTTAACTCGAGTAACTGAAATACCTGAAACATCTAAAAAGGCAAAAATAGGAATTGTTCTTATTATTTCAGTGTCATCTAACCAGAAAGACCTACTTTCTCCAGGAGGTGCATGATAGTCAAGTTTATCTACAGCGGCGAAGCTATCGTCGTGACCAATAGGACCACACACTTTAGTATTACATGGGTGATCATCGCAAAACATTCTAATCAGCCTACATCCTAAACCACTTCTTTGTGGAACTACGGCAATATCAACGAGCTCCCATTCAGAACGATGCTGATTCGGTTGATTTACAGTTAAATAACCCCATCCGTCATGATTGGGAATTCTATATGTAATGTCTCCTTCAATCATTAGTATTCCTCAAGTGTACTCGTGTCTCCTATCGGCAAACCCATTTCCTTGGCTTTCAAAATACGGCGCATGATTTTGCCCGATCTGGTTTTGGGCAGCTTGTCGATGAATTCTACCTCACGCGGATAGGCATGTCCAGCCAGATGTTTTTTTACATATTGCGAAAGTTCTTCTTTGAGTTGTTCGGAGGGTTTGACGTTTTTACCCAAAACGACGAATGCTTTGATAATCTCCCCGCGCATAGGATCGGGTTTGCCGATTACCCCTGCTTCTACGACCCCAGGATGACTGACGAGGGCAGATTCCACTTCAAAGGGTCCAACACGCTCCCCGGACGTTTTGATGACGTCATCAGCCCGTCCAATGAACCAAAAATAGCCATCTTTATCACACATACCGTGATCACCCGATAGGTACCAGCCCGCTCCGCCGGAGCTTGAGCGAGGCGAGCCTCCGGCAAAATAGCTTTCGTATTTTTGGGGACGGCGCCAGATGGTTTTCATCATGGATGGCCATTTGGGTTTTAATGCAATATTACCTTCTGTATTTGGACCCACAGGATGACCATTGTCATCAACGATTGATGCCGTAAGTCCGGGAATGGGCTTACCCATTGAGCCGATTTTTATATCCATGCACGGATAATTTGCAATGCAGATGGCTCCGGTCTCCGTCTGCCACCACGTGTCGTGAAACGGTTTATCAAACACCTTGACTGCCCAACGAATTGCCTCCGGATTGAGCGGTTCACCCACCGAGCACATATGACGGAGGGCAGAAAGATCCCGTTCGTCAACCAACGTATCTCCGGCTGCCATAAGCATCCGAATGGCCGTTGGCGCTGTATACCAGACACTGACTTTGTACTTTTCCAATAGTTCATACCATTTTTTGGGGTCGAATCGTCCTGCATACACAACGGCTGATACCCCACACGACCAGCTGCCGAGTATTTCGTAGGCTATTCCCGTGACCCAACCCGGATCAGCAGTACACCAATACACGTCGTCATCGCGAAGATCCAAGACCCATTTTGCCGTCATATGTTCCTGTAGGATTGCCCGATGGGTATGCATAACGCCTTTTGGTTTACCCGTCGTGCCGGAGGTATAGAGCATGAACGCGTACTCGTCCGGATCCATTTCGGCAATGTGCAGCTCGTCTGAAGCGTGTTCGAGAGATTTTGTGAAATCTTCTGTATCGATGGTAATGACATGTTTGACTCGTGGAAGCCTGGATTTTAATTCTTTATTTGTTATCACTACTTTTGGACGAGCCTGCCCTAATCGGTCGGCGAGCGCCTGTTCCTGAAATGCACTAAACAGCGTTCCAGCAATCGCACCGATTTTGAGAATTCCTAAAAATGAAAAATAGAGCTCCGGAATGCGGGGAAGGAAAATAAATACTCGGTCCCCCCGCTCGACCCCAAAATCTTTTAGTATGTTGCCGAGTTTATTGGATAAAACAGAAAGTTCTTCAAACGTATATTTTTTTTGATTCCCTTCCTCATCTTCCCAATAGAGCGCAATCTTATTTTTCCTCCAGGTATGCGTATGGCGGTCAACGGCGTTATAGGCGGCATTTAATTTATCCCCGAACCAATCGAGTTCTTTGCGCGCATATTTCCACTCAAACGACCGATACATTTCGTCGTAGTCGGTGAGATTGGATGGAAATTCCCGATCGTTCGTTTTTCTATAGAAGTCAGTTTTCATTTATTCTGTCATCCCCCGCCCAGACGGGGGATCCAGTTCCCGAAAAAGATGGATTCCGGGTCAAGCCCGGAATGACAAAGAAAGTATTATGACGTTTTAATAGTGTTTCTGAGGATAAATTTTGCATCGAGCCGTTTAAGATTTTCAACGACACCGGTGTACTCGAGTTCATCCATACCGGCCATGGAGGGACCGTAAAAACCTTGCGCGCGTATCGCCAGGGTTTTCTCTGCGGATTTATTCCGAACGTAATCCCAAAATGGCTGATCGAAGAGATCAACGACTTCGGTAAGATGCCCTTCATGTACGCAATACCCTGCGGCAGAAATGATCGTTGGCCCGTCAAAATAGGAAATAATACTATTTTGTTTGACGGGCATGACGGCCACATGATGTGACCCGCGATTGTCGCCAAGGGTATAGTGGGCAAGCGCCCAGGGAGAAAGAATCTCGCCCGTGGACGGAAATGTTTTTTGCGTCCGGACGATGGCCACCGGATCATCTTTGCCTACATATTTCCCTGCGATATTGTGCAACCTGCTTGTTGATGCCGCTGCTGCCTGGAGACCGGTCGCATTTTCTCTCACTGATTCGATGACAAAGTGATTGGGATCCCTCAATAATGTTGCAATATCGTAATAATCTTCGGGAACTTTTAGTGTTATGATTTTGTCAGCCTCCGTATTGTTAACATCCATTATCGTAAACGTAAATCCTGCGCGCATTTCCGGCGCAAGAAGAAGCCCTGCGTTGTGATAGGGATTTGCAAAACACTCAAAAAGCGGATAATTAAATACTCCAGGTCCGCATTTATCGCCGGCAAAGACGATAAATGGTTCAGCAGGGCGCTCTTCTATTTCAATCTCGGCCGATCCCGGCCCCATCCCCCGGACGTTACCGGAAAATGCATCTTTTAATAAATCCTGGCCTGCGCCGTACAAACCTTGCGATTTTGCAATTTTGGTCGTTTCCACGAACGTATCCCAGGCAAGCTTGTGGATATCAGCATTATCAACGCCTTTGGTGTGGATCATAAGAAGGGCAATATCGTCGCCCGTGAAGGTAATTCGGGCATCAGTCAATAAACCATTGGCTGTGGCCGATTCTACCTGTTCCTTGGCTTTTACTACCATTGCCTCGCTTGGCCGGTTGTGCCCGCCGATTGAACCCGTATCTGCTTTTATGACAGAGAGTGTAATTTTCATAGCATAGGCATATCGACGAGAAGGTTTTTACCGGTCATTTCTGTTGGAATCCGAAGGCGCATATGCGATAAAATGGTGGGTGCTATATCAGCGAGTTTCCCCTTTGGCAGTATTTGAGGGTATCCTTCGAACATATGATCAATGATGATAAATGGCACCGGATATTGGGAATGCTCCGTGTCCATCGACCCATCGGGCCCGAGCATTTCTTCTACATTACCATGGTCTGCTGTAATCACACAAGTACCGCCAAGGGCGAGAACTTGCCTCACGATTCGTCCAACGCAGGTGTCGGTTATTTCACACGCCTTTATTGCGGCGGGAATATTTCCGGTGTGGGCGACCATATCAGGATTGGCGAAATTGACGACGACGAAGTTATATACATGAAGATTAAGCCTTTCGAGTAATTTGTCGGTAAGTTCCCAGGCAGACATTTCCGGTTTTAGGTCGTATGTGGCTACTTTAGGAGAAGGGATAATCATCCGGTCTTCGCCGGGATAGAGCTCTCCGCGCTGTCCGTTAAAATAATATCCGACGAAGCGTTCTTTTTCCGTTTCCGAGACCCGGAGTTGGCGTATGTTTTCTTCGGAAAGCGCCTTACCAATGGGATTGTGTACGCGCTGTGGGGGAAATGCTACCGTGACAGGCAGGTGGCGATCGTATTCCGTCATGGTGACAAAAAAGAGATTGGCCAGTACAACTTTTCGGATAAATGGTTTGGACTGGTCACTTTCTTCTACAATATGTTTGTGGTAATACTTGACCGCATACGGATCAAATGACGGGGGTGGCACCTCGGATTCAAAATTGGGAAGGACGAATGCGCGGGTCAGTTGCCTGGGACGGTCAATGCGATAATTATAGAAAATGACGGCATCGTTAGTGCCAATACGAGGCAATGCGTGGCCACTTGAATCCAAAATACCGATTGGCTCGATAAATTCATCCGTCATTTTTTCTGCATATGCCTGATTCACCGCGGCTTTAGCCGAAGCGGCAGTCTTTAGCGGTATTGCTGTAAGCGAATCATAGGCTTTTTCCGTACGGTCCCAACGCAAATCGCGATCCATTGCAAAGTATCTACCCATAATTGTGGCAATTTTTCCGACCCCGATGCGGCGACACATATCCTCTACTTCAGCGACAAATTGACCTCCGGCTTGTGGCGGAGAATCACGGCCATCGGTAAATAAATGCAAATACACGGGGATATCTTTTGCTTCTTTTTCAACAAGCGCAAGAAGTGCGTAGAGGTGGTCGCAATTGGCATGAACACCGGAGTCGCTCAAGAGCCCCAGAATATGAAGGTTGGAGGAGTGTTGTTTGGCAAATCGTATTGCCGCGATGAATGCATCGTTTTTAAAAAACGTGCCGTCGGTTATTGCCATATTGATACGGGGTAAATCCTGGTAAACGACACGACCGGCTCCAATGTTGAGGTGGCCGGTTTCCGTATTGCCGTCTTCATTGGGCGGGAGACCTACGGCTTCTCCGGCGGCAGACAACTGGGTATGGGGATAGGAATTCCAGAGCTTCGGAATATGCTCGAGGTGGGAGAGAGAAATAGCGTTGCCCGGACCAGGCGGACCAATACCCCAACCGTCGAGAATGAGAAGCACGAGAGGGTTCATTTGGCAAGTAATTCGGTTTCAATTTGCAGTAATCTATTGTATTTGGCCACGCGTTCACCACGCGCGGGTGCACCAAACTTCACATACTCCGATTGAACCGCCACCCCCAGATCGGCGATGAGCGTATCATTCGTCTCCCCGCTTCTGTGAGATACGATCGTGTCGATATTGTTTTGTTTGGCAAGAGCGACGACTCCCAAAAACTCAGACAGCGTGCCGATTTGGTTGGGTTTTACCAAAATAGCACTGCAGGCTTTTTCGGCGATTGCTTTTTTGAGTCGATCCGCATTGGTTGCGAGAAGATCGTCGCCAATAATCATCGTATCTTTCCCAAAAGTCTCGGTTATTTTTTTCCAACCTTCCCAGTCATTCTCATCGAGACTGTCTTCGAGGAGAAGGAGATGAAATTTCTCCTGGAGTTCCTTCAGATAGGCGATGAAGTCACCGGTTGTGAGCGCCATAGGACGGTCTTTTATTTGATACCCTCGCTCTGACTTAAAATGACTCGCTGCAATATCGAGTCCCAAAAACGCCTCCACGCCCAGTTTGTACGAGGTGGTTTTTATGGCATCCGTGATGACTTCGAGCGCATCAAGATTGGTAAATAGGTTCGGTGCGTATCCCCCCTCGTCACCGATGGAATGAATAGCGTTTCGCTGTGTGAGGATTATATTAATCGCGTGATAGACCTCGACACTGAGACGGAGTGCATCGTGAAACGGCAACGAGCTGGCCGGAACGACATGAAATTCCTGAAAATCCAGATTTCCGGCACCGTGTTTTCCGCCGTTAATGACATTAACAGTCGGCGTGGGAATTTTAGTGAGTTTGGTGGGAATAAGGGCGGAAAAAAGAGTGTTAAGGTATCGAAATGGTGCGATGCGTTGGTTGGCCGCGGCGGCAACGGCAGTAGCCAGTGACACCGATAAGATCGCATTTGCGCCCAGATTGGCTTTATTTACGGTGCCGTCAAGCGCGATGAGTGCTGTATCGAGGGCTTTTTGATCGTCTCCATCCATTCCTTTGATTTTCGAAGCAATGGTGCTGTTGACGTTGCCGATGGCTTTAAGTACGCCCATGCCGTTATAGCGCTTGGGGTCACTATCCCGCAGTTCTTTGGCCTCATACGACCCAACTGAAGCGCCGGATGGCACCGATGCAGTTCCCCAGTAGCCGGACTCAAGAACAACGGTCGCCTCCACCGTAGGATTGCCCCGGGAATCGAGAATTTCACGGGCATACACATTGGTAATTTTGCCTGTCATAATTTACTTTCCGCGTCAGCAATTGTTGATCGGACATGACTAACCGCGTCCGGATTTACGGATACACTGGTTATGCCCCAACGGACGAGCTTATCAATAAGATCCGGATAATCAGAAGGCGCTTGACCGCAGATCGATGAGGTCACTTGGTGCTTGTGGCATAGTTTGACGACGTGTTCGATTGCCCAAAGTACCGACGGATCCATTTCGGAAAAATCATGAGCGACGTCACTGTTGTCCCGATCCGTACCCAAGAGGAGCATCGTAAGATCATTGGAGCCAATGGATACGCCGTCTATGCCAACAGCGAGAAACTCTTCGAGTCTGATGACATTGGTCGGTATTTCCACCATCATCCAAAGCTTAAATGTGCTTGATCGATCTAACCCTGCCCCAACAACAATTTTTTTGACGTCGAGAAGTTCTTTTGGTGTCCGGACAAAGGGGATCATAATCCAAAGATTTTTGTACCCAAGCTTATTGCGTACGTATTTGATTGCTTCAAGTTCTAATTCAAATACCTCCGGTGTCCCTATGTATCGCGCAGCTCCACGGTATCCAAGCATTGGATTGGGTTCTTCGGGTTCAAACTCTTTTCCCCCCTTGAGGCTCCGATATTCATTAGTTTTAAAATCCGTTGCCCGGTACACAACGGGTCTCGTTCCAAACGCGGAACAAAATATCTCGAGATTATCAGCAAGAGAACTAACAAACTGTTTTTGCTTGCCTTCTTTGATGAGCTTTTTGGGATGGGTGCCGATACCTGCAATCATAAATTCCGCGCGTAAGAGCCCCACGCCGTCGGTGTGCATTTTGGAAATCTCGCGGGCGCGGGAGGGTTCGGCAAGATTGACATAGACTTTGGTGGCTGTCTTAATGCGGGTATTGGGCAAATTTGCCACATGAGACAAATTGGTCAAATTTGGTTTTGCTAAAGCTCCTTTATATATCTCCCCGCGGCTTCCATCAACCGTAATCACTAATCCATCTTTGACAGCTTTCATAATGCCGGCTGCCCCAACGACAGCCGGAATTCCCAACTCACGAGATACAATCGCCGCATGTGAGGTGCGTCCGCCTCGCTCAGTGACAATTGCAACAACCTTTCGCATCGCCGGTACGTAGTCAGGATTGGTCATTTCCGCAACCAGAATATCGCCACTTGTGACGTTGGAAAGTTCTTTTGGAGACCTGAGTATCTTCACGGGGCCGGAGGCCATTCCGGGGCTTGCGGGATCTCCTCTTAGCAGAGCTACCAGCTTTCTGCTTTCAGTTTTCAGACTAGAATACTTTTTTCCCGTCGTCGTGACCGGCCTCGTTTGCAAAACATAGAGCGTCCCTTGGTCCAAAGCCCATTCGATATCCTGAGGGAAGAAATAGTGTTTTTCGAGTTTTTTGCCGAGTTGGGCAAATTGTTTAATATGTTCATCATCTAACTTTTGCTTGCTCGCAAGCGCCTTGCCAATGGGTTCAATAACATTTTTCCCGTTTTTCCAAAGCATTTGCTTTTCCTGAACGTTAACCTCTTTTTTGGTGATGGCCAGGGTTTGCTTGTCTACTTCATAGTGATCAGGGGTCACGGATCCCCCAACGATCATTTCTCCCAAGCCCCAAATTGCTTCGATCGTCAATTTTGATTTATCGTTGGTGACCGGATCGATCGTAAACATAATCCCGGATACGTCCGAACTGATCATTTTCTGTACAGGAACCGCAATACTCACCTTAAAGTGATCAAATTTATTGGTCGCCCGGTAAAAAATAGCCCGGGCGGTAAACAGGGACGCCCACGCTTGTTTGACCTTTTCTATAAGGTCTGCTTCCCCATGGACATTGAGAAATGTCGCCTGCTGGCCGGCAAATGATGCGTCGGGAAGATCCTCAGCGGTCGCAGAAGATCGCACGGCAACAAAAGCATGTTTCATCATCCCTTCATCCATTTGGAAATAGGTTTTTTGAATAGGTTCGGCGATTTCTTTGGGAAAATGCGACCGGGTTATGAGTTTTTCTATTTGGCGCGAAGCGCTCTCGAGAGCCTTGCTATTGCTTACATCCAGATTATATAAAATCCCTTTAAGATTATCACGGAGCCCCGTAACGTCGAGAAAATGATTATATGCCTGGGCTGTTACGATAAAGCCAGGAGGAACCGGAAATCCAGCCTTGGTCATTTCCCCTAAATTCGCTCCCTTGCCGCCTACAATATCAATATCCTCTTTATCAACTTCATCAAACCACACAACAAACTTCTTGGCCATAGAGTTAGTATGGAGAATTTATTGTTAATTCGCAACTATGAACTGGGGAGCTTGAAGTGCTTTTTGATGGCTTCGATATCTGTCTCGTGCTGTTCAATCATGTCTCGATAACCGGTAACAATGGCTACGTCGTCGCGAAGATCCTGAATCTGTTTTAAAATTTCGTCTTTAAAAGAGACTAGATCGTCTTTCGTTACAAACCGATTAAGATCGTCTTTCGTTACAAAGACACTTCGCATAGCTGCTATAAGCATGGCCACGTCTTTTGAAGTTATCATCTTAACTTAAATATAAAACTGCAAATCGATTGAAACAATATATCAAATTTATTTGGCAAGCTGGGCTTTAAAGTAGTCAACCCAAGATTCAGTCGCTTGCTGGAACTATTACGTCAAACGAGCCTGGTTTTCCATATGCCTTGGGTCCGTAGTCGGTACAGTACGTCTCTATGTCTTGTGCAAAATAATTAGGTTTTGCCCTTTGAACTAATCCACAGAGATAATATGTAAGGGCGATCATCGTACCAAAGCTTGCGAGCTCTGGAAGCGGAATATTCCAGCGGTGCTTTGGGTCTCCAAAATAGTTATTTTTCATTCCAAGCGTTATGACGAGTTCCTTGTCCCAGGGATGCACGAATTTCGCGTGTCTGGCATGCCCCTCGGTGAAGGCCCGGATCATAACGTGCGGACCAAAGAGTTCGTCACCCTTTGTAATAATCATAGGCGTCACATTGAGGTACTTATCTGGCACGACAAATGCGTAACTCGTATAGTCACTAAATCCTGGAATTACTTCGACACTCTGTAAAAATTGTTTAATTTCGTCTGGCTTTTCTCCAGTTGCAGATAACACCATTCCAAGATACGTCGACATGTTATATGTATATGGCTCAGCAATGCTTTTATAGTCCAGAACTGAATCGGCGATCTTGGCAGCAGACGAAGAAGGTTTACAGGTAAGAAGTGTCGTTTTTAGTCGCATGGCTTTCGCAAGCTCTACCTCCCAAACAGAATCCTTCTCCCCTGAGGCAGAGATAACAACAGCATCTGTAATGAGACCCTTATCAATCACCGCTTGGTAGGCTGACACAGTTGACTTAAAATTACTTTCGTCTGCGAAGATAGCCGCTTTGGCCGAGAAAAGGATCTTACCAGTATTTATTGCATTCCCGCTTCCCACGACAAATGGTAGGGAAAATTCTGAGATATCCAGAGTTGGAGGCGGAGTTTTGATGAAAAAGTCGAGGCTGGCAAGAACCACTTCATCAAGGGTAGGGATATTCATGATTTTTTCCAACCGCGATTTTCCTGCTTGCGTATTTCCTCGGTTTCTGTCGCGCGGTTGGAGTCATCCTGCAGTCTAAATGTATTGCCAAGCTCGGGCGTTGAGGCCTCAATAAAGTCTATATCTGTAACGGCCATCACCCTGTGAACCTGTCCTGGTACCACATGATAGCCTTTATTAAGCTCCATGGGCACCTCAACTGGTTCATCTTTTTCGTTACTTAAGGTAATGAGCGCTTCACCGCTTATAAGACAAAGTGTTTCTCTTTTAACATCATGATATTGCAAACTCAATCGTTTACCTGCAGTTACATGAAGGATTTTGCCTGTCGCAGGAGCGTCATCGGGGGTGTAAATAATCTCGTAACCCCATGGCTTCTCCACGCGTTTTACAAAGGGAA
>MFJJ01000017.1 GCA_001780895.1 Candidatus Gottesmanbacteria bacterium RIFCSPHIGHO2_01_FULL_46_14
AAACCACAATGCATTCCGTGCAGTTTTTACCGACTTCTACTTTGGCATGAAATATCATATCTGCTTCTCGCGACTCCGAGAGGATTTTTACATCGGGTTCGGTACCTGTCATATAAACGGGAGGCTCGGTAAAGAGGTTATGCGTTGAACCGTCAGGGACTTGATACGTCACTTCGTCGAGCATTCTGAAATTAGGCAGACCGGTTTTTCGGGGGAAATCTTTGGCAAACGTGAGCTCGGGGTAGAGGCCTTTTTCATGGGCTTCGGACTGGATCCAAAGATGGACGAGATTGATGTAATTGAGTTTTGAACTGCTGACAATTGCAGGTCGCACGCCGCCGGCGATATATGCTCCCGTATTGTCATCCCGGGCTTGACCCGGGATCCAGTTCTGGTCTTGCCTGGATTCCGGCTCGGAGGCCGGAATGACAGAATACAGTTTCCATGTAGTCGTTTCTTTGAGCAATTTCCAAAAGGGTTTTGGTGAAACTGATGGGGGCGTGACGACGTAGCGGATACCAAAGAGCGCATAGTGAGAGAGATAGTTATCGTTGAAGTATTGTTCAACATCTGAATTTGGAGACCACGTCTCAGGGAGCCATAACGTTACTGGTAGACCGTATGTTGACAGATGCATAAACATGGTGGTTTCTGCGACTTTAAAGTCTTTCCCCCAATTGCCTCCACGACCGGGATAGATTCGGCCCGGCGGTAACTCTTTGAATACAGAGAAGAGCGTATCTAAATCTGGTAGAACTTTTTTGTAATTCTCATTGGCTTGTTTGATTAAAAAATCATTATGTTGTGCATAGCGTATGGTTTGAGGATAAATAACAAAATAACAAAGTAACAAAATAACAAAGTAACAAAATACTCTCGGAAATTGCTTTGGAACGAAAGAAACTAGCCAGGAGATTGCGATAGGAATAAGAAAGAGACCGGCGAGATGCAGGCCGACGATGAAGCGGGACAGATGAAACTCGCTCATGCCGGGGACAAGGTCGATAAGACCGCCCCAGGTGGCTCTGCCGAAGTAGAGGAGGAGCCAGAAAACGAAGAGGAGACCAAAAGGGCGGGAGACAAATAATCCGACAAAAACGAGAAGGGTTATCGTCGGGAAACGGCCCCAGTCGAAGAGTTCTCCATTGAATAATCGATCCATGGTCAGGCGCCAGCCGAATGAGTCAAATTTCCAGACCGGATCCCAAAAGGAGACATTGTGATAGTCGTTGGTGAGAAAAATAGGGACGATCCAGTAACTCAGGAAAAATAGTACCGTTGCTCCCAGAAGAACGAGTTTTTTAGGCTTAGCCAACCCAAGAGGAAGTAAACTTAGGAGTGCGATGTAGCCGATTCCCAAGTGCCCCATGGTGGTCGCAACGAGGAAGAAAACTGCCTTCATAAACGACGTACCTTCTGAAATATATTTCCATGCATAGGCTATTGCCAGAGGCAGCCAGATCATGGCAAAGAGTTGGCTGGAGAGCCCCCATCCTCGGAAGAGAAACGACGGAGGGTCAAGGCCATAGAGGCCATCAGTGGAAATTTGAGAAGCCAATACTGCTCCGATTCCTGTAGCGAGCCACGGAAGTTTTATAACCCGAAGCGCAAGAAAAACAGAGACGGGGAAAAGAGACATGAGAAGATAGATAACCCAGTGATAGTACGTAAATAAACTAATTTGAAATTTGAAATTTGAAATTTGAAATTGGGAGAAAAAAGTCAGAAGCCGATACGATGACACGATCGCTATTTGAGGTATATGACTGTAATAATATGGGAGATTATATCCTTCTGCCCAGTTTGGTACCCAGTGATCAAGAAGAAAGGTAAACTGAAAAAGGCAAAAGGTAAAAGGAAAGCGCATTGGATTGAAAACACCGTTTGCCGTTTTCCGTTTGCCGTTTTCCGTTGCACAACGTTGTTGTGCAAAATCCCATATTTGATTTGTCCGGTCAACCAAAGCAAACTGGAATGCATTGTCATTGGGATCGACCAACGAGGTCGGTTCCAAGCGGTAGAGCCAGAGATTGAACCCAACGGCAAACAGAAGCATTCCGATGCTGATTATTTTTTCTAAATTTTTCATAGTAACCCTCAAGGCTAAGCCTTAAAGTTCCCCAAGGCTTAGCCTGAGGGCCATAACGTAGGATTGAGCCAGTCTGTATGGTCATCCATGATCCCGTCGCCTCCGTCAGTTGTTATCAGTGTCATGAATTTTACGTCGGATACATCGATATCTGCGTGTCTGGGAAATTCAAATCGTTTGACAAGTCCCGAGGAATAGAGGAGCCGATTGTCGCCGTAGATTTCAAAGACCGCTGAACCGGACGGTCCGGCTTCGGTGTCTATGCCAACATCTGTGGTAAATCGTTTAAATTTACCTCCAATGTCAAAATCCATACGGCTGTTGGCATGGGTGCCGATGCCTTTCCGATAAAATGCGTATTGGACGGAGAGGAAGTGCCATTCCCGCCAACCGAGAAAAGCATTAACCGGCATATTCTTCGTGAGTTGTCCGTACCCCTGGACGTTTATGTACGGTGAAAGGCGGGTCAGAGATACGGGCTTTTTTAGAATCAACGGAAGATTACTCAAAAAAAGAATTGTAATTGGCGTTGCGACCGCAACTGCAATTACAATTCTTTTTGTATTGCGTGCGATTGAAACAAGAAATACGATAAACAGTCCGAGTAATGCGATGGACGTCGCGATGGTAAAAAACGGATGCCTAAGAGTTGAGAGCCCCGGAATGCCGTTATTGGGGTAGTTCATGACGAGGGCGGTGTGAAGGTTGTAGGAATAAAAGACAGTGTAGAGTAGATAGAAAACAGATAATATTTTGATTTGTTTTATATAAAACGGTGCTAAGAGAAGCAAGAAGACAGTGAGCGGAAATGCGTACCGATCGTGCGACTGGGTCTGGAAAAGGAAAAACGCTGCATTGACAATAATGAGGCTCTCAAAAAATGCTTTTATTGTGTTGTCATCCCGGCCACTGAGCCGGGATCCAGTGTTTGACGAAGATGCCTGCCCGCCGACGAGGCGGGGATTCCGGGTCAAGCCCGGAATGACAGAGGAGAAAAATTGTTGGAGCATCGAAAATAAATAGAAACTTGAAAACAGCACAAGGCCCACGGTTTTGGCATCGGCAATGCCGATTGCGAGGAGTTTGTCGGAAACCTCCATGCCTTTTCCTCCTGCGACAATCCACCAGAGATTAAAGGCATTGAGACTCATCCAGGGAAAGTAATCATAGTTTTCCGTAAGGGACCCGACGACGCGGGTCATATTTTTTGCGAGTAAAAATTCAATATTGAGGCCGAAAAACGCGAGTGTTGCTCCCGCTACTCCTCTGATAAGTCCGTTGTAGCCGCTTGTTTGATAGAGAAAGAGAAAAAAGAGGGGTCCGTAGATCATATTTTGGAGTTTGGTCATCATGGCGACCATAAAAATGACTCCGGCAAGAAATGGTTTGTTTTTGAGTGCGGTAACAAAGGCCAAGAGAAATATAAATACTCCCAGACTATCGACCTGGCCCCACCAGGCGCCGTCAATAAGAGCAATGGGGTTGAGAAGGTAAACGGAGGCAAGTACAGGGTAGAGCCATTGCGTTTTGTCATCCCGGCCTCCGAGCCGGGATCCAGTGTTTGACGAAGATGCCTGCCCGCCGACGAGGCGGGGATTCCGGGTCAAGCCCGGAATGACAAGCAAAAGCCAAGCGATGCCAAAGTCGGCGAGGATTGGGAGAAGTTTGGCGATAAAAAGAAACAACGTATTCGTGTTGGACCAGAATTCGTTGAAGGTATGGGGGTCGGCAAACAGACTATAGATCCACACCACTAAACCGAGCACATAGGCAAAGGGAGTAGGGTAGTTGAAGTTGGT
This sequence comes from Candidatus Gottesmanbacteria bacterium RIFCSPHIGHO2_01_FULL_46_14, assembly GCA_001780895.1. Taxonomy (GTDB): domain Bacteria; phylum Patescibacteriota; class Microgenomatia; order UBA10105; family UBA927; genus 2-01-FULL-46-14-A. The sequence goes on from MFJJ01000017.1 coordinate 3,889, forward strand.
GACTTTGATGCCGCCGGTCATGCCAAGATCAAGAGTTGCCAGTCCCCACGATTTCCAAAACGATATATCTGCTTCGAAGCCGGGATTAGGAATGAGGATAAGGCGCAAGAAAACCGACAGTCCGAGCACAACCCAAAACCATTGCGGAAGCTTCATAATTGCCACGATACGCTCTCGATAAGTCTATCAAATGTTTCTTGGTCCAGAAGTTTTCCGCTCATCCAGATGACGAGCTCCGGTTTGCCCGGTACTTCAAAAAATATGTTGTCATACGGCGTTTTTCCCGTGCTATCGATATATTTAGCGCGGTATCCAGTGAGTCCTTTACTATTTTTAAACTGTTCAACGCTTTTGACACCGCTCCAGTTGTATTGTTTCCACCAGTCACGGGCATATTCGATTATTGGTGTGGCGGCAGGTGAGCGTTTTTCAACACGCAGGAGTAAGTTTTCCTGAGGATTGGTGTTTCCCCAATAGATAGTGACGCTATCAAAAGGGTCATTGGGAAATACCCCGAGCGAGAGTGATTTGGGATACGAAAATGAATAAGGGAAAAGTTTTCCCTGGTATGTGACCCATTCGTCTGCAGGCGGAACGGGTGCAGCTAATGGGGAAGGACCAAGGTAGGTAATGCCGCCCGGTAAAACAATAGTGGGTGTACGACGTTTGGCTGACTCAAATGCCACAATCGTACCAATGGTCAGCAGAAGTATCGCTGCAGTCATGACCAACACCTGTTTGGGAATGTGAATAGAGATATCGTCTTCGTTTTTCATCGTGCCAATTGTACGTTCAATGACGTTATGGTTGGAGGAACTGAGATTCTATGGTTTCCCTCCTGCAGCTGGAATTCATTATTGTCAATAATTTCGCGGCCGTCAATGGCAACAGATGCTCCTGGAGGATTGGTCGATATGCGGTACGTTTCGGCAATTATGACAGAAAAAACAGTATTCGGGCTACAGGTTCCTTGATGACACTCAAACGCAAATCCCAGGGTATAAATTTTAGGATAGCCAGAGGGGAGGTAGTTTTTTTGGATAAAGGAAAGATCCGGCTCCGGCGTAACCCAAAGCGAAAATCCCGAGCGATCAAGAATAATAAATTTAGTTTTTCTAGCGATGAGTTCATGCCAAAGCGGCGGGGGTTTGATCCGGAGTTTATCGATGAAGGCTCCGTAGCGGTGGCAACAAATAGTATAGCCATCCGGTCTGAACACGTATGAGCCAACCATGTCATAGACGGTTTCGTCCGGACGAGAGATCCGAAGTATGTCGCCAATAACGGTGAGTTGTTCGGTATTGCGGTTTTGGGGGTTTGTTCGAACGGTCCATTGCTGCCACACAGAGACGAGAAATACTCCACACAGAACTCCTACAAAAAGTTGCCGCGAAAGCAGTTTAGTAAGCACAATGCCGGCAGGAATGCTCGCCATAAGCGCAAGCGGAATGTGGTATTGGATATGGGGAGAGGGGAACTGGGTGAGCGAAATGAGTCCAAAGGAAAAATAGAGAAGGAAAAAAACTTTTGCCCGCCGCGAGGGGAGAAAAAAAATTCCAATACAGGCTACAATCCAGAGCATCGTACTGACTATCCACGGAAAACTTATCCCGCCGCGATCCAGGTAGACGAGCGGCCACGGCGCAAATCCCAGCCACGGTGAAAAGGTCCGTTCGACAAACACCGCACGGGAGGCGCCCGCGATTGCATCAAGTGCGGTTGGAGTAATACCTAGAGCAACTATAGACAGAGCAAATCCCCAAAAGGGTAAGAGAGCCCCCGCAAAAAAGGGGATAAGCACACTCGTTAGTCCAGTGAGATATATGAGTGCCGGCAGGGCGAAAAGCACTTTAGGGAGCGTCAGAAGGGCAAGACCGAAGAGAAGGCCGGAAAAAAATACACGTTTGCGACTCCATGCAATACAAATGGAGCCGACGAGAAAAACCATCATCAAGGTGTCAGGTCTAATTTCCAATAGTTTATCCAGCCCGATCGGGAATATGCTTGCAATAAGAACTACAAGAAGGGTTGTTTTCGTATTTTTGGTTATGCAGTAACTTACGCGATAGAGAAGCAAGAGGAATAGACCAACTGCGACAAACATGCCAAGCCTTGCCAAAATAAGGATGTGTGAGGAATGGACAAGAAGCATAAGAGGAAGAAGAAACACTTGAAATACCGGAATGTGGTACATAAAGATATCCCTGTAGGGAACATTACCCCGGGCTATGAGATAGGCCCAGTGGAGGTGGGCAAACTCATCGGGGTCGAAGAAGCGAACCGTCGTCATATGCAGGCGAAGGAGTGATGTGACAATAAGGGTGAGTGCCAGTAGCATTTCCAACATCGTACCACTAAAATAAACTATCATGCAGAAAATTTTGACTGTTTTGGTGTGGTTTTTTATCATCTTTTCGTTCGTTCCGACGTTGTACGAAATAAAAAATCGAAATAACCTCCAGCCGGATCGCGCGTTTGAACTCGTCCACAATTTTCCGACTGATTATAATTTTTACCTCTCGAGGATTCGGGAAGGTTTGGAAGGTAGACTCACGGTTGTCGAGCGCTATACCTCAGAGCCACACAATGGGTCCTACATTCATATTTTGTATCTTTTTTTGGGATGGGTAGGGCGGTTTACCCGAGTGCCATGGCATAGGTCGAGCGATATCTATCACGTTGCACGGTTTGTGTTTGGGATAACACTTCTTTTCCTCACGGCTCATTTTGCCGGGCAATCGTTTTCTTTTCTTTCCGATACGCGATCGAAAAAAATATGGTTGTCCCTCGCGTTTCTTCTGGCAGTTACCGCCAGTACATGGCCAAAGCTCGTCTTTTTTAACGGCGGGTGGCGTTTGGGGGGGTATATGCCGTGGTGGTCACTTATGGATAGCCTCCAGCGCATTGCCTTTATCCCACATCTTCTGGTGGGTCAAGCGCTTATCGTCTTTTTAATCGCTACTCTTTGGGATGAAGCCACAATGAAAAAAGGAGGCAACTGGCTCTTTTTAGGGGCATTGGCGTTTGTCCTGGGGATGGTATTTCCGCCGGGTCTCTTGTTTGTCGCAGTGACCGTAGTATGTATGGGGATTGCCAACCTGGGACCCAGGGGACTCGTGATTGCGATGGGCGCGCCTGCGCTGTTGTATCTCCAGCTCATGACCTCGTTTTATCCGTGGAAACGATTGGCCCAGCAGGACATTCTCAATCCTTTACCGTTTCAATATATGGAGTATTTTTTAGCTGTTGGCTATGTCTTTCCGTTTGGAATTTTGGGAGGAGTGTTTGCATTGATCAGACGGGAAAAGTATCTTATCCCCGCCGTCTCATGGGTCGTCGCGTGGCTGTCGCTTCTGGCAATCTTTCGATTTGTACCCCAACAATCACCCTTGCGCTTCAGTGAAATGCTGCCACACGTGCCGTTGGGAATACTGACTGCATATCTGTTTTATATGATATGGCATTGGTTTGGAGCAAGGCTAAGCCTTAAATCTTATCAAGGCTTAGCCTTGATTCCTCCTTTGATTTTGGTTGTAATCGGTTTGGGGGTTATGTATTCTTCGTGGTTGTGGCAGCGGGACTTTGTTGACCATAAAATGCGGTCAACCTATCCATTCGTGCCAACGGGCAGTTATGTTTTGTATCCCCTCAAAGACTTTATACATGCAGTCGGTTTTATCCAAGACTCAACGTCAACAAACGGCGTGATCCTCGCTGGGACAACGGCAGGAAACTATATTCCTCCATATACTGGAAGAACGGTGTATATTGGGCATGCAAACACGGTGAGAGCCGAAGAGAAACAGGTGATCGTTTCCGGATTTTTCCGGGGAGCGATGAAACCCGACGAGGCAAAAGCATTTCTTACAGATAATCGTATTTCGGCAATTTTCTTTGGGCCGCAGGAACGGGAAGAAAGTGGCACTCAGGATTTAGGAAAGCTCTACCCATTCCTGCGTGTTTCGTACAAAAATACCTTCGTAACGGTCTACACTATCGCACAATGAAGCCGATCCTTGCATACGTGGTCGTCCTGCTCATCATCTTTGGCCGCGCATTTTTTCCTCCAGAGGGGCAGATGATTTTTGGTGATGATATCGCCCATCAGTACTACTTTTACCGGCAGTATTTTAATTATTGGATAGGGCAGGGAATTTTTCCCTGGTGGAATCCTTACCTTTTTGGCGGTATGCCTTTTGTTGCCAACCCAATTGCCAATATATGGTATCCGCCGACGTGGCTATTTGTTCTATTACCGCTTTGGCTGGCATATCCGGTCCATATGGCACTGCATCTATTCATTGCCATGACCGGACTCTATTGGTTGGGCCGGCGCTTTCTTGACCCGCTGTCTTCTTGGGTTAGCGGAGTGGTCTTCGGACTATCGGGATTTTTCCTCATGCGTCTGTGGGGAGGGCATGTCGATGTGATTGCCGCTTCTTCCTATATTCCATGGGTTTTTGGTATGTTTTTGGCACTGGCCCAGCGGGGTACTAAGCGAGACATTTGTGTCGCGGGGGCGGTTTTTGCACTGCAGCTATTTGCGGGCTATCAGACGATTTCATTTTATACCCTGGAGGCAGTCGGCATCATGACTCTGACTGTCTGCGTGGTAAAAAAGTCGTTTTTTCCCATGTTGCGAATGATTGCTGCCATCGGTTTGGGCATCGGGCTTGCTGCTCTACAAATTATCCCGCTCCAGCAATTTGTGAATTTGAGTATACGGACGATTGGTTTTCCGTATTCATGGACCGCGTATGGGTCACTCGAGTGGAGAAACTTGTTGCAGCTTCTTAATCCTTTTATTCTGGGCAATCTCCGCACCTACGCCGGTCCGCCGCCAAATCTTATTGAACACGCCATGTATATAGGCCGTTTGCCTTTGATAATTGCAGCTATCGGACTGTTTCGAAAAAAATCTCTCGTGTTTTGGCTGATTGCACTTTTTTCCTTATGGGTCTCGCTGGGGCCACATGCCCCGATTGATCTCCAATATATGCTATGGAAATTGGTACCTGTGTATCATGTGTTACGAATTCCTCCTCGCCATCTGGTTCTTTTTATTTTTTCCATGAGTATGCTTGTTGGGTTGGGGTTGAATGGGTTATCACGATGGGGGACTCTTCACAGAGTCATCTGTGTTCTCA
>MFJJ01000018.1 GCA_001780895.1 Candidatus Gottesmanbacteria bacterium RIFCSPHIGHO2_01_FULL_46_14
CTCGAAAAAATCCATTCACGGATGTTTAGTCAGTATCATCAATTGTATAAAAATTTCAATGAACCACATGAAATAGATAGTCCATCGGGGGCGTTTTATTATGTTCGGAGAGAAGTATATGAAACTGTTGGGCCACTGGACGAGGATTATTTCATGTATGGAGAAGACCTGGATTGGAGTTACCGGATAAAACAAGCGGGATGGAAAATATACTTTTATCCGAACGTTACGGTTTTACACAGAAAAAAACAGAGTGGCAGAGCAAGTGCGGATCACGCCCTTCGGGCCAAAACTCAAAAATATTTTTACGACACTATGAAACTCTTTTACAAAAAACACTATAGACATCGTTACTCTTGGTTTGTGACTGTTCTTGTAGAGTTGGGAATTAAATTACAAGCTCAGCTATAGAAGGATCGCATCCTTCCATTGGAAGGATGCGATCCTTCTGAGAACTTCCGATTATGAGGATAGGTATCGACGGCAGACTTATCAATGAAACTGGAGTCGGACGATATATCCGAAATCTTATTGCCGAACTTGCCCAAACAGATAAGAAGAACAACTATATCGTATTTGTTGGTGAGGAGTGGAAACCACCAAACGAGCGATGGGAAATCCGTAAAGTGGATATTCCTTGGCATAGTGTGGCAGAACAAGTCGAACTGCCAGTAATTTTTGCGAGGGAGCATCTTGATTTGTTGCACATTCCGTACTTCACGATACCGATTTTTTATCCTGGGAAATTTATCGTCACGATGCACGATCTTACGATTCTACATTTCCCCACTGGGAAAGCTACTAAACTACCGTTACCTCTCTATTGGGCAAAAGTTTTGGCCTATCGCGCGATACTGGAAATTGGGCTTCATAGAGCCGCGCACATAATTTCCGTTTCTCATGCAACGCGTGAAGAACTTATGGATCATTTTGCCCTTGATGAACGAAAAATTTCGGTTATTTATGAAGGTGTGCGACAAAGCAAAAGTAATGCTCGCTTAATAAAAGAGCCGTATTTTCTCTATGTTGGAAACGCGTATCCGCATAAGAATCTCGAAACGCTTTTGCGTGCAATCGGAACCAATCATCTTGTTCTTGTTGGTAAAGAGGACCTTTTCTACAAACGACTGGCTCGGTCAAATAACGTTATCTTTTTTGGTCAAGCCAGTGACGAACAGTTAGCGAGTTTGTATACACATGCGACTGCGCTTGTATTTCCGTCACTTATGGAAGGATTTGGATTGCCTGCGCTTGAAGCAGCTGTTCATGGAGCGCCGATCATTTGCTCCGACATTCCAGCGTTCCGAGAAATTCTAGGATCGCTTGGAAATTACTTTAATCCCCACGATGTCTCGGCTCTGCGTTGGCTATTAATCCACCCCGAAAAATTGAAAAAACCTACAAAACAAGACCAACAAGAACTTCTCAAGCGCTTCTCCTGGCGCCAAATGGCAGGAGAAACGCTCCGTTTATACGAACGGGTATGAAAGTTGCCCTTGTCTACGATCGCGTTAATAAGTGGGGTGGGGCGGAGCGGGTGCTTCTTGCCCTTCACGAGATCTGGCCCGATGCACCCCTTTACACAGCTGTTTACGATCCCGCTCGCGCTCCATGGGCAAACGTTTTTGACGTGCGACCCTCTTTTTTACAGCATTTTCCGTTCGCCAAATCCCATCACGAGCTCTATCCGTGGCTTACCCAAATGGCATTTGAGTTTTTCTCATTTGACGGCTACGACGTAGTTATTTCAGTAACGAGTGCAGAAGCAAAGTCCATAATAACCAAGCCAAATACTCTTCACGTGTGCTATTGTCTAACTCCAACTCGATACCTATGGAGCGGATATGAGATATATCAGGAAACGGCGAGGGGATTTATAAAGACCATTCATAAGTGGATGACACCGAGACTACGTACGTGGGATTTGGTCGCAAGCAGTAGGCCTGACTATTACATCGCGATATCCAATAGAGTAAAAGATAGGATTGAGAAATACTACAAAAGGACGGTTGTAAAGGTTATTTATCCCCCCGTTAACACTCAAGGCCGAGCCTTGGGAAAAGGCAATTATTTTCTCGTTGTGTCGAGATTAGTTGGTTATAAACGGATAGATGCTATAATACGTGCTTTTGGTGCGCTCAAGCTTCCTCTGGTCATCATCGGGCAGGGACATGCAGAAGGAGAATTACGAGCGATGGCCGGAGAAAATGTTCGATTTGTGACTCGTCATTTGACAGACGAAGAGCTTGCTACCTATTATGGAGATTGTCGGGCATTGGTAACACTAGCAGACGAAGACTTTGGTATTTCGACGGCAGAGGCTTTGTCAGCTGGTAAACCGGTGATCGGATTTTGGCGGAGTGGAACGGCTGAAATTGTACAAGACAACGTCACCGGATGCCTTATTAAAGAGCAGACGCCGGAAGCACTCATGCAAGCAGTACAGAAGCTAAAAGCTTTTGATCCAAAGGTAATTGCTCAATCGGTTAGGCGTTTTGATACATACCTATTTAAACAAACTATGAAACGAGAAATTGAACGCCTCGCATCACTATGAAAGCAATAATATTTGCCGGAGGGGTAGGAACGAGATTATGGCCGCTGTCGCGGAAAAAATCTCCCAAGCAATTTGAAAAAATCGTTGGAAATAAATCGACGCTGCAGCTTGCCGCTGAGCGACTTGCCCCTGATTTCTCCTGGAAAGATATCTACATCTCGACCGATGCGTCCTATGTGCAGATGGTACAGCAGCAGCTGACTCATGTTCCCTCCAACCAAGTCATCGGAGAGCCCCAGATGCGTGACGTGGGTCCTGCAGTAGGACTTATAACCGGTATTCTTATGCAAGATCACCCCGACGAACCGATGGTAATTCTTTGGAGTGACCACCTCGTTAAGAACGATACCCTATTTCGAAAAATTTTGTTAACAGCAGGTGACCTCGTTAAACAAGACCCGGAACGGATCATTTTTGTATCGCAAAAACCCCGTTTTGCGAGTGAAAATCTGGGTTGGATACAGTATGGAGACGAAGCAGTAAATAAAAACTCTATCTCTTTTCATTCATTTGTTGACTTCCAGTATCGTCCCGACGCAAAAACCGCGAAGCGCTATTTCGAAAGCGGTCATCACGCCTGGAATCTGGGATATTTTGTCACCTCACCGAAATTTTTATGGAAACAATACCAACTCCATGCGCCGAATGTTTACCAGGGCCTTTCACGTATTTGTCAAGCGTGGCGGACCGGTGAATATGAGCGGATACTCGCCGAAGTGTATCCGGCACTGGAGAAAATTAGTTTTGATAACGCGATTTTGGAGAAACTCAATCCAGCCGACGCCTTAGTGGTTTCAGAAAATATTGAGTGGAGTGATATCGGTGCCTGGGAAGCACTGAAGGAAGCCCTGCAGGAGGCCGATGATAAAAACGTCACCCAAGGCAAAGTATTTACCCACGATACCCAAGATAGCTTGGTTTATAATTATACCGACCAGCTGGTCGTGACCATTGATCTCGACGATATGCTCGTCGTCAACACGGGAGACGTGACGCTTGTATGCAAAAAATCCTCGGTCCCCAAGATAAAAAAACTCGTCGAAAGCTTTGCTGGAACGGAGAATGACCATCTCACATAACAATTACAATGGAATATTCATTATTCAAACGATTCATCGACATAGTGGGCAGTACGATACTCGGTCTATTTTTTTTACCTATCGCTCTTGTTACCTGTGTCGCAATTAAGTTCGATTCTCCCGGACCAGTATTAGCCGATACTCCCCAGCGAGTAGGAAAAAACGGTAAGCTATTCAAGCTCTACAAGTTTCGTTCCATGGTTATTAACGCGCACAAGCGGCTTCGTACCGATCCCAAGCTTGCCGGACTGTACTCACAATACAAGAAAAATAGTTACAAACTGAAAGAGGATCCCAGGGTAACGAGCGCGGGGCGATTTATACGAAAACATTCACTTGATGAAATACCGCAACTTCTCAACGTTTTGAAAGGAGAGATGAGTTTGGTGGGCCCGCGTCCTTATTATCCCGATGAGCTTACTGAACAACAAAGGAAGTATCCGATGACCCGTGAGCTCGTCAAAGAAGTGTTGTCAGCCAAGCCCGGTATCACAGGTCACTGGCAAGTATCGGGGCGAAGCGAAGTAAATTTTGATAAGCGGATTAAAATGGATGCCGATTATGTGCGAAAGCGATCGATTCTTATGGATTTTTCCATTCTTGCTAAAAGCCCTTGGGCAATGATTTCAGGAAAAGGAGCTGTGTAGTTGACAACGGGTATCGATCCCAAGGAAAATAGATGAGTCTATGACTGATTCTCTGAAGAAAATCGATTTAAATTCTGCGGTCCCAACTATTTCACTTCCCATGAAAAAGAAGACGATTTCCTGGAAAAAAGCAGCACTTCCACTAGGTATTATTGTTGGCCTTTTTATCATTTTGGGCATTATGCTCTTGCCGCTCGGCGGAGTTATCGCGAAAGCGCGTGTCGTGGCGACAAATGCGCAAGGAGTTGTCGATGCATTTAAAACTCAGGATCTCGCTGCAGCAAAAGGTCGTCTCCAAACGACCAAAAAGGCCATGGAAGAACTCAGGAGTGAATATGGAAAACTCAAACCACTTTCTTTTGTACCGGTTTTAGGTAGCTATATTCGCGACGGGGAGCATGGGGTTAATGCGGGACTTTCTGCTGTCTTAGCCGGCGAGAAGGCTATTGAAGCGCTCGAGCCCAACGCTGACCTTTTGGGACTTTCAGGCAAGAGTCGATTTGTGGAAGGTTCTGCTGACGAGCGGATTCAAACTGCAGTCAAAACCATGAGCGCACTGACTCCCAAGATTAATGAAATGGCCGTTCATGTCGACGCGATGCGCAAGGAACTATCTTATATCGATCCGGCTCGCTATCCAACACAGATCGGCAAGACCGTTATCCGAGACAAAATTGCAAGCGCCAAAGCTGTCATCGAAAACGCTGCTAACCTGTTTGTAAACGCACAGCCACTCCTTATTAATCTTCCGCAGATGTTGGGTGAGCCAAACGATAAAACATATCTTATTTTGTTTCAAAATGATAAGGAGTTGCGTCCTACCGGCGGATTTATGACCGCCTATGCAATATTCCGGATAAGCCGGGGAAAAATGGTGCTCGTCAAATCTGATGATATTTATTCACTCGACAACGCGCTCCGTACAAAATTTCCTGCCCCGCGGGAAATTACGACATTCCACAAGGGAGTCTATAACCTCAATCTTCGCGATTCCAACCTGTCGCCGGACTTTAAGCTCTCCATGCAGCAATTTGAGGATATTTATCAAAACGTAAGCGGTCGTGAGTCGATTGATGGGATTTGGGCAGTCGATACCCATGTGCTCGTAGAAGCGCTTCGGATTTTAGGACCAATCACCCTCTATGATGCCGATTTTAAGAAAGAGCGCGTGTTCAGCGCGGATATTGATAAGCGGTGTGATTGCCCCAGAGCAATCTATGAACTTGAAGATTCCTCCACTCGACCGGTAGGGTATGTTCGTGCCGATCGGAAGGCGCTCTTGGGAGACCTTTTGCAACAAACTGTCCAAAAGGCGCTCGGTGTGTCTCCCTCTCAGTACTGGGGTAAGCTCTTCCAGATGTTGCTTTCTGAGGTTAACCAAAAACATGTTCTGGCCTATTTTCATGATGGCAATGCCCAAAAGGGTGCCGAGAGCTTTAATCTTGCCGGCCGAATTATGACTGCCTCGGAGACGGCAACGCTATTTTCCTATAAAGAAGGAGGCGGATGGGATTACCTGCATATAAACAACAGCAATATGGCTGGAGCCAAATCCAATATGTTTACTTCAGAGAAAGTGACGAAAGATACAACGATAACCGGCGATACCATCACGACGAAACTTGCCCTTGAGTATAAAAATCCGTATCCGGGAAGTGATTGCGGTTTGGAATCGGGTGGACTCTGTCTGAATGCACCGCTTCGGAATTGGGTCCGTGTTTATGTACCCGCCGGCAGTAAACTGTCCGAATCCAAAGGATCGCAATCACCCAACGACGGAAAACCGGTAGACATGACCGCCTATGCATCTCTGGACAAAACCGTTTTTGAAGGATTTTTGATTGTCAATCCGTTGGGAACTGCGCGACTTGATATTACCTATACGTCGCCTGTGAAGATATCAGACGGCAAGTATCGACTGCTTATCCAGAAACAGCCGGGAACCGACGCTGATGAATATCTCCTCAAGCTCGGCGGGCGCGACCGCAAGAAATGGGTGCTTGAAACGGATACGGAAGTAGTACTGTAATGATGTCTCCAAGAATCTACAGGGTCGAGGCAATAATCCTCAAACGAAAAAACGTCGGCGAAGCAGATCGGATCCTGACCGTATTTTCTAAACAGTACGGGAAACTTCGGTTGATCGCAAAAGGCATTCGAAAGATCACGAGTCACCGGGCACCGCATCTGGAAATCTTTAGTCGGGTCGAGATGATGATCCATCGTGGGAAAACACTTGATATTGTCACAGAGGCTCAAACACTTGACGGATTTTACCAGTTGCGGAACAATTTAGCTCTCGTCAATGGATGTTATTACCATTGCGAGCTCGTGGATGTATTGTTGCCTGAAAAACAGGAGCACCGCGATGTATACGAACTGTATGCACGGTCTCTGGCGGCATTTAATACACAGGAAGGTATGGATATAACCGGCAGTTGTGAGCAGTTTGCGCTTGCCCTCCTTCGCATGCTCGGATTTTTACCCCAAACGCGGGAGTTATCTTCGGTCCAGATACAGCCGTTCATCGAGAGCATCTCCGAGCGCCATATGAGAACATACCACTTTTTGAAGCAGGACTAATCTGGTACAATCTCAGTGAGCATTATGGATGATATCGTTGCCTTAGCGAAACGCAGAGGATTTATTTATCCCTCAAGTGAAATTTACGGAGGAATTGCGGGGTTTTGGGATTATGGGCCGTTGGGGGTAGAACTCAAGCGTAATCTTAAGAATGAATGGTGGAAGTGGGCGGTCCAAATGCGCGATGACGTCGTGGGTTTGGATGCGTCGATCATTATGAATCCCAAAGTGTGGGACGCTTCCGGACATTTGTCTTCGTTTACCGATCCTCTGGTAGAGTGCAAAATTTGCCATAAGCGATTTCGTGCAGATAAAGAAGAACTCTTAAGAGCACACGAAAAGGAGCATAATGAGATTATTTCGTGGACTGAAGCAAAAACGTTTAATCTCTTAACTGAAGTTCTTTTAGGAGTGACGGAGCCAAAACAGGTCGCCTATCTTCGGGGAGAAATCACGCAAGGGGTATTTGTGAACTTTGGCAATGTCGTTGACTCCTCGCGCGTGAAGATTCCGTTTGGTATTGCGCAAATCGGAAAGGCATTTAGAAATGAAATTACGCCGGGAAATTTTACCTTCCGAAGCCGCGAATTTGAACAGATGGAGCTTGAGTACTTTATCAGGCCTGAGGAGAAAGAAGGGGAACGCGTATTTTCTTACTGGAAAGAAGAGCGGATGGCCTGGTACGTGGGGCTTGGTATTGCCGAAGAACACGTACGGTTTCGCGATCATGAGCCACACGAACGCGCCCATTATGCCCGGTCCGCCACAGATATTGAATACAACGCCCCGTTTGGGTGGAGTGAGTTTGAAGGCATCCATCACCGGGGAGACTGGGACCTATCCCGCCACAAGCTTGCATACAGAGACGAAGAAACACAAGAGGTTTTTACTCCTTGGGTAATCGAGACATCCGGTGGTGTCGACCGCGCAGCGCTGTTTTTTTTGATTGATTCGTACTGTAAAGAAGAAAAACGCACTGTCTTAAAGCTTCATCCCAGACTTGCGCCGATCAAAGTTGCGGTGTTTCCGCTCGTCAATAATAAATCGGATATTGGACAGAAGGCGCAATTGGTCTACACGATGCTCAAGCCTATGTTTATGACCGCGTGGGATGACCGGGGAAACATCGGAAAGCGGTATCTGTCTCAAGACGAAGCAGGAACCCCCTGGTGTGTCACAATTGATTATGATACGCTGGATAATGATTCGGTAACGGTACGGGATCGGGATACAACAAAACAGGAACGAGTCAATATTTCACAACTTGCTACATATATACATGACAAACTTGCTGCTCATGAAAAATAAGAAGCTTTTTATAGTCATTGGTCTTGGTGTTTTATTAGGCCTTACGGGATTTTTGGTTTGGAGAACTCTTTCTACGCAGCCACAGCAGCCTACAGTCGAAAAGGAAGTCGTTCAGGAAGATCTGGAGCCTATCGATCCCGCTATCAAAGTCGATGTTAAAGAGTCAAAAGCAAATACCATCCTTATTTCGGTAAGCGGAATGGGAGGGAAAGTTGAGAGTGTTTCCTATGAAGTTACGTATGAAAGCGGCGGGATTGTTCAGGGAGTCAATTCAGGTAGCAAACCCATTGTAACTGCCCTCCAGGATGCGTTTGAACGGGAAGTATACCTGGGTACCTGCTCGCGAAATGTCTGCCGACCACACCCCGGCGTCAAATCAGTAACCGTTGTTCTTGAATTTCACAATGCCTCGGGCAAGAAAAGCCAGTTTTCTAAAGAATACCAACTATAATTCCTTCGGTAGATGGTGTGTTATGCTAAGGGCGTGGAGGCGGCCTGGCTGGTTATCTTCGATTTCTATAATCGAGAGAGAGGCGTTATCAAAATGTACATCGCCCATTTGGTCAAGCTTTAGCCCCAGAAGGTGACAGAAGAGTACCCTGAGGAAGGATCCATGGGAAACGATGACGATATTTTTTCCTCTGTGATGAGTTAACTCCTGAATAAATAGTTTCGCACGATTCTCCATATCAAGGAGCCGCTCGCCATCGGGAGGCTGGTAGTACGGATAATATTTGCTTTCA
>MFJJ01000019.1:0-42422 GCA_001780895.1 Candidatus Gottesmanbacteria bacterium RIFCSPHIGHO2_01_FULL_46_14
TATATTGGCTTGACACTTCTTAAAGTCGAATTCGTGCTCCCGCTTGCTATTATCGCGGGTATTCTGGAGATAGTTCCGACGATCGGTCCAATCATCTCAGCCGTTCCGGCGGTGTTTGTTGCGCTTGCAACATCGCCATTTTTAGCACTCTCTGTTGTCGCGCTGTATTTTATCGTCCAACAGCTGGAAAATAACTTGATGGTTCCTATAGTTCTTTCCAAAAGCACTGGGCTTTCGCCGATTATTACGATTTTTTCCCTTATGCTAGGCGTTCGATTTTTGGGTATTACCGGGGCGATTTTAGCCGTACCGATCGTATTAGTGCTTCAGGTAGTTATCGGAGCATTTCTCAACAAGCCTACAAAATGAGCGCACATTGGAATCTCGTAAGCCAGATTCTGTTTGGAAAACTCTCATTTCTCTGGTGCCCGTAAACTTCGACTCATCCCGAATGCGTGGTAATAGCGAGTCGTTCGCCGGTTGCAGCGGGTGGGATTGCCAGCGTTTCATACACCTTCCATAGCCGTCAGGCTACAGGACGATGATCGTCTCTGTGGCTCTCTCATCCTGTCGTTTCAGGAATCGTTCCATTTCCTTTCGGATTTGGACACCAGTCCCGATTTAATCGGGATCAGTGCTTGCGCACAGTCCCCTGCATTCTGCTGTCTGGACTTTCCTGAGGGATATCAAAGGCTTACGCCTTCCATCCCCCCGAGAGTTCGGATTCCAATGTGCCCTATAATTATACCACAAAATAACCCCGATGACTCAGGGTTATTTTGTTTCATTTTCAATACCTGATGTTAACCACCGATCTTAAACATTCCGGTACCACAGACGGGGCATTTGCCTTTGAGCGCCGGTTTACCGTTTTTCATCGTGATTTTTGTTGCATTTGGGTCATCGCGCTTCGCTCTGCACTTTACGCAATACATAGTCGCCATAAATAAAATTCACCTCCTTTGAGTTTCACCGCAAGATTCCATACAACACAAGTTCTACGGTGACTGCGATGAGGGAAAGAACAAT
Source organism: Candidatus Gottesmanbacteria bacterium RIFCSPHIGHO2_01_FULL_46_14 (assembly GCA_001780895.1). Classification (GTDB taxonomy): domain Bacteria; phylum Patescibacteriota; class Microgenomatia; order UBA10105; family UBA927; genus 2-01-FULL-46-14-A. The sequence continues at coordinate 1,030 of MFJJ01000019.1, forward strand.
CGTTTTTGTTAAGTCTCTTTGTACCGATGTGATATGGGAATAGGATGTCACATGTGTTTGGGGTTTAGTCTCATCGATACGGGATAATGAAGGGGGAATCTCTATGTGCGTTGCTCTGTGTGACGCCGCTAAGATTTTAGCTCGTTTCGTCTTTTTAGGCATTGTGCGCTTGAGCGTAGCACGCACCGGGCTTCCTTGTCAACCTCGTTTAGCTTCGGGATTTTGGGAGCATTGACATTTGCTGAAAAAGGATCGTAACATGGATAGTATTGATGGGAAGTGGTTTTGGATTGATCGGGTGGGGAAGCATTTTTGTATGGCTTATCATACTGAGCATTGTCATAGCTCGCATGCTTTCTCATTACAATCGATTAACCCGTGGAGTGACGTCGACTGGACTGCGGGACGTGCTTGAGTCACTCATGAAGAGTCAACAAGCTGCGCAGTCTCGTTTTCGTTCGATAGATGAAGCAGTTAAGCTTCTCAATCAGGACGGAGCACTTCACATACAGCGTATTGGTATTGTTCGGTTCAATCCGTTTTCCGATACTGGTGGCGCGCAAAGTTTTTCGCTTGCCATCGTCGACAGTAAAGACAACGGTATCGTGATGACCTCGCTCTATGCGAGAAATGGTAATAGATGGTATGTTAAAGAGATCGTATCGGGGAAAGGCAATGGCGTAGAATTATCTCATGAAGAGGAATCAGCAATTAAACATGCACGCATAAAACAATGAAAAAAAATCGACAACAAATGATTATGACAGGCCTCATAGGGCTTGCGTTATTTTTGATTGCAACAGGGTTATCGTTTGCGTTGTTTTCATTCTTTGGCAAAGCCCGTGGTCTTTCATCGCTTTCTCCGCTAGGTCAACAGGATCATTTTGTGGTTGATCCCAGTCTCCCCAAAACAGAAGCCTGTCCTCTTAATGGGCAGTTATTTACAAAACCGGAAAAAGAACTCTGGGCGAAACGCAGGCCGCTTGCCGTCATGGTTGAAAACCACGCCGAAGCGCGACCACAATCAGGACTTTCTCATGCCGACGTTGTCTATGAGGCCGTTGCGGAAGGCGGAATTACGAGATTTATGGGTGTTTTTTACTGCGGTGCGGCAGAACCGGTGACTCTTGCACCGGTGCGAAGCGCGCGAACGTATTTCCTTCCCTGGGTGCTTGAGTACGACGCACTCTACAATCACGTCGGAGGAGCGGGCCGTTGCAATGACACAACCGTTGATGAACGGGCTAAGGCGCTTTGTCAGATAGAGGAATGGGGAATTAGGGATATGGATCAATTTGGTATTGGATTTCCCACATGTTATCGTAACTATGACCGTTTAGATCACCCCGTAGCGACGGAACACACCATGGTGTGTTTCACGGATAAACTTTGGAAATTAGCAGCCGAGAGGGGATGGACAAATGTTGATTCAAAAGGAGTCGCATGGGATAAATCGTTTGAACCCTGGATGTTTAAAGATGACGCAACGGCGGGAGACAGAGGAGCCTCGTCATCGGCTTCGTTTGTGGCGTGGGATGGGTATGAGAAAGAATATGGCGTCCGGTGGGATTATGATCCGAGTATCAACAGCTACAAACGGAATAACGGAGGCGCCCCGCATATGGATCTTGAAAATCAACAGCAGCTCACCGCTAAAGTCGTTGTCGTGCTTTTTGTTAAAGAAATTGGTCCTGTAGACAGTCACGCACATTTGCTTTATAACGATGTGGGAAGCGGAAACGGGCAAATTTGGCAAGACGGCAAGACGATCAAGATAACGTGGAAGAAACCGGTGCGAACCAGCCGGACGAAGTTTTACGACGCGGCCGGTCGCGAGGTACAATTAAATCGTGGACAAATTTGGATTGAGATGTTACCGATCGGCACTTCTGTTTCAACTCAGTAGTCCCTGCCCAGCAATGGAGGACGTACATGCTTGAGGATATTATTATCTCTCGGGTCAGGGTAAAAATATTACAGTTATTTTTGACCCACCCCGGAACAATATTTCATGTCCGCGATATGGTGCGGAGGGTTGACGAAGAAATAAACGCTGTTCGTCGAGAACTCTCCCACATGGAAAAAGCGGGCATGGTGAGTAAGGAGGCGAGAGCCAACCGTCTTTTCTACATGTTCCGCAAGGATTACCCCCTCTACTATGAGCTTCTCGGATTAATCGGAAAAACCACCGGATTAGGACTCGATTTTCTCAAGAATCGGGCAAAACTCGGAAAGGTAAAATTTGTCATGATATCAGGCAGGTACGTGCGGGGATTGCCCAACAAGTCGAGCACCAATGTCGATCTTTTGGTCGTGGGAACCGTCGTTCTTCCTGAACTTGCCCAGCTCGTTAAGCTCGAGGAGGGAAGGCGCGGTCGCGAGATGAATTACACGGTTATGACCGAAGAGGAATTCACGTTCCGTAAACGCCGTAACGACCCGTTTGTAAAGGAAATTCTTTCCCAATCCAAGATTATGGTGATTGGTGATGAAGAAGACCTCGTTGCGGTATAATCAAACTCCATGTTTAAAAATCCCAAACGAGTTTTTTTGCTCCTGGTGTTATTGACTGCGTTTCTCGTGAGTATTGATATACCCAACACGCTTCCGTTTTTCGGGTCGCTGAAGACAAGACTGGGGCTTGATCTATCGGGAGGATCGCGCGTTGTGTTATCTGCGGATATGACCAATATAGCAGAATCCGAGCGGGTATCTGCGCTCGAGTCCGCGCGGGAAGTTATTGATCGCCGTATTAATTTTTTTGGCGTAAGCGAACCCAATGTCCAGACCGCGCGGTCCGGGCAAGATTACCGGATTATCGTGGAAATGCCGGGCGTTACCAATACACAAGAGGCAATTGCCACGATTGGTCAAACGGCACGCTTAGACTTCCGTGAGTTTACCCAAGTGCCCCAAGCGAGCGGAGCAGCATTGACCATTCCGACTTTGGAAACGACCAAGAGCGTCGGTATTTCAGGGAGTGATTTAAAAAAAGCAACACTTGCGTTTAGCTCGCAAACCGGGGAACCGGAGGTAGCGATAGAATTTACCGCGAAAGGTGCTACGACGTTTGCCGATGTAACGACTCGACTTGTAGGTCGGCCACTGGCTATATTCTTAGATGATTTTCCGGTTACCTGGCCAACGGTCAAAACTGCCATCATGGATGGTCAGGCGGTTATTTCCGGAGGGTTTAAGCAAGAGCAATCTCGTCAATTAGCTATCCAACTCAATGCCGGCGCGCTCCCGGTTCCGGTTGCTGTCATCGAACAACGCGCCGTGGGTGCCACCCTAGGGGCTGATTCAGTGGCAAAAAGTATTCAGGCGGGGGTGATCGGACTCTCTATCGTTGCTGTTTTTATGATTGCCAAATACGGCAGGCTGGGAATATTAGCTGATAGTGCGCTTGTGCTGTATGGACTCTTAACGCTTGCCCTCTATCGCCTTATTCCGGTAACATTGACGCTCCCGGGTATCACCGGATTTCTTTTATCTATAGGTATGGCTGTTGATAGTAATATTTTAATCTTTGAACGGTTTGGGGAGGAGAAGCGGTCCGGAAAACCTTGGTACATCGCCATCGAAAGCGCCTTTGGCAAAGCCTGGGATAGTATTCGTGATGCAAATGTGACGACGATTCTTACCTGTATCGTTCTCTATAATCCCGGCAACTGGCAATTCCTTCCTACTTCCGGTCTCGTTCGTGGGTTTGCGTTGACCCTGCTGTTGGGGGTGCTCATAAGTTTATTTACCGGTATCGTCGTCACTCGGACGCTGATTCGCGTATTGTATAAAGAAAAATCATGATACATTTTTCTAAATATATCTGGTTGTATGTTCTTATTTCGGCGTTCGTCCTCGTGCCGGGTATCATGTCACTCGTGTTGTTTGGTTTGCGACCATCGATCGATTTTACTGGCGGTACGTTGTTGGAAGTGACCTCAAGTGCCGATGTCACCGCTCCGGCGATCGAATCGATTGCTCGGTCGCAGAAACTCGAAGTCGTTGATGCGCGACAGGACCAATCAATACTCGTCCGTATGAAACCGGCTCCTCCGGAGAACGTCACGCGTTTTGAAAAAGACGTGCGTGTGCTCGCCTCAGACTCGGCGACCATTTTGCGGATGGAGAGTGTCGGTCCGGTGCTTGGGAATGAACTGTTGATCAAAGCCGGGATTGCGTCCGGTATTGCAATTTTGGGGATTCTATTGTTTGTTGCGTACACATTTCGAAATGTGACGTTTGGGATATCTGCTGTTGTTGCGCTCATTCACGATGTGCTTGTGGTATTTGGGTCTTTTTCACTGCTTGGGCATTTTTGGGGGATTGAAGTCGATACCTTGTTTGTCACGGCATTTTTAACGACCATGAGTTTTTCTGTCCACGATACGATTGTGGTCTTTGACAGAATTCGGGAATATGAAAAGCGTGGTGAACGGCTTACCTTTAGCGAGCGCTGTGATCTTGCTCTTACCGAAACAATGGGTCGATCCGTGACCAATTCTCTTACCATTTGTTTCATGTTGCTTGCCCTGGTCCTTTTGGGAGGAGAAACAATTCGATGGTTTGCCGTGGCACTCCTCATCGGAACAATATCCGGAACCTACTCTTCGCCATTTGTCGCAACGCCGGTACTTATCTTTTTAAGCTCTTTCAAACGAAGCAAAAGCGGCTCTCGTTGATTGGGAAGGGAGCCTTGTTCGACTTCGGAAAATAACTGATCTAAAATTTTTCCCACAAGCGGTCCTGGTTGGATAGAAAATTCCTTCATTACATCATTTCCATCGACCTTGAGATCGCTTACCGTAAACGGCTGTTTTTGTACTTCGATTAACCGTTTTTTATACAGTTCAAGTCTCCAGGATGTTTCCCGTGCGCCTCCGCCCAAGCGGTCTCCGATTCGAAGAGCGAGCATATCATCAAGATTATCTTTGCCGACTCTGCGTATAAAACGCCGGATTGCCGAATCGGTTTGCCGTTCATCAACGCTAAATTGATGCCATCGGACGAGGGTTACGAGTTTTTCTGATTGTTTTTTCGAAAGTCGCAGTCGATCGGCAACAGCTCGTGTAAGCTTCGTACCGACAACTTCATGATTGTAAAACGTTATAGTTCCCGATTCATCAACGCGATACGTTGCGGGTTTGCCGATGTCATGGAGAAGTGTCGCCAGTCGCGTGATTGGATCAGTTGACGGGCAGTGTTTGAGACTCATGACCAAGTGGGTTCCGACGTCAAAGACATGATGCCGCTTCGGACTCTTTTGTTGTGTTGTAAAGGAAAGGTCAACTTCCGGGAGGATAATGAAAAGAAGCCCGCTTTGTTTCAACAGCAAAATCCCATCGGCTGCAAAGGAGGCTCCCATTATCCGTAGGAGTTCATCGCGAATTCTTTCTGCAGAAATTTTTGTGAGCGACTGGGTCTGCTCGGAAATGGCAGTAAGCGTGGGCGGGTCAATTATGAATCCGAGTTCTGTAGCGATTCGGACTGCACGCATCATGCGGAGGGCATCTTCAGCAAATCGTTCTGACGGATTGCCAACAGCCCGGACAAGTTTTTTTTGAATATCGCCTTGTCCGCCGTAGGGATCAATCAGTGTTTGTCCGTCAAAAGCAATCGCATTTATGGTAAAGTCCCGCCGTGCCAGATCATCCTCGATCGTTTTTCCCCATTGGATTTGGTCAGGGTGCCGGTGGTCTGTATATCCTAATTCAGCCCGGTACGTCGTTATTTCATAAATATCATCAGGAACTTTTACTCCTACTGTTCCGAACTGATTATCATAAAAACTATCCGGGAACAGTGTTACGATGTCTTCCGGTTTTGCGTTTGTCGTAAAATCCCAACCCTTCGTCGGTCGGTTCATGAGGAGGTCGCGCACTGATCCGCCGACAGCATATGCTTCAAAACCGGCAATTTTGAGCGTATCAATAATCTTTTTGGCTTGGGTGGGAAGGGTAATCATCATGCCTATGATATCATAAGGATCAATGAAAAAGTGGTTAATTTTAAGCGGTAGTGGAGATCTTATAGAGAATATTCTCAAAAATAGGGGACTGACGACGAAAAAAGAAATCGAAGAATTTTTTCATCCTCCGTATCCCCCCCATCTCCCTAGTTTCCCTGATCTAGCCAAGGCAATCGAGCGCATCAAAAAAGCCATCAACAACAAGGAATCTATTGTGGTGTATGCCGATTACGACGCCGATGGTGTTACCGCCGGCGCAATCATGTGGGAAACGATCTATAAACTGGGAGGCAACGTTATGCCCTATATTCCCCATCGCATCGAGGAAGGGTATGGACTTTCGCTAAAAGGCATCGATGCCGTAAAAAAAGAATTTAATCCGTCTCTTATTATTACCGTCGATCACGGTATCACTGCATGGGAAAAGATCGCGTATGCAAAATCTCTGGGAATTGATGTCATTGTGACGGATCATCACGTTAAACCAATAAAACTTCCGGATTGTTTGATTGTTCATACGACAGAATTATCTGGTGCTGGAGTTTCCTGGTGTGTCGCAAAAAAATTAATGCCTGATCCAGACCTTTCGCTTGCGGCAATCGGCACGATTGCAGACATGATGCCATTGGTCGGACCTAATCGGTCGATAGTAAAATTTGGGCTCTTGGCAATTGCAAAAACAAAACGGGTGGGGCTCGAAGCGCTCATGGGAGATGCCGGAATTTCTAAGGAGTCTCTCGCGACGTATGAAGTGTCCCATATGATCGCGCCGAGGCTCAATGCCATGGGGAGAATTGAACATGCTCTCGATGCCCTGCGACTGTTATGTACCAATAATAAAGAGAAGGCACGAACGCTTGCTGAAACTCTCGGACTCAAAAATCGGGAGCGCCAGCAACTTACCGCAGATACCACACTGCATGCATTAGGTTTGGTTCCCAAAACGACAAAAAAACTTATTTTCATTGCTCACCAATCATATAACCAGGGGGTTATTGGACTGGTAGCTGGAAAGCTCGTCGAGGAATATTATGTGCCGGCAATCGTCGTTTCCAAAGGAGAGGTGTACTCAAAAGCGTCAGCTCGGTCAATTGCAGGATTTAATATCGTCGAAGCGATTCGGAGCGCGAGCGATTTATTGGTCGATGTTGGAGGACATCCTATGGCTGCCGGGTTTACGGTAGAAACGAAAAATCTGGGTGCACTTCAGAAGCGGCTTGAGCAGTTGGCAGAAAAAGAAATTAGTGATGAACTCTTGATCCGGGTTCTTACAATCGATGCTGAAATTCCACTGACATCTGTCACAGAAGAACTTTGGAAGAAACTTCGCGATTTTGAACCGTTTGGTTTCGGCAATCCCGAGCCGGTGTTTGCGACCAAAAATGTACATGTTACAGAAGCTCGTCTCGTCGGTGCCGACGGCAAGCATCTCAAACTAAAAATTGATGGCATGGAGGCAATCGCGTTTAATTTCGGTAAACTCTACGGAGAGCTTCAGGCCAATGCCACCGTTGACATTGCCTACACCATAGCCCTCGACACCTGGAACGGATCAAGGCGATTACAACTCAAAGTAAAAGACATTCACATTGTGTGATAGGTGCTCGAATGTTATACTTACATTTGTTGTGAAACAGAAAACGATTTTTCCCAATATTGCGGTCCATCCCGGAGTACGCTTCGGTAAGCCGGTAATTGCTGGCACGCGTGTACCGGTTGATGTTGTTGTGGGCAAAATTGCGGGAGGCATGGTCGTAAACGATGTGATGCGTGAATATGATCTTACAAAACGGCAAGTTTTTGCTGCTCTTCAGTACGCTGCAAACGTCGTCGCTCACGAGGATGTTATCATCGCATGAACGCAGTTATAGACGAGGATCTCCACCGGTCACTCGGAAGCCATCTTTCATCATTGGGGTTTACATCTCTGGACGTCCGTGATCACGGACTCCGTGGCGCTTCAGATGAAGAGGTGTTTCTCTTTGCGCAAAAGCGTAAGGCAATTTTATTTAGCGCAGATTTAGGTTTTGCCAATACGCTCTCGTATCGGGTGCAAAATCACTGCGGCGTCGTTATCTTGCGCTATCCTAATGAACTGTCAACAAACGCGATCAACGAAGACATCCGTCTGCTTCTTTCAAAGCTCATCCATGAGGATTATGACAGAAGTTTGATTATTCTCTCTCCCGGTAAACTCCGGATACGACGGAATCAATAACTCTATCTTTTACACCATAGCCCTCGATACCTGGAACGGTTCCCGCCGCCTCCAACTCAAAATCAAAGATATCCATCAAATTATATAATTTACTTGTACAGTTTCGTACGAAACATCAACAGGAGGTGGTACGAGTAATTCTCGCCTATCCACGAACACTGAAACAGTTCCTCCTTTATAAACACGAGTTCTTTCATGTGGATTATTACTCTTTTTTAAAGATAATGCTTCTGTAGTTGATTGACCTGTTTCTGATTTTGCATCTATGTTTACCATATATATCACCTCCTTTTTCCATAAAAAAACCTCCCTATTTTGGGAGGTCGTGGGTTGTTTTTAAATTTCTTTTACGTCTTCACCACACGACTCTCCCTCCAGACTCGGAGGTTAATACGATTAAGTTCAATAAAGTGTGTGGTGTGCAAATTCATACGAACCTATATTTTATATCAAACCAGCTCACGCCTTGTCAAGAGGGTAAGATGTGTTTTATACTCATACCTATATGAAGAAAGATACGATCATTAGACTACCAAAGGCGCTTGCAAATCCTCAGTACAAAGGGAAACATCTCGTGTTGGTCGAAGGCAGAGTTGTTGCAGCTGGCACGTGGGAAAAAGTTTCGCGGGCACTAAAGAGTATATATAAACAGGGGAAAACTCCGATGATTACCTATATGCCCAAAGCCGACTCCATGATTCTCCTTACCAGATGATCTCATGAGTATTCGTTTTCCTTTTGAACGAGAGCGATCTTCATTGTTTGGCTGGGTATACCGACCCTATGCAGTTGTTTCTTTTTGGTCAAAGAAATGGGACGAGTGGCTTGATATAGGCATGATCGTCGATAGTGGAGCGGACTATACCATGTTGCCGAGAACCTATATTGCCGAGCTGGGAATTGATGGAAAACATGAGACCCGTGAGCTTTCAACGCGAGGCGTTGGCGGATCGTCGCGAGTCTATCTTCTGCGTCGGAAACATCGAATCAAGCTTGGGCGTTGGGAACGACAAATTCCTTTGGGTTTTATTGATGCGATTGATATTCCACCTCTATTGGGACGACAAGATTTTATGGAAACGTTTCGTTTTACTCTCCATAATCACACAACGGAAATTGACATTGGCTAATCGGTAGAGTACTATATGGCAATTGAAATGCGATGATGGCTCAACACGCCGGAGCAGCGGGAAGAAACCCCGATTCAATCGGGGCTGTAGACCCCGCCGGGAATGCCCGATACAGCATACAACGAGAAGCAACGAAGGTGGTACCACGGTGAGAGCCGTCCTTTGATAGAATAGAAGGGCGGCTTATTTTATGGAACGAACATTAGCAATCGAAACAGTCAAAGCAGTCGGAAAGGAAGTAAAGCTTCAGGGGTGGGTCAATACTAGGCGGGATCACGGCAAGATCATGTTTTTGGATCTTCGAGATCGATCCGGAATCGTGCAGCTCGTTTCCACCAAGGATTTGGCAGATGCACGGGCAGAAGACGTGATCGAAGTCGTGGGTCTGGTCAAAGAGCGCCCCGCTTCTATGGTCAATCCCAAGATTGAGACCGGAACGGTTGAAGTGGAAATCAAAAGCATAGCCATTATTTCAAAAGCACGCGAACTCCCGTTTCCCATCGATACGGATGGGTATGACATCAACGAAGAAATTCGGATGAAGTATCGGTATCTCGATATTCGCCGTTCCCGCATGACAAGAAATCTGCGTGTTCGATCCAAGGTGACAACATTTATCAGAAATTATCTTACGGTACTGGATTTTGTCGAAGTCGAAACACCGATGCTTACAAAAACCACTCCAGAAGGAGCGCGAGATTTTATTGTTCCCTCGCGTCTCCAAAAGGGCAAATTCTACGCGCTTCCCCAATCACCCCAGCAATACAAACAACTCCTCATGGTTGCAGGGCTTGAGCGATATTTCCAGATCGTTCGGTGTTTCCGGGATGAAGATCCGAGAAAAGACCGCGCATACGGAGAATTTACGCAACTCGATATGGAAATGTCGTTTGTGACACAAAACGATATTCTCTCGCTAATTGAACTAATGTTTACCAAACTGGTTGGAGAAATTTTTCCGGAAAAACATATATCACAGTCTCCCTGGCCAAGAATTCCTCACAAGGAAGCGATGGCAACATATGGAACCGATAAGCCCGATATTAGAAAGGACAAAAACGACCCAAACGAACTCGCTTTTTCCTGGACCATCGATTTTCCGCTTTTTACCGAGCAATCGGAGGAAGATTTTTACCATGGATCGGGAGCAGCCAAATTTGCTCCATCGCACCACATGTTTACTTCACCGCATCCGGACGATATTGGGCTTTTGGATACGGATCCAATGAAAGTTCGTGGACTCCAACATGACTTAGTGCTCAATGGCTATGAAGTCGGTGGGGGAAGCATTCGTATTCACGAGCGGGAAGTGCAGGAAAAGGTGTTTGATCTTATCGGCTTTAGCGAAAAACAAAAATCACAATTTGAACATATGCTCACGGCATTTACCTACGGGGTGCCGCCGCATGGGGGAATAGCACCGGGAATTGATCGTTTGGTCATGAGTATTTTGGGGGAACCCACGATTCGTGAAGTCATGGCATTTCCGGCCTCCTCGTCCGGTCAGACGAGCGTCATGGACGCCCCAAGTGACGCCACACCAGAACAACTCAAAGAGCTGGGAATTACCGTGATAAGTAAAAAGAAATTATAGGTTTACGCGAAATATTTTTGTTTTATTTCCTTAGGAAGCTCCTTGGAGGCTTTGTGAAAGAAACGCGAAGCCTGAAGAATTTCCAGTGAAACCGGGGCATTGTTCTTATCTACTTCCAGAATGGTATTTTCCACCTCAAAAGAGTCGTCAACTGGTTTGCTGGAAAATTTGACAACCAAGATATCGTCTTTTTTGTGATATTTAAGCTTCATATATATCTTCCTTTTCGGGCAATATGAAATGTTATAATTTTGATTTTCCCGTCTATTATATCATAGATAATTCGCAGATCGTAAGTCTAAACTTCTTGATATCAGGCCGAAGAAGCTTTTCTGATGAGTGCTTTGTATACACAATACTCATTAATCGTTATGATATCATTATGGCCAAAAGGAAGGTTATCTACCGGCGAAAGAATTTCTGGAAGTCAGCGTGGGATAAAATAGTGTTTCTCGTGGTTTTGGTTGTTTTTATTCTTCTTTCTCCCGCACAAAACGTGTATACAACCGCAACGACTGGAACGCCCACGCTTTTCCGTTTGCCGTTCCCCATGCCCACCCCCGCTCCCTATCCGGTCAACGCGACCGGGGTTTATCCCGGCAGTGAGATCACCGCGTCGGGTATTGTCATTGTCGATGTGGACTCAGCGGTGGTTATGTATCAAAGAAATGCTAATTTGCTTCTCTCTCCCGCTTCAACAACCAAAATCATGACTGCTCTTGTGGCTCTGGATTCGTATGATCTGGGTGAGGTCGTGACGATCAAAAATTTATTGACCGACGGCCAAACCATGAAACTTTTTGTCGGAGAAAAGATGATGGTTGAGAATCTCCTCTATGGAACGCTCGTCATGTCCGGCAATGACGCAGCCTATGCTCTCGCCGATCATTATCCCGGAGGAGTGGACGGCTTCGTTTCTGCGATGAACGAGAAAGCAAAAGCGCTTAAACTCACCCAAACGCATTTCACCAATCCCATGGGTTTTGATAATCCAAATCACAAAACAAGTGCAATGGACTTAGCAAATCTGGCTCGCGTCGCCCTGTCTAATCCAGTGATAGCTAAAATGGTTGCTATCCCCCAGATTACCATTGCCGACGTCACGCACACGTACTACCATCCGCTCAAAAACGTCAATGAACTCTTGGGGAAAATTCCCGGTGTCGGAGGTATCAAAACGGGTTGGACCGAAGAAGCAGGGGAAAATCTGGTAACGCTTGTTGACCGTAATGGACATAACGTCATTCTGGTTGTTCTTCACAGCGAGGATCGATTTGCAGAAACCACAGTGCTTATTGGCTGGATATTCGGTAATTACCAGTGGGAAGACTTCACTGTTCAATCCACGGCGGAGCCACTGCTTCCACATAGGCCATAAACCCGTTGTCTCCTTCAAACACAAAGACGGGCTGCAGATACGTCTGCGGATCGTAGGAGTCGTAGTAGGCCAGGTACACATTGCGTACAACTGCGTTGTTTCCTGTTTTGGGGTAGCGGGCGATGTAGCCAATGTCGTTCTGGAGGTCTTGCCATGCCTGGCTGCTCGTTTTGAGTCCGTAGGTAGCTGACGTTTGGTCATCTGTCGGCCAATAGGTATAGGCAAGCTGGAGGATATGTTTTTTTGTATTGGATGCACCGGAAAAGACAAAATTAATGGGGCCTTCGTCCGGATTGGGAGTAACCACCGGCGTATTGCCGATACCCCGTCGGTAAAAATCTACCCGCACGGCGTCGGCTGTCGATAGACTCGTCGTTGGAACGAGTTTGTCGCCAACGAGACGAAGAAATACGATTTTACTCTTTCCCGCGCGGATATCGTTATTATACAGCGCATAGGACTGGAGCAGGCTTCTTGCTTCAGCCAGGAGTCCGTCGCTTCCGGAAAAGTTTTTTTCGTTAAATACCCCCGTATCTTCTTCAAATCGGTACCGGAGGATAAAATTTTTGGAAACGATGTCATAGCGCAGGGTCCGCAGAATAAAATCAACATCGCCAAACCGGTATATATTTTTTGTTTCCTGGATCGGATTGGGATTTAAGTCAAGTCGCGTGGCAAAATCCTGCGTCTCATTGAGTGCCAGGAGATTAGCCGGAGATTTCGGCATGAAATACGCCTTTGCAGATTCCGATGCAGCAGGAGTACGGCCTTCGATCGTCTCGAGGCGGAAATTGAGTCGCGCCGACGGAGAGGCTTGTTGGGGAAACTGTATTCGGGGTAATACGCCGAATGCGTTATTGGGAGGAGGGGGTTTTGGTGGAAATATAGCAAGCCAGGCTGCCACAAGTATTGTCGCGCTCAATCGGAGAATAATGTAGCCGATAACGCTCAGGATGAGCCAATTGATTGTTCGTCGGGTATAGTATGCGGTTTCGGTCAATGTTGTCATACTCTTTTGAGTATACGGGTGTCGGATGGTAGAATCAATCTATTATGAATGCGGTCCGGACACGAATTGCTCCTTCTCCCACTGGCGTTGATCTCCATATCGGTAATGCCTATACGGCCCTCATCAATTATGTCTTTGCAAAAAAACATAATGGTCAGTTCATCGTTCGTATAGAAGACACCGATCGAACGAGGTTTGTGGAAGGATCAGAAAAACGAATTCTGGCCTCACTTGCCTGGCTGGGTATTCCATACGATGAAGGTCCGTTCCATCAATCAGAGCGTCTGGATATATACAAAAAATGTGCAGAAGAGCTTGTCGAAAAAGGCCACGCCTACTACTGTTATTGTACGCAGGAGCGCCTTGCCCAGATGAGAAAGGATCAGGAGGCTCGCCATGAACCGCCTATGTACGACGGCACATGTAAAAATCTTAAAAGCAAAAAAGATGGGCCCCACGTGATTCGTCTCAATGTTCCCGAAACAGGTGTTACAAAGTTTACCGATGTTATCAGGGGTGAAATTAGTTTTGAAAACAAGCTGATCGATGACCAGGTGATACTCAAGTCCGATGGTTATCCCACCTATCATTTAGGCGTGGTTGTCGACGATCACCTTATGAACATTTCTCACGTGATTCGCGGAGAAGAGTGGATTTCTTCAACACCAAAACACGTCTTGCTCTATCAATTCTTCGGATGGGAATTGCCCATATACGCCCATATGCCGCTCTTGCGAAATCCCGACAAAAGTAAATTGTCGAAGCGCAAAAATCCCGTCTGGTCGTCATTTTACAGGGAGCAGGGATTTTTGCCGGAAGCCATTGTGAATTATTTAGCAACGCTTGCTTGGGCTCACCCGGAAGGAAAAGAAGTGTTTACGATTGAGGAAATGATGAAGGTATTCGATCTAACACAGATTCAAACAACCGCGCCGGTATTCGATGTAGATAAACTTCGTTGGATGAATGGAGAGTATATCCGCAAAGATTCGGATCTCGGTAAGAAGATTTTTGAGTTCTATTCCCATATCTACCCGATCTCCCAAATCACCCCCATTCTTCCTCTTGTCCGTGAGCGCATGCATACGCTTGCAGAATTTGCCACGCTCGCCGGATTTTTCTTTGAGCGTCCTCATGAGTTTGAGCGTCCCAAATCAGCCGAATTAGTCCAATTTGTCAAATCCGCACTTACAAATTGTGACTGGAACCACGATGTCATGGAAAAGGCGATTCGCGACGCGGCGGAAAAAGAAGGCATCAAAGCGCGCGACGTATTTATGGAACTTCGCGTCGCCGTGACCGGCAAAACCGTCGGCCCACCACTCCTGGAATCGCTTGAAATACTTGGGAGAGATGAAACACATAAGCGACTTTCTGGGGTAGCGTATGCGTGATGATAGTGCCGCAATCGCCAAGTACTACGACAACAGTGTTTTCGCATATCGACTGTTTGCACACAATACCCAAACGCTATCCATTCACTACGGCCTCCGGGAGCCCGGTGTAAAGGATCGACACGAAGCGATGCTCCGTGAGAATGACTTCGTTATTACTCTGGCCGCCATTAAAAGGGGCATGCGCGTGTTAGACGCGGGGTGCGGAGTCGGAGGTAGTGCATTGTATATTGCAGAAAATACTGGTGCACATGTTACTGGACTTACACTAAGCCCGAGGCAAGTCATGTTGGCAAAGCAGTACGCAGCAACTCGAGGACTTAGCGACCGTACCTCGTTTTTTGTTACGGATTATACGAAAACCAATTTTCCCAATAACTCTTTTGATGTCATTTATGGAATCGAAAGCATTTGTTATGCCGTTCCCAAATCCGCATTTTTGCAAGAAGCACTGCGACTACTCAAACCAGGTGGGCGATTGGTCGTTTCCGATGGATACGTGACCCATCGGCCACAAACACCACAGGAACAGAACATATTAAAACAATTTCTCTTTGGATATTCCCTGCAGGAGCTTATTACATTCGAGGAAATGGGGAAGGCAATGAAAAAAGCCGGGTTTAAAAAAACATACTATGTATCAAAAACTGCAGAGGTAGAACCTGCGGTGAAGTACTTTGGGATACTTGCTTCGTTACTGTTGCCATTCCTATACGTAATCAAGCGGATTCATACTTCGCTTTTGGCGTTATACAAAAATGGCATCGCCGTAAAAGCTGCCTATGACGGAATGAAAATTGGATTTGCGGAATATGGAGTGTGGGTGGGAAGAAAAAATTCTGCTTATAAACACGATGCTAGCTATTTGCAAATCGTCTAAAAATCGTCTATAATTCGTCTATATACCGTATGTTTCAGCCTCACTATACCATTACAGATCAGCTTTTAGCAAATATTAAAAGAATAAGTAGCCTTGTCAATGAGCTTAATAATAAACGCTTTCCCAATATCGTGCTTTTGGAGCTGGAAAGAAGCGCTCGTGAAGTATCATCGTATGCCTCAACAAGTATCGAAGGGAACCCATTGCCTTTAACTGAAGTTAAAAAAATACTTAAGTCAATTCCTACTCATGCACGAGATAGTGAAAAAGAAGTAATTAATTACAACCAAGCGTTAAAAGATTTAAATAAACAGCTTGAAGAGGGTGAAATAGCATTATCTCTTCGTTTTATTCTGAAAATTCAAAAACAAGTTATTGAGGGTTTACTACCAAAATTTGAGACAGGAAGACTCAGGCAAAACTCGGTTGTCGTGAATGATCCAAGAGCTGGACGGGTCGTTTATTTACCCCCAGATACAAAAGATGTAGGAATCCTCATGGAAGACGTAGTTGCATTTACGAACGATAATAAAGGGAACGTAGATCCACTTATCTTAGCTGGAATATTTCATAAGCAAACGGTACTTATTCATCCGTTTATGGATGGTAACGGAAGAACAACACGGCTTGTCACAAAAGCATTACTTGCTGCGATGGGACTCAATACGTTTAATCTCTTCAGTTTTGAAAATTATTATAATAAAAATGTTACAAAGTACTTTCAGACTGTGGGAGAATTTGGCAATTACTATGAATTAGTAGATAAAGTAAATTTTACCAATTGGCTTGAGTATTTTACTGAAGGAATTATTGATGAACTCTTAAGAGTTCAAAAAATACTTCCGGAAATTGCAGTAAGCCCTGAAAGTGAATTACAACCATATCACCTCAAAATGCTTGAGTTTATTCAAAAGAAAGGCTTCGTTCATGACAGTGATTATGCAAAGTTCACAGCTCGCGCAAAGGCGACAAGAGCACTTGACTTTCAAAAGCTCATTGAACTTGGATTAATAGAAAGACGTGGTAAAGGAAGAGCGACGTATTATGTATCGAAAGGAAAATAATGTTTAGGAACGGTCCTCAGCTTGGGATCTGGGCTGGGAGGCTTGGATTCGAACCAAGATAGCATCCTCCAGAGGGATGCGTACTACCGTTATACGACCTCCCAGCTCAATTCCCAATTAATGTATTTAAAAACTCTCTTCCCTGACCAGATTTCAAAAATACCTCTCGTTTTCTCTTCTCGTGAACCAAGACACTCCGCCTCAGGCAGACAAATACTTCACTCTGGCAGGCTGATTATACCAGTTTTGGAGCGCGTGATTAAACCGTCAGCTATGAGATCCTTAAGAATTGCTCTGAGTTCTTTTTTGGATTTATCGAGGTTTCGGAGAAGTTGTTTTTCAGATTGTGACTTCTCCCTTAGTCTATTGATGATTTGGCCACGGAAATACCGGTTTGTTTGATGAAAGGGGATAGTCTGTTTTGTCGGTTTGCGAATGCGAACGAGTTCAAGAGCACCGTAGTCCATCAGCGCTTGGTGCCATTCCCCGGCTTTGCCTTTGGGGAGGAGTTGGTCGGCAATTTCCTGGATTGTTTTTTCGCTCTGGGGCTTATCTTCAAAGAAGAAATGTGTAATAATCTGCCGGATATTTGTATCGACCATTGCCACATTTTGCCGATAAGCGAACACCAAAATTGCTCGAGCAGTATATTTGCCCAATCCGGGGAGTTTAACCAGTTCTGACTCGATTTTTGGGAGTTTGCCTGCTTTAGCCGTTTTCTGAAGGTAGAGTGCCCGGCGGTTATAGCCCATGCCTTTCCAAGCACGCAGAACATCTGCCGGACTGGCGTTGGCTAATGATTTGAGCGTAGGGAAGTGATGAAGAAACTCTTTATACTTCGGAAGAACCCGTGATACCTGTGTTTGTTGCAGCATGACTTCCGAAACGACGATTTTGTATGGATCATGCGTATGTCTCCAGGGGAGATCCCTTTTATTCTTTTTCCACCAGGTAAATATTTTGTTTTGAAAAGCTTTTGGAGACAGCGTCATACCGGGCATTATAGTACAATAGGAGCTATGAAAAGCGGCATCGTTTGCTTGGTGGGAAGGCCAAACGTAGGCAAATCTACGCTCCTTAATAATATCCTTGGTCAGAAGGTTGCTATCACCTCACCTAAGCCTCAAACCACGCGTGTCAATCTTGAGGCTGTCTACGAGGATGATCGCGGACAGATCGTCTTTGTCGATACGCCGGGGATATTTGGCAAAGTCGTCGATTCACTCTCCAAGCGAATCAATCCAAGAGCAGAGCAAGCGCTTTCCCGCCATGTGGACGTGGTGATCTATATGGTCGATCACACCCGGGAAAAGGATTTTGAGGAAAATAAAGCAATCGGTATTGTCCGGAAAATCAAGGCTCCCAAGATATTGGTTATCAATAAATCTGACGTCCGGACTCCTACGTACATTGTCCAATACAAATTTCTGGAAGAAGAATTTGATCGCACGATAGAAATATCGGCCCTTCACCGGAAAAATTTAAATACGCTTCTTGAGGCAATTTTTGAACTCTTGCCGGAAGGTAAACCCATGGTGGATACCAAAGATATGGTCCAGCCGGGACTTAATATCGAAAGCAAAACGTTTTTGGCAGAGATTATTCGGGAAAAAGCATTTCTCTTTCTTCGTCGCGAGGTGCCCTACCGCGTGACGGCGATCGTTGATGAAGTCGTTGAGCGGGGGAGCGGCGCACTCTACATTAAAGCGAGAATCCTGACGACCGAGGATCGCTACAAAGCAATGATTATCGGGGCAGGCGGGGTAATGATAAAAGAAATTAGCATGGCCAGCCGTAAAGAACTTGAGACAGCAACGAGCAAGAAGGTATTTCTAGATCTCACCGTCGAAACCAACGAGCACTGGATGGATTTTGTATAGCTGTAAAGTTGACGTATGTATAACACTGTAATACAATATGACTAGAATTATCGTTCGTGTGTTGGTGTTTGATAAGGTTAACCGCGAACATATTAAGAAACATAAGGTTACAGAAGAAGAGATTGAAGTAGTTGGAAAGAAGTTTCTTTATCATCGAAGGGCGCATTCGGGTAGGTATTTAGCAATTGGAAGAGTTGGTCAAAGAATCCTGACGATCATTATTAGAAGAACTTCTGTAGGAAAATATTATGTAGTTACCGCACGGGATGCGAGTAAAAAAGAAAGGAAAGATCTCTATGAAAAAGAAAAGTAAAATTCCTAAATTCAGATCATATAAAGAAGAAGCTAATTTTTGGGACACACATAATGTCACGGATTTTGAAGGGGAAACCAAAGATGTTGATATCATTGTTGAACTCGATAAACCACGAGATGAAACAGTAGTGCTTCGTCTTCAAAAAAAAGTTAAGAATAAGCTTGAAAAAACCGCCCGATCCAAAGGATTAAATGTATCCACGTTGGCCCGTATGTGGCTTATGGAAAAGCTCCAATCAAGTAGATTCTCATAATTTTTCAAACCATGAAGCTCATGACATATAACATTCTCGATGGAGGAGTGGATCGACTGGGGCTCATAATAGAGGCGATTACTTCAGTCGGTCCTGATTATCTTACGATTAATGAAGCCAATACGTTTGCCGCTGATGGCAATAAAGTCCTTAAAGAAGTTTCTTCCAAAATTGGTTTACCATACTGTGACATCGCTTTGTCCGGAGAATATGACTATCATGTGGCGGTATTTTCAAAATATCCGCTGGAAACGGTACAGAAAATCCAACCACTCAAACGAGCGTGTATTATTGCGACCGTAAAGACAGATGTAGGTGAACTCTCGATTGCCAGTCTGCATATGAATCCTTATGCGGAAGATTTGCGCCGGGAAGAAATAGAACGGGTACTTTCCTATCAGAACAAATTTGAAAAACGAATTCTCATGGGAGATATGAATTCTCTTTCAGGGGAAGATGGATATAACCCAAAGATGGTACAAGAATTTAATGACATTCAGAAAAAGAAATATACAAAAAACGGAAAATTACGTTTTGACGTCATCAGCACAATGACCGGAGCTGGCTACAATGATTCTGCCGTCGTCCTCAAGAAAAACAATATTTCTACTGTTCCTACGCCGATGAATGAAGGTGCAGCCCATGGAGATGTGCGGCTTGATTATATTTTCGTTTCTCGGCCCTTGGTATCTCATCTTGCAAACTACGAGGTAATCAAGAATGAAGTGACAAAAAAAGCGTCCGATCATTATCCAGTTGTAGTGGAGATTACGTAATATCGTATGAAGAAACACGTTCCGTTTGTTTCCAATACTTCCGATGATATGCATTGTGTACCGGCAGTGTTTCGAATGGTGCATAAATACTTTCTAAAAAAGGATATCAGTTGGAAAGAAATTGACAAGATCTTGAAAGTCGTGTCGGGAAAAGGAACGTGGACATTTCCGGGCCTCACCGGATTTGCCAAAAAGGGAATTTCCATTATCCAGATCGAGCAGGTCGATTACGAGAATATGTATCGCCAAGAACCTGAGTATTTGCACAAAGTCGTAGGCGAAAAAAATGCCCAGTATTATCTTACAAAAAGTAATATTGCCTCAGTCATTCCCTTTGTTCCGGATTTTCTCAAACACGTCCATCACGAGACGAGACGGGGGACAGTTGAGGAGATTATTGATTTTTTAAAAGAAGGGGGACTCGTTGGTGTCGAAGTAAACTCGGCGACACTCAACAATAATCCAGGATTTAACCTGCACTATATTTTGCTTTACGACTTTGATGAGAAATATATCACGTTTCATGATCCTGGGTTGCCCCCGATTGAGGGGAGAAGAATTACTATCGAAGACTTGAGAAAATGTTACGATTATCCTGGTGCAAATGGTGGAATAACGGTATTTAAGAATAATACATGAAAGTTTTTCATTTAGTGAGGAAGGACGACTGGGAGAAAAGGAAAGATTTAGAGTATTACGCCCCGCCCTCATTAGAGCGAGAAGGATTCATTCATTGTTCAACTGTAGGTCAGGTATTAGCCACAGCAAGCAGACGATTTAGTGGAGTCACAGATTTATTAATTCTTATCGTTAATTCAGATAAAGTTCCAACAGAGATTGTCTATGAAGATCTTCGTGGAACTGGCGAAAAACATCCACATATTTATGGTCCGTTGTCTCGAGAAGCAATCGAAAAGGTAATCGCATTTCTGTGTGATAAGGATGGAGAGTTTACCTCGCTGCCTATAGAATTGGATAAATATGATTGACAAATCTCAATTATCTAAAATCGGTATCGGAATGTGGGGGATTGGAGGATTAGATAAAAGAAATCCCGACAATAATGACGAAGGTCAGGTAGAAGCCATTGCATACGCGTTTTCCAAAGGCCTTAATTTCTTTGAAACGGTACTTTGGTACGCAGAAGGTTGGGCTGCCAAGCTCGCAGCACAGGCGCTGAAGAAATCAGGAAAAAAACGTGACGAGATTTTCATATCGCAAGGGATTTATCAATATAAGCTTGCAGATCTTGCGGGAGCAGAAAAAGAAGTAGAGGACTTTGAAGAAATTTTTCAAACTGAGTATGTTGATACGATGTTATTTCCCCTAGGGGCCTATCAAAAATTCGGGCAGCGAGAGAGCATTGAGTTTTTTCATAAAATGCTAGATCTGAAAAAAACGAGATCTGTAAGCGTTACAAATGCTAATCTCCCTTTGCTAAAAACCCTGCATAAGGAATTTGGAGATAAACTGTTTTCTCATGAGCTCACGTATAGTTTTGAAATTCGAGAAAATGATAACTTGGGTATAATAGGATTTGCCAATGGGCATGGGATGCTTAATGTTGTCTTTCAACCTCTCCGAAGGAATCGTACCGCGGTACATAATTGGAGTCTGTTGACCGAGTTGGCAGCAAAATATCACAAAACGCAAAATCAAATCATAATCAATTGGATCGTATCAAGGGGATTTTTACCGCTCAATAAATCAGAAAATACCAAACACATCGACGAGAATCTCGCGGCACTGGAATTTGTTATGGATAAAAATGATTTGAATCATTTAACCTCGTTTCGTGTACCAGGCTATAGATCTCCGAAGATTGACTGGAACGGATCAGGCGATGGTGTCCCCGTCTTCATGCTTCCGAACGTATTTGACGATGAATACAAAAAACAAATTCTATGAATAGACTACGGTGGCAGGGAGTAATAATCAAAGAGAGCTTAAATAATCAGTCGGTCTTTGGTGAGGTAAAAATCGTTGGGACAAAAGAGGCACAATTGGAAAGCGAGGGAGAGCGTGGGATGTTTCATTTTTTGAGTGTTGAGGTTGAAGATAATAAACTCGAAAATGTTTTGGAGAAGCTAAAGAAAAGCCTCAGGCCGAGTTGGTATGTACACTTAGTAAAAGGCAATGTTTTGCATGTCGCCTTTTTAGGTAAAGTAATGACGGCCCACACAGACAATGCTAGTGAGTTTGAGAGTATACGAATTCATGCTCTATCAAAGGGCATACACGCCGATCAGTTGCCTCTTGAGCATCTTCTTGCCCATCCGTTTGACTGAGAGTCGTGAAATAACGCAAATTGACAATCTCTCTCATGAAGAGTTTTTGACATTAGAAGTTTTTCTAAGTAAGATAATAGTGGTGATGCATATGTCTTTACCTAAAGCAAAAAAGAAAAAATTAATCAAAGAGAAGGAATTCGTTAAAATTGCTCAGAAAGTGAAAAAAAGCTTAGAACAAGAAGCAAAATATCTGCTTGAAGGAAGGGTGAAGAATGGAAATAGTGTATCCCACGCAATTTATTTCCTCCCTTAGGGGAAAACATCTTCTACTTGATACGAACGTATTTAGAGATGCAGTTTCAAGATCGACCGATTTTAGCCGTTTCTTCAATAATCTCAAACAGAATGATATTACGTTGGTTACGGTTGACTTTGTTCGACTTGAACTCTTAAAAGGATCTGTAAATGAAACCAAATACAAAGAAAAGGAGAAACTCATTGCGGAGATTGTGGATGCGACTATACCGATGACGCCGAACATGATTGAGCTTATGTATTCCTTGATTCAGATCTACGGAATCGATGGAACCGCACTAACTATCACGGATGTTCTGTTGGGAGCGATGCTAATGCAGTATGGGGATAATATAGCACTACTGATGAGAGATACAACAGATTTTATTCAAAGGGTTTTTAAACTTCTTTTTGTGGTTAATGCCCCTTTTGGAAAAGGCATTTGGACCTATGGGGTATATCAATATATAAATTCTTGAGCATTTAGACAATAATAAGCATGACTCGGGGCGAAACCCTCATCATGCTTATTTTGTTTTTGTGAATCGAATTTAGTACGGTCGTCTTCCGCCTCGATCTCCACCTCTTCCACCTCGATCTCCACCTCTTCCACCTCCACCTCGATTAAATCCACCGCCTCCACCTCCGCCAAAACCTCCACGATCTTCTCGTGGTTGCATTGGTTTGGCTTCGTTCACTGCAACTGCTCGACCGTCCAATTGCTGGCCGTTCAAGGTTTGCATTGCTTTCTGAGCTTCTTCTTCAGAGCCCATTTCCACAAATCCAAAACCTTTGGATTTGCCTGTGTATTTATCGGTTATGACTGTTGCTGAGACGACTGTTCCAGTTGCTGCGAAGAAACTTCGAAGACTGTCCTCTGTCGTATCCCATGAAAGTCCCCCGACGAATAATTTTGTTGCCATTAATATCTCACCTCCGCTCCCATTTTTCACTCACCTGTTATTCGCTCTAAATAACCCTCGGGGGATTACGATTGAATAAAACAGAGAAAAGTTTAGAATGTACCAGCATATTATATCAGGATTGGGACCATCTGGCAAAGATGCCGTTGGGGAGGAGTCGTCCGCCGACAGTTTCTTTGAGTGCGAGTTCTCCATGCTCTAGTTTTCCCCAATCCATTATTCCCCCGAGCATATGATGAAGAACTAGTGAAGAAAAATCAGCCGTGTAGGCGTTTATCAAGAAAAATGTTGGTTTTTGAGAAAGAATTGTTTTACATGCATCAATGAGTTTTGGGAGATCTTCTTCGACTTTCCATACTTCTCCTTTTGAACCTCTTCCAAATCGCGGAGGATCCATAATAATGGCATCATACGTGCTACCGCGTCTGCCTTCCCGGAGGACAAATTTGTATGCGTCTTCTTCTATCCAACGAATAGGAGTTGAGCGAAGATTTGATGCGGCTGCATTTTCTCGCGCCCAGGTAATCGTGCTTCTCACACTATCCACATGGGTCACATGGGCGCCGGTTGATGCTGCTGCCAGCGTAGCAGCGCCCGTATAAGCAAAGAGATTGAGAACATTGAGTGGTCTGTGTTGGCTAATCCAATCCCAATTGATCGCTTGTTCCGGAAATATGCCAACGTGCTTAAACTCAGTCGCACGCAAAATAAACGTGAGTTTTTTGTATGATATTCGAAAAGGGTTCGGAGGAAGAGGGCGGGCAATACTCCACTGGTCAGGTGCTCGTTTTTGCCACAATGCGCGCGGATCGCTTCGAGCGATCGTATTGGGGCCAAACCGTTCGAGTTTCTCTCCTTGCCCACTGTCGATGAGTTCGTAGTCTTTCCAGTCAGTTGGATATTCAATAGAGATTGATAGCATGCTAAGATTGTATCATGATAAGCCAGGAAAAATTAAAAAGTCTCAAAGACAAACTGGCTCAGTATGAATCAAAACTTGCGTTTAAAATGAAGCGGTATCGCGGAGTTATTCACGAGAGCGCGGCAAGTGAGATGAAGCATCAGGAGGTTATGGTGCTCAAAGCAATGGTAGCTGATTTACAAAAAGAAATTCACATGCTTGAAAATCAACCATGACACGGTGGCAGAAATTATTAGTATTTGCGGTTATAGTATTAGGTACAGTTCTACGGCTTCATACCTACGATGTCTACCCCCAGCGGGGAGCCACCAGTGATGAATATACCTATTCATTTTTAGGTCAAAGCCTACTCACAGGCGGCGTTCCCATATCTTGGTCGTATTTCGGTGGATACAAAAACCATCGGGATCTCACGATCAACAAGCTCTATTTTCCGATCGTCTGGCCGTATTTTGATCATCCGCCTTTGAGTGGCATTCTTGTTGCCGCTTGGGCGATAGTAAATGGAGAAACGACATTTGAGCAAATTTCGCTTTCCACCATTCGGTTAGTTCCGATACTGTTCACTTTTATTTCATCAGTACTTTTATTTTTCTTACTTTATCGACAATATGGTTTTGCCATCGCGCTACCCGCGCTTATTATTTACTCGACGTCGACGATCATGGTCGTCAGCAGTAGGGTAGTCATGGCGGAAAATTTATTAACTCCTCTCCTTCTCGGTGCACTCGTGTACTACGAACGCGTGCGGAAAAAAATTTCGTTACGTTCGGCAATTATTCTCGGCATTATTTCAAGTTTGGCTGTATGGACCAAAGAGCTGGGAATTGTCGTCGCTATGTCCGTTGTGGCGCTATTTATCTACGATAAACAGAAACTATTTCATAGTATTGTGGTTGTTGCGATTGTAGCTGCGGCGATACTTGGCTACGTCGTCTATGGATTTGCCTACGATAAAGAGGTGTTTTTGACAATTGTTGCAACGCAAGCCAGCCGCATGGTTGGTCCGGAGACCTTGCTCATGCTCGCGTCACGTCCTGTGCTCATCAATAAGGTTTTTTATGATGGGTGGTACCCGTTCGGGCTCGTTGGTGTCTTTGCGTGTTTTGTTGACTGGAAAAAGCATTTCCGGATGCTCCTGCCGTTTTTTATCTACTTTGTTCTTCTCGTGGGGTCGCTCACGCGGGAAGGAGACATGGGGTGGTATATGATTGTTGCCTATCCGTTCCTCGCGGCAGCGAGCGCCATTGTGCTTGGCGATTGGTGGAAAAAGCCCAACGCAATGATACTCGTGGCTGTTTTGATCATCGGATTATCATTTTTTTACTATCTTATTGAATTGCCGTTTGGTAGTACGTTGGCCAGATTCAGGTTATTCTTAGGAGTATCGTTTATACCGTATATCTTAGCGTCCATGCTCCATAGGGAGCGAGCCGTCGTTGGTATTCAACGAGTGACAATGGGCACACTTCTGTTTCTCACCGCACTACAGACCTATTTTTATATACATCCTGCTTGACAGCAGGGCAATATTTCCGTACGCTTGATGATAGAGAGTTATTATGATCCTGCCCAACGATCAGACTTCGAAAAACACCTCAAGATATTTCAAAGGAGGTGATAGTACATGAAGTCGAAAGAATTAAGTAGTGTCGCTTACGCGCTCGTGACGTTAGGTGCACTTAACTGGGGATTGGTCGGAGCGTTTCGATTGGATCTCGTTCAAACAATATTGGGTACAAGCCCGGCGTTGGTACAACTCGTCTACATATTGGTTGGACTTTCCGGACTTTTTAGCTTGTATAGCATGACTGCCAAGGGCAAGAAATAAGAGTGTAACAATAGGAAAACGATCGTTTTTATCCCCGTCCCGACCCTTCGGGACGGGGTTTTGGTACAATACGGCAGTGAAACGCATGTTATTGGTTTTTGCCCATCCGGACGACGAGTTATTTGCCTGTGGTGGTACGATTGCCAAGTATGCCAGAAACGGTTGGGAAATCGACTTGATCTGCGCTACGCGACAAAAAGAGCTGGAAAGCGCGGCAAAACTCCTGGGAATACGCACCATTCATTTTCTGAATTATAAAGACGGGACGCTTAAAGAGGATCGGCCGGGAGATCTCGAGGACACATTGGATAAATACCTGCGAACTCTCGCACCGTCAATTGTCATTACGTTTGAGCCCGGCGGGATATCAAACCACCCAGATCACATCCGTCTGACTCGCGCCGCCACGTATGCGTTTCAAAAATATGCCAAGACGATCACGCATGTTCAAGCCATCGGAATAAGTCCGGACCGACCGCCGCGGCATCCCCGGGACGCATGGCAAATCGAATTTGCCGAGGTGACATTTGACCAGACGACTCCGAAACTTTACTATGTGTGTATTCCCAAAAGCGTTGGAGACTATTTAATTAAAGCAAAACTCTATCCTCCGGAAATACTTGGGAAACCCTGGTCTACGACGCCCGATAAGTTCATTACGACCGTTATAGACACGCATTTGTTTCAAAAGAAAAAAGAAGCGGCACTCAATCTTCACAAGACACAGGAAGAGGATGTAAAACGATTTCTGGCTGATCCAGGAAAAGCCCTTTTGGCCAGAGAGTTTTTCATTCTGCGCATGCAGGGGGAACAGGAAGTATTTATGGGGAAAAGCGATCGGGTATCGGATAGATTATGAACAATGCTCTCGTCATAGGAGATCTTCGAGTTTCCATTGACAAAATTCAGATTCTCAAAGGAGTGAACCTCACATTTGCATCGGGCGAAGTGTATGCACTCATGGGGCCAAACGGGAGCGGTAAATCCACGCTTGCGTATGCACTCATGAATCATCCGAGCTACCAGACCCGCGGAACAATACGGATGGGAAAAAAGAATCTTATGACGCTTTCGACGGAAGATCGTGCAAAAGCCGGTCTGTTTTTGGCATTTCAGGCTCCCATAGGTATTCCGGGAGTCACGGTTATGAATTTACTAAGGTCTTCTTATCAGGCATTGCATGGAAAAACTCAAAAAAGTCTGGAAAAAATTCAGAACCCGGTACTCGCTCGACGATGGCAGACAAACGGGATGGGGATTGCGCAATTTCAGAGTATCGTTAAGACCCATGCAAAATTTATTCATATCGATGAATCATTCCTGAGCCGCGGTATCCATGATGGATTTTCCGGCGGAGAGAAGAAAAAAATGGAAATGCTGCAAGCGTTGGTTCTCAAACCGAAATTTGCCATTTTTGATGAAATTGATACGGGGCTTGATGTTGATGCACTTCGAATCGTGGCAGGTGGAATTGAACTCTTGGCAAAAGGGGGCACTGGAGTGGTGGTGATAACACACTACCAACGCATTTTACGATACATCAAACCAGACTTCGTTCACGTATTGGTTGCCGGAAAAATAGTTGACTCGGGTAGCGAGTCGCTTGCGAAAAAAATTGAGGAAAAAGGATATGCGGGTTATATCTGACAATTATACATACGGGTTTCATAAACCCGAACGGTACGTCTATAAATCCAAACGAGGCTTGGACGCATCTGTTGTTGAGGCAATTAGTTTCCATAAAAATGAACCCGACTGGATGCGGCAGTTTCGTCTCCGTGCCTTTCCCGCGTTTAAAAAAAAGCCGCTACCTCTGTGGGGCGCTGATTTGTCGACGGTAAAATTTGAAAATATTTTCTACTATTTGAAGCCTACAGAGAAAAAAGTCGGCTCGTGGGATCAGCTGCCAGCAGAAATCCGCGATACCTACGACAAGATTGGGATTCCGGAAGCAGAAAAACGCTTTCTCGCGGGAGTATCTGCACAATACGAATCTGAGGTTGTCTATAAAAGTATTCAATCTATGTTAACAAAAAAAGGCGTCGTATTTTTAGACATGGATAGCGGTCTTGCTGAGTATCCCGATCTCGTTAAACAATACTTTGGCACGATTATTCCTCCTCTGGATAATAAATTTGCCGCACTCAATAGTTCGGTGTGGTCCGGTGGGTCCTTTGTGTATGTCCCCAAAGGTGTGCGGGTAGAACTTCCGCTTCAGGCCTACTTCCGTATCAATGCAGCTAACATGGGCCAATTTGAGCGCACCCTCATTATTGCCGATGAAGGCAGCTACGTTCATTATGTGGAAGGGTGTACGGCTCCCATTTATTCCACTGATTCTCTCCACAGTGCAGTCGTCGAGATTATTGTCAAAAAGGGAGCGCGCGTGCGATACACCACAATCCAAAACTGGAGCACCAATGTTTATAATTTAGTCACCAAACGCGCCAGAGTTGAAGAAGAAGGAACGATGGAATGGGTCGACGGCAATTTAGGCTGCTTAGCAGAAGGCTCAACAGTTACGACTCCCGAAGGAGTGAAAACAATTGAATCTCTCCATGTAGGCGATCAGGTGCTTTCTTATGATGAACTGAATGGAAAATTATGCTTTAGAAAAGTAACGACAAAGCGATTTTCCGGTAATCAGCCTATTCATTCTGTTGCTGTGGGTGAGCGAAAATTACAGGTAACTGCTAATCATCCGTTTTTTTCCTATGTCTACAATGCCAACACTCCAAAAAAAATAGGACGTTATCAGCTCGGTTATGTTCGTGCGGACCGGTTAAAAAAAGCGATTGTTCCTCGCATCTCTATTGATTATGGCGTTCCATATCCGCTAAAAGCGCCAGGGTTAATTACAGAATTTGAATCATTTAACCAATATGCTTCGAAGTTAATGATGACGCGCGCAAGAACAACGCGGATGATGAAGATAAAACACACAAGTGATGCAATTATGTGGTTGTTTGGGTATTGGATTGGAGACGGCAATATAGATATAAAATTTGGAAAAACGAAAGGAGTCATACGCTATGCGAAAGTTGGCTTCTCAACACCCCGTCAAAATAGAGCCCGAGAACACTTAATGAGTAGCATGAGGATTTTGACCGATATTGCACCAACTGAACGATCCGATGGTCACCACCTCGCGTGGAGCAGTAAAGAACTTGCTGAATTTTTCCATCTAAATGGACTTTTAGGAAATGCAGTAGCCAAGCGTGTCCCTCGATGGGTGTGGTCGATTCCAGAGTCGCAACGATTAGCGTTTATCGCCGGATATATAGATGCCGATGGCTGTATGAAATCGGGACGCTTCAATATAAAATCAGTCAATAGAAAACTTCTTGAAGATATTGGTTCGCTCCTTACGACACTCGGGATCACGTCGCGAATTTTTGTTGAATATAGTACATCAAGAAGAGTTCGGATCATGGGAGTTGAGTGTACCACCCCCGGTTCATATCGTTTAGATTTTAGGATCGATTCGCGACTTTATAACAATGTAAGTAGAGCATTGCAGAAAAAAATTGATCAATTCTTACAGCCAAAACGTGAATACTATCGTGTGGTAGGGCGATCAAATATTGAGCTTGGAGAAGACATAGAAATAGTTTCTGTAACAGTCTCTTCACGCTCCTCCAGAGCGGTGCCAACGTGGGATATTGAAGTTGAAGGAACAGGTAATTTTGTATCTCAAGGATTCATCGTCCATAATTCAAAGATCACAATGAAGTATCCGAGTGTCTACCTCGTCGGTCGCAAAGCCCGTGGAGAGATTTTATCCATTGCCTGTGCCGGTCCCGGCCAACATTTGGATGCAGGAGGCAAAGCCATTCATATTGCTCCCGAAACCACCTCGCAGATTATTTCAAAATCCATCAGCCGGGGTGGCGGGCGTACGTCCTACCGCGGTCTCGTGCAAGTCTATCCCGGAGCAAAAAATGTCAAAAGTAAAGTCGTCTGTGACGCGCTTCTGCTTGATGAAGCGTCCAGGTCCGATACGTATCCCACGATGAAGATTGACGAGCAGGATGTTGAAATTCAACACGAAGCCACGGTATCCAAAGTCGGCGATGAGCAACTGTTTTATCTCGAAAGCCGCGGTATCCCCAAGGCACAAGCCGAGTCGATGATTGTCAATGGGTTTATCGAGCCAATCGTCAAAGAGTTGCCCCTAGAGTACGCAGTTGAAATGAATAGGCTTATTGCGCTTCAGATGGAAGGTTCGGTAGGATGAAAACAATTGTCGAACGTATTACGCGTGCGTGTTTTGCAAAAACATATACGGTTCATTCAGATCGTACGATCGTCTTGTTGATAGCGGGAAGAAAAAAACAAGAAATTCGGATTTATGTAAAATGTAATAAACCAGGTAGCAGAGCAGATATTGTCGGCGTCGTAGTCGGAAATGATAATGACCATATAACACTTCACACCCTTCAGCATCACAAGCAGCCCGATGCTACGAGCAATTTAATCGTCAAAAGCTTACTCACAGGCAACGCATCCTTTGTCTATGATGGCGCTATCCGCGTAGAGCCCAAAGCGCAAAAAACCGATGCATACCAACGAAATGAAAATCTTCTGCTTTCAGACAAAGCCCATGTGGAGAGTAAACCCAAGCTTGAGATACTGGCAAATGACGTTCGCTGTACTCATGGCGCAACCACGGGTAGCGTGAGAGAAGATGAGCTTTGGTATTTGGCCACAAGAGGAATAGCGAAAAAAGAAGCTACTTATCTTATCGCACAAGGGTTTTTAGAAAGCGTTGTAATTAAGATTACTGATCCCAGAGCCCAATCTCAGGTATATTCGTTTATCGATCATGCGGTATA
Organism: Candidatus Gottesmanbacteria bacterium RIFCSPHIGHO2_01_FULL_46_14; assembly: GCA_001780895.1. Lineage (GTDB taxonomy): Bacteria > Patescibacteriota > Microgenomatia > UBA10105 > UBA927 > 2-01-FULL-46-14-A. The sequence continues at coordinate 31,926 of MFJJ01000019.1, forward strand.
ATACAAACTATGGATTTTGTAAAAGTCATATCTAAAGGAGATCTTCCCGCAGGATCAATGAAAACATTCATGGTTGGCAATAAACCCGTGGCTATTGCCAACGTCGACGGAGAGTATTTTGCCGTTAGTGATATTTGTACGCACGAACACTGTTCGTTGGGGACCGAAGGATTCCTTGATGGGAGCGTCATTACGTGCGGATGTCACGGTGGACAATTTGATGTCACGACGGGCAAAGTACTTGCCCTGCCCCCGCCAGCGGACGTTTCCTCATATGAGGTGAAAGTTGAAGGGGATGATGTCCTCATTAAAATGTAACGGTGCAGATTTCCCACTGCTCAAGAGAAGAATTAACGGTAAACGCGTCGTGTATCTCGATTCAACGGCAACGAGTTTAAAGCCGCAATCTGTCATTGATAAAGAGAACGAGTACTATATCAAATACTGCGCAAATATTTTTCGAGGTATTTACACGATTTCTGAAGAAGCGACAGCGGAATATGAGAATGTTCGAGATAAAGTAGCTCGATTTATCAATGCGCCAAGCCGCGATGAAATAGTATTTACAAGAAATACAACAGAATCTATCAATCTTGTTGCTAGCGGCATAAAAAAGAGTGATGAAATTGTGGTCTCAATCATGGAACACCACTCGAATTTTGTTCCTTGGCAACAGTTGGCAACGTTGAAAGTATGGGAACTAGGAAAAGAAGGTGAGCTTCTATTAAATGATTTAAATCATTTAATTACGCCAAAAACAAAAATACTCGCAATCACTGCCGTATCCAATGTTTTAGGGACTATCAATCCCATTGGCCACATTAGTCAAATAGTAAAACGAATTAACCCGCAGTGTTTAGTTTTAGTCGACGCAGCCCAGGCTGCGCCGCATATGCCTATGAATGTACAAGCATGGGGAGCTGACTTTGTTGCGTTTTCCAGTCATAAGATGTTGGGTCCAACGGGTGTCGGTGTACTGTGGGGAAAGATGGAACGATTAGAAGAGTTATCCCCGTATCAATATGGTGGTGAGATGATTAAGGAAGTACACGTAGAAAAAACCGTATTTGCAAAACCCCCTCACAAGTTTGAAGCAGGGACCCCGCATATTGCCGGAGTCATAGGATTTGGAGCTGCAATTGATTATTTACAAAAACTCGGCATGGACAATGTCCGGGCTCATGAGGTGGAAATCACCGCCTATGCGCTCAAACAACTGAAAAAACTAAAAGGCGTTTCTATTTACGGTCCCCAAGATCGCGGAGGTGTCATAGCGTTTACGATGAATGGCGTGCATGCGCATGATATTGCCCAACTTCTCAATGAAGACAATGTTTGTATTCGGGCCGGCCATCACTGCGCCATGCCGCTCCATGAGTATCTTAAAATATCTGCCACCGCCCGTGCCTCTTTTTATATATACTCGACAAAAGAGGACGTAGATGCTCTGATTGCAGGGTTAGAAAAAGTCAAACAATTATTTACATAAAATGATTCAAATCATTTTATATTCCCATGGATATTTACCGCGAGAACATTTTAGATCACTATAAACATCCCCGAAATTTCGGACATCTGGAGAAACCTGATGTTGTGATGGAAGAGGGGAATGTTACGTGTGGTGATAAGATTATTATGGAAATTAACGTAAAAAATAACAAAATCGAAAATGTTGCATTTAATGGAGAGGGATGTGCAATTAGTCAGGCAAGTGCGTCAATGTTGACTGAAATGGTAAAAGGCATGAACATAAATAAAATTATGAAATTATCTGTCATTGATATAACGACAATATTAGGTACAAGTCTCACACCGTCTCGAATAAAATGTGCTACTCTCCCATTAGAAGTACTCCAAAAGGCCGGAATCAAATATATAAAATGATTCAAATCATTTTATATTGATTGCGGAATAGATATTGCAGTATAGTGTGGGTATGGATCCAAATGATCCCAAATCCAAAAGAAAAATCCGCAAACTCACGATGAGGATTGACCGCAGTTTGTGTATCGGTGCGGCGACGTGTATTGCGCTCGCGCCAAAAGCGTGGGCACTGGATGATGAGGCCAAAGCAATAATCCTCGATTCCGCGAGTGAAGAAAGTGACCAAGCGCTTTTGGATGCAGCAAAATCATGTCCGGTGATGGCAATTATTATCACCGGTCAGGACGGGAAACAGCTTTATCCATAATTTTGTGTTGTCATCCCGGCCCCCGAGCCGGGATCCAGAACAGAAAAGGCATGGATTCCGGGTCAAGCCCGGAATGACAAGGCCAGATACTTGCGGAATCCCGCAGGTCTCGAGAAGGCGATGACGTTTCGGATCTCGTGGTCCCGAGCGTAGAGGAGGGCGTGTTCGATGAGAAGAACACTCGGAGAAGACGTGTTGCTGCGGACGATTTTTGTGTTTTTGGTAATTTCCGGATACTTCATAAGCACGTTATAGCCCATGGATTCTTTGTCATTCGGCCGGCCATTTTTAAGTATCTTCCACACCGTTGCTCCACCAATTCCTCCTTTTGGTTTGCGATGAAACTCCAAGACATGATCTTTTCCTGACTTCACATATTCTTCGATACTTTTAACACCTCCGGTGTGATACGGCTTGGCACCTGTGGTATTTTTGACAGAAATGGCTACGCAAAGGAGCGTATCTCCATTCGAATCATGATTGGAGAGCGTACCGTTCCCTGTGGCTTGATTCCAGGTCTTTATTTTATCGACATTGGATACCTGAACACACGAAAGCGTTCCGACGAGGCCTTCTTTTTCTTCAAACGCGCCAAATACGAGTCCATTTTGTGTTCGAGCACAAAATTCCTCCAGAGTTGAAGGTAATCCAAGCCAGCGCTGGTTATTTATCGCAACTGCCTTTTCGAGTATATCTGTTTCGTTTGGTTTAATTCTGCGCACGTAATAAAGTTTCTGTTCTTCGTTTTTGAGAAGCTCGGCGATCTGTTTTTTTACTTCCACTCGTTGAATTTTACCGGTTGATGTTTTAGGAAGACTATCAACAAAGAATATTTTTTTCGGAGTTTCATAAAGAGAAAGTCCGGGAACAGTTAAGGCCGAGCCTTGAAGCGCCCTAAGGCTCGGCCTTTTAAGAACTATTGCTGCTGCTATTTCCTCACCCATGCGTTCATCCGGATATCCCACAACACTGACTTCATCGATCTGGGGGTAGGCTTTAAGAAGCGCATCCTCAATGGCTGAAGGAGAGATATTGACGCCTCCTTTAATAATAATTTCTTTAATTCTCCCGATAATAAAAAAATATTTCTGTCCATCGATTTTCTTCCAGTGTCCCAGATCTCCCGAATGAAACCAACCGTCGATAAACGATTTTTTTGTTTCTTCGGGATTATTCAAATATCCATCGGCCAATATTGGACCGCTTATGCATATTTCTCCATGTTTATTTTCTTTTTTCTCATTATTGTGCTCATCCATGATAGCGAGGTGATTATTGGCAAGTTCTACACCAATCGTATTGTTTTTGACCAACGAACGGTATTGCGTTTCATCTGTGTCGATCGGGACGCCGGAAACACGTAGAGCCGTTTCCGTCTGGCCATATCCTTGAACGACGCGAATTTTGAAGATTTTATAAAACCGTAATGTTTCCTCGGGGAGAACCGGCGCCGAACCAATACATATTCGTTTAAGTGATGGCGCTTTTGTATATTCTTTCTGACGAACAAGAAGATCATGGAGGATCGTCGGAACAATGCTCGTATTGGTGGCTTCGTACGTATTGATGATGTGCCAGAATTTACTGGTTGAATAGCGACTGTTAAGAATTATAGTTCCACCAACCAAAAGCATGCTCAGACAGAATTCAGTTGAGTTAATATGGTGAAGAGGTAGAATAATGTTAAACCGATCCCTACTGGTAAATTTCTGCCAATCGATAATGCCCATGGCGTTGAGTAAGCAGGCTCGCTGAGAGAGGAGTACGCCTTTGGGATGGGCAGTCGTTCCGGATGTATAGAGGATGACGTAGTGATCGCTTGAGTCGCCATGTGTCAACAATGGAGTGGGTTTGGGAAGAAGAGATTGAAATTCGTCAAACGAAGACCAGAAAATTACATGGAGTCCGGAAAGTTGGGGTATATCGTTCGTCCCTCCGTTATCAACCTTAATAAACAGCGCTTTTGATTGGGTATCTTGGAGTTTGAAAATTTTACGTTCCAGTGTGTCTCGTTTGAAATCCAAGGGGACCGTTGTTGCGCCAAGGAGCGCGCCGGCGAGTTCAAAGATGAGCACTTCCGGAGCATTGGGCATGAGGATGGCAAACCGATCGCCTTTGGTAATACCCAATGCGGTAAGATACGAAGCAGTACGTCTGACGAGCAAAACCAATTGTTGATAGGTGATGGATAAATGTTTATCAGTATCCGGATCAACTGCCACAATAGCTTCTTTGGAGGATTTCGCGTGAGACCGGAGCAATCCTTCGACTGATTTCATACGAATATGGTAAGCTAAACGTATATATGTTGCAAAGTGTAACATTAAAAATTGGGGGAGAGGCGGGATTTGGCATACTATCTTCCGGAACGATGCTTGCGCGGGCATTTGCGCGCGTCGGCTATCATGTTTTTGCGACTAATGAATATCCTTCGCTCATCCGTGGCGGTCATAACGTGATTACGGTACGAATTGCTACCACTCCGTTTACCTCTTTGAATCGTGATGTTCACATTCTCGTTGCGCTCAATAAGGAAACCATAGACCTGCATAAAGAAGAGCTGGGTGCCGGTGCGGTCGTTGTGTATGACCCCAAAGACGGACAAGTAGATGGGGGACTGTCTATACCGCTTACCGAAATTATAAGAACAAATAACGGAGAACAAGTTATGCGAAATACCGTCGCTCTCGGCGCCTGCGTTGCAATTCTCGGAGCCGAGTTTGAAGTGTTGGCAAGCGTCATCCGTGATCAGTTTGCAAAGAAAGGCGCGGAAGTGGTTAATCACAATCTTGAGATAGCTCGGGCAGGATACGATGAGGCGAAAAAGTTGAATAGAGAGAGTATGAAACTGGCTCCGGGTGAAAAAAAGGGAGAGCAACTCGTCATCAATGGGAGTGAAGCACTTGGTGTTGGTGCGGTGCGTGCGGGGCTTAAATTTGCGGCAATTTATCCCATGACGCCAATCAACTCCCTGATCACGTTCCTCGCTGATCATGCCAAGAGTCTTAATCTTGTCTATAAACAACCAGAAGATGAAACAGCAGGTATCAATATGGCAATTGGCGCCTCCGTTGCCGGAGTCCGGAGTATGGTGGCAACCTCAGGAGGAGGATTTGCACTCCAAGTGGAAGGATTGTCGCTTGCCGGTATGATCGAGGCGCCTTTGGTTATCGATATGGGCATGCGTGCAGGGCCCGCAACCGGAATGCCCACATGGACGGAGCAAGGAGAACTTCGGTTTGTCATCTCAGCCGGCCACGGTGAATTTGCGCGTATTGTATTGGCACCGTCTGATGCCCGAGAAGCGTATGCTTTAACGATCCATGCGTTTAACCTCGCTGATCGCTATCAGGTACCGGTATTTATCCTTACCGATAAATATCTCAATGAAAGCCTCTGGTGTATTTCTGAGGAGCATTTTAAAGGAGATGTGGTCATTGATCGCGGAAAGCTCGTAAAAAAAGAGGATCTTCCCACCGACGATTCATTTAAGCGATATCAGTTTACCCAGGATGGAGTTTCTCCGAGAAGTCTTCCGGGTATGCCGCACGGCCAGTATTTTGCCAATTCTTATGAGCACGACGAGACAGGGCACGTTGCCGAAGCAGCAGACAAACGGGTGGCCATGGCAAAAAAGCGGTTAGCAAAATTTGTCGCCATCCAAAAAGATATTATGAAGCCAGTGGTGTACGGAGAAGAATCAGCGGATATTACATTTGTCACCTGGGGGACATCCAGAGGCCCACTTCAGGAAGCAATCAAGGGAAAATCAGCAAATATTGTTCATTTTCCGTGGCTTTATCCGTTTCCGGGAGAGGCTACTATTGAGCTTTTAGGCAAAGCCAAGAGGATTATTGATGTTGAGCAAAATGGCACCGGACAACTTGCATCCTTGATCCGGGAACATACGGGGATAGAAATCAAGGAAAAAATTCTCAAGTTTAACGGACGGCCCTTTTTTCCAGATGAGATATGGCGTCAATAACATCAGAATCATTTAAGACTGGTTTTCTTCCCACCTGGTGTCCTGGGTGCGGTGACTATGGTATTTGGACTGCGCTCAAAATAGCTCTTGCAAAATTGGGCATTGGTCCTGATGATGCGCTTTTGGTTTACGGTATTGGTTGCCATGGCAATATGTACGATTGGATGCGCACGTACGCCTTTGAAGGGCTTCACGGTCGGGCGCTGCCGGTTGCGCAGGGCGCGAAGGTCGCCAATCACAAGCTGCCCGTGATTTGTGTGTGTGGTGATGGTGACTGTTTAGGCGAGGGAGGTAATCATTTTATCCACGCAGCCAAGAGAAATCCCAATGTCACCGTCCTTATTCATGATAACCAAGTCTATGGATTGACGACCGGCCAAGCATCGCCCACCGCAAAACCGGGATTTAAAACCAAATCAACGCCCGATGGGGTTACCGATGAACCGATCAACCCTTTGACCCTGGCGCTGACCGCCGGAGCCACGTTTGTCGCGCGTGGATTTGCCGGAGATATTCCGGGGCTTTCAGAGCTTATTGTCCAGGCTATTAGCCATAAAGGATTTTCGGTTCTGGATATGCTCCAACCCTGCGTCACATTCGACAAGGTTCACACATATGCATGGTACAGGAGTAGGTTATATAAATTAGAGCAGCCGGAAAATAAAATCCGCGCCATAGAAAAAGCAATGGAGTGGGGAGATAAAATTCCCCTGGGTGTCTTGTATAAAGAAGAAAAACCCACAAGCGAAGATCGGGAACCGGCGCTTGAAAAATCTACGCTTGTTGAGTCGTCACTTGACGTAGCTGACTTGCCTTTATTATTATCTGAGTTCAAGTAGCCCTCTTGACGGACGTTTTAGCAGTTGTTATACTTGAGTGCCAAATATGACAGAAATTGAACAAAGCCAACAAGTTCTTCCGGTTGTCCCCATTCGCGATGGTATCGTGTTTCCCAACACAGAGATGATTCTTACGTTTGGAAGGCAGCGATCCGTTGCTGCAATAGAGGCCGCACAGTCTTCAGGTAAACGGGTAGTTCTCGTCATGCAACGGAATGGCAACATCAACGACCCAACGCCGGGAGACCTCTATAGTACCGCTACAGTCGGTGAGATTGTTCAGATGATGAAGAACGAAGGAGAGATCAACGCTCTGGTTCGTGGAATTACCAAAGTGCAAATTCTTTCCTACGAAGCAATCGAACCGTTTTTTGTTGCCCGCGTCATGCCCGTCGAGGATACCATTGAGGACAATGATGAAGTGCGGGCGCTTACAAGACACCTGGTTAACGAGCTCCGACGCGCCGTCAATTTGGGGAAGTCGATGGACTTTTTGATGTTTATGAATATCATGTCCGGAGTTACCTCGCTCCAGCTGTCCAACCAGGTCGCCGGAGTTCTGGATATCAAACCCAGCGAACGACAGGAGCTTTTGGAGCTTACCTCCGTCCGGGAGCGCTTGGAAAAAGAGATTTCCCATCTCTCCCGGGAACTCAAAGTACTGGAACTGGAAAAGAAAATTGCAAGTAAGACGCAAGAGAAATTTGATAAATCGATGCGGGAGCAAGTACTGCGGGAGCGCATGAAGACGATAGAAAAAGAGTTAGGTGAGGAGGGAGAAAACAAAGAAACAAAGGACCTCTCCGATAAGATTAAGAAAGCAAACATGCCCGAAGACGTACGGAAAAAGGCAGATAAAGAGCTCTCGAGGCTTGCCCAAATGTCCCCATATAATCCCGAGGCCTCGTATCTGCGCACTTACCTCGACTGGCTCGTCGAACTTCCTTGGTCGGTGTCGAGTCCCAACAATGTGATCATAAAAGACGCCGAGAATGTGCTCAACGAAGATCACTACGGTCTCAAGAAAATGAAGGAACGGATCTTGGAGTACCTGGCGGTCATGAAACTACGATCAAGCGTTATTGAGGGAGATACCAAGGAGAAAAAGAGTAAGTCCGCACCGACTATTTTGTGTTTTGTGGGTCCCCCCGGAGTGGGAAAAACGTCTATAGGCAAGTCGATTGCGCGTTCGCTCGGGCGGAAGTTTGTAAAAATATCTCTAGGCGGGATTCGGGATGAAGCGGAAATTCGCGGACACCGCCGAACCTATGTTGGTGCCCTTCCCGGCCGCATCATTCAGGGCGTCAAACAAGCAGGAACAAAAAATCCGGTATTCATGCTCGACGAAATAGACAAGGTGGGGACCGATTTTCGGGGTGATCCTTCCTCAGCACTTCTTGAAGCGCTCGACCCGGAGCAAAATTTCGCCTTCTCCGATCATTATCTCGAAGTCGCATTTGATCTATCGGATGTATTTTTCATTACGACCTGTAACGTTTTGGATACCATTCCTCCCGCACTTCGGGACCGATTGGAAATTATTCATTTTCCCGGCTATACAGAGGAAGAGAAGTTTCACATAGGAAAGGACTTTCTGTTTGAAAAACAGCGGGAGCTCCATGGCGTACCAACGAGTATTGTCGATTTGTCCGATAAAGCCCTCTACGAAATTATCCGGCGATACACGAGAGAAGCCGGTGTCCGAAATCTTGAACGGCAGATAGCCACGCTCTTTAGAAAAGTCGCCAAACGAATTGCGGATTCGTCAAACGGTCACACAGAAACAATCCCAATCATGCCAAAGAATCTACACGATTTTTTGGGGCCATATAAATTTACGTCATATCTTGCCGAGAAAAAGGATGAAGTAGGAATGACCACCGGTCTTGCCTGGACCGAAGCAGGTGGAGATATATTGTTTATTGAAGTCGCCCTTATGCCCGGCAAGGGAAGCCTCATTCTCACGGGTCAATTAGGCGACGTCATGAAAGAGTCGGGACAAGCTGCACTTTCCTATATTCGAAGTCGCTATAAGATGCTGGGACTTGCTGAAAAGTTTTTCCAAAAGATTGATGTGCATGTTCATGTGCCGGAAGGGGCTGTTCCTAAAGACGGACCTTCGGCTGGTGCGGCTATCGCTTCAGCACTCGTGTCGGCATTTACAAGAATTCCGACGAAACGAACGGTTGCCATGACCGGAGAAATCACGCTTCGCGGCCGCGTTCTGGAAATCGGGGGCGTGAAAGAAAAAGTGATAGCTGCCCATCGGGCCGGTATTAAGACGATCATTATGCCAAAGAATAACAAAAAAGACTTGGAGGATATACCCAAAAGTGTTTTGACTGATTTAACGTTTCACTTTGTTGAGCATATGGATGAAGTATTAAAGCATGTCCTTGTGCGTCCTCTTTCCCGCGAGCGACAGGTGACCCCGCTCGTTCGTCACCCTCAACTCAACGCCTAGTTCCCGTTTGTCATTCCGGGCTTGACCCGGAATCCAGTTTTTATTCTCTCTGGATCCCGGATCTTCGCTTCGCTACGTCCGGGATGACAAGGGCTATTGCTTCATGTAATCGTAGACAGTTTTAGAAATTTGAGAGGCTATTTGCGTCGCTTCCTCATCGTTATTTTCATCAGTCGTGAGAATTCCAATGTAGTAGATCATATTTCCATCTACGACGATACCCGTATCGTGTAAAACTCCAACTTCTGTTCCGATTTTATGGTAGACGACCGCCGTATCTGGAAGAAGCGCGGGTAGCCGGTCTTCAAAGTCGGTGTCTTTGAGAAATGAGAGCATTTCCAGAGTATAGGCTTCACCGGCAACTTGCCTGTTGTAGAGTTTTTTCATGAGGATGGCGATGTCGCGATTGGATGTTTTGTTGTTGGCCATATCTGTCTGGGTAAGGCCCCAGCTCGTCATGAGAGTTTGGATGTCGTCAATGCCTACAATGTTATTTGCCAGTATATAGGCTGCCGTATTGTCACTTTGTTGGATCATGAGTTTAGCAAGTGTTTTAATGGAATACGTGGCGCCGGGAGTATCGTAGCGGATTGATCCCGTGCCATAATTTTGGATATCGCTTTTTTGAAGTGTAATGACGCGGTCAAGATCTATGTCTCCTTTTTCTACGTTGTAATAAAGGGCAGTCAGAATGGGCAATTTATTGACGGAAGCAGCCGTATATATGACCGATTCATTTATCCCCAGCGAAAAATCGGATTTGTAGTCCTCGACAAAGACTGAATAGTTGACCCAACGATTGTTGACGACTTTTTGGATTTGTTTCCCGAGTTTATCTGGAGATTTTTTCTTGGTGAATATTGCAGAAACGACAGATTTTTCTTGTTTTGGGTTATCAGGAATAGGAGAGATAATATTGGAATTGGTCCGCCGAACAAGCCAAAATATAAGCAATAGAAAACTTACTCCACCAAGAGTGAGAAAAAAAAGTTTCCCGATTCTACTTCCGTGTGCCACA
>MFJJ01000019.1:42449-45417 GCA_001780895.1 Candidatus Gottesmanbacteria bacterium RIFCSPHIGHO2_01_FULL_46_14
GCCACATTTCCGTACGTATACATGGGGCAATTCTACCACAGGGATAAGTCATTGTAGCTGAAAACGAATCTTATTAATTTGAGATGCTCTGTGTTATAACAATATTATGGTTACCGAAGAGTTGCTGAGTTATGTTAAAGCTGAGAGATCTAAGGGTACTGATACGGAAACCATAAGACAAGGATTGTTGGCAAAAGGCTGGGTAGAAAATGACGTTGATGCAGTTCTAGGTTTACAAAATAGCAACGGTTCTAGCGTTCAAGTTAAATCTAAAAGCAAATTGAAAATAATTGTCTCAGTAGCTGTCATAATAACCGTTTTAATTGTAACCCCCTTTATCTTAGCCGATCCCACAGTTCAAAAGATGTCTTCATGTCTTGATGAGGCGATAACACAAATGAATCAAAATTATTCATTGGCTAAGCAGGAGCAATGGGAGCCGGAACAACTATGCCAAAACGGACAAAGCAATCTAATGAATTTAAAAAACTGTTATCAGCAGGCACAAAAAGGAAGTTTAATTCCTTTAACAATGATTGAATTTATGGCTAGAATTATACGACCAAATTCAGAGGTTTCTTTATCTGGATGGATAAGCGATCATAATACAGCCTGCGACAAGTACGGTTTCACTATTGGAGAATAATAAATCCGGTTACCACTTCCGAAATGAAATAGATTCAATAAAGTTGGCAAAGACACATTCGAAGTGTTAGATGGACAACAACGCATAACTAGTCTCGGACGATTTATTACAAACAAGTTTGCAATCAAAGATGAAAATGGGATGCCACAGATTTTTGGCAATATGGCAAAAGACAAGCAAAAAAAGATTCTAGAAACAAAACTGCTAATTTATGAGTGCGTAGGAACGGAGAGTCAGATCAAAGAATGGTTCAAGACCATAAATATTGCAGGCGTTCCACTGAATAATCAGGAACTACATAACGCTGTGTATTCTGGCCCATTCGTAACTAAAGCTAAAGAGGAATTCAGCAATAGCCAAAACGCTAACATCCAAAAATGGAGTGCGTATGTATCAGGTAGTGCCAATAGGCAGGATTTTTTAGAACGTGCTCTGGATTGGGTAAGTAAAGGCAATATTGGCGATTACATGAGCAAACACCGCCAAGACAAAAATATTAATGACTTGAAAAAATATTTCAACATAGTCATTGATTGGGTATCTAGTGTGTTTGTCGACGTAGAAACCGAAATGCGCGGGCTCGAATGGGGACGATTTTACGAGGAGTATCACAAACGATCATATAACCCAACCAAAGTGTCAGCCTACGTACGTAAGCTCTATGGCGATTTTGTTGTTAAAGATAAAAAGGGAATTTTCGAGTATATTTTGGGAGATAATAAAGACACAAAATTGCTTAATATTCGTATTTTTGATGAACCAACCAAAAGAGCTGTTTATGAAATGCAGACTCTCGAAGCTAATACTAAAAAGAAATCAAATTGTTCTCTTTGTGCAGTTGGGCATGACGCTAACAAGAACAAAATTTGGAGTTTTGGTGAAATGGACGCTGATCACGTATCAGCATGGAGTAAAGGAGGTGCAACAGAGGTTAGGAACTGCGAGATGTTATGCAAAACCCACAATCGAGCAAAGGGAAATAGATAAAAATTGTTTTTAAAATTATGAAAAAAGTTAAAGTATCAATTCAAGATGAAAATACACTAATCCTTAATGAGGATGCTCAAAAGGGAGATTTAATCGATCTCAAATCAATACACGAAACAGATATTGATAAAACAACTATTGATAACCTCATCAAATCAATTAAAACTGATGAGTTCAACGCGCAACTAGAGGCAGCAAAACGTATTATTGAAAAAGAAAAAGGACTTGAGGCAGAACTTAAAGAAAAAGACATTATCAATAGGGCGAAAGAAACGCTTACAAAGAAAGATCAAGAAATTACCACGCTTAGTACAAAACTCGAAAGTATTACAAAACAAGTCGAATCTGAAACTAGGGTTAAATCTCTAGAAGAACGTCAAAAGCTAGAAGAAGACTATCGTAAAAAATTAGGCGATAAAGAGTTTGAAATCCAAGAAATTAAACATCAAAAAGAATTAAGCGAACAGAAGTATCAAGATCAACTTAAAGCAAGTGAAACTGCATTGGTATCTCTTAAAGAGATGCGTTCAAGAATGAGTACCAAGATGATCGGCGAATCATTAGAAGTTCATTGCGAAAACGAGTTTAATAAACTTCGGCCAATTGCTTTTCCCAAGGCTCAATTTGATAAAGACAACCAAATTTCTGCGTCAGGTTCCAAGGGAGACTATATCTATCGAGAATACGACGATGATGGCAATGAAATCTTATCCATCATGTTTGAAATGAAGAATGAGGACGATGAAACTTCAACTAAACATAAAAATAAAGACTTTTTCAAAGAATTAGACAAAGATCGTAAAGAGAAAAAATGCGAATATGCTGTGCTAGTTAGTTTATTGGAAAAAGACAATGAATTTTATGATGATATTGTTACGGCGCAGGATTATCCAAATATGTACGCAATAAGACCTCAACATTTTATTACCATCATTGGATTTTTGCGTCAAGGTAATTTGAAATCACAAGAATTACGACGAACCATCTTAGCTCTTAAAAATCAAAACATCGATGTCACTAACTTTGAAGCTAATATGAATGCCTTCAAAGATTCTTTCTCTAGAAATTACAGCTTAGCCGCTGAACAATTTAGTAAATCTATCGAAGAGATAGATAAAACAATTGATCACCTTAATAAGGTTAAGGAATATTTACTCAAATCGGATAACAATTTGAGGCTAGCTAATAACAAGGCCTCGGAATTAACAATAAAAAGATTGACAGTTAACAGTCCGAGCGTTGCCAGGGCTTTTGAAGATAGCAATAAACAGTAATGGAGGTCAACCCGACTGGTGGTTTAGCTTCACACCCATTCTCATTATAGGAAAAAATATA
>MFJJ01000020.1 GCA_001780895.1 Candidatus Gottesmanbacteria bacterium RIFCSPHIGHO2_01_FULL_46_14
GGCTTAGTCCGGTAAGCACCCGGATGTTCCCATAAGTCTTTTGCACATCTTTCAAATAAATTGCTGTTTTACGTTTGTGTTGTTTTTCCAGCTTGACACCTAAGCCGATGCGTTTGTCCTCTGGCGGCTTTTCCACCATCTGATCCGCAAACCTCTCCAGCCTTTTGACTGCACTGTGGTACCTACCAGACAGTTTTCTATTAGCCGCTGCATACCTCTGTAGTCTAGCCACAACATCCTTCAGTCTCAATCTTTCCTTTTCCTGAACTTTCCACAAGTGTTGTCTGGAGGTCATCTCTCCCTCATATATACCTCTAAACTTGGTGTAACCAAACGGATATTCCTTAATTCTCCCTTCTTCTAAATGCCATATCTTATCCACCACGCTTTCCAGAAACCTTCGATCATGGCTAATAACAATTAGTATCCCTCCAGAGTCTCTTACCAAGTCTTCAAACCATAGCTTGTGGTCTAAATCCAAGTGGTTATCTGGCTCATCCAGAAGTAACACGTCGTAGTTTGAATAAAACAACTCCGTGAGTCGTAAAATCTTCTTTTCTCCCCCCGACACGTCAAAAGTGTCAGCCACAATTTCTTGTTCCAAATACCCAATTTTGGTATCACGACCCAAAACAACCTCACCTTGGTCGGGAGTCTCTTTCCCTGCTAGAATTTTTAGAAATGTTGATTTTCCCGATCCATTGTCACCAATTAAGCCAATTCTTACAGGGCTGTTTGCCGCTAAAGCCACCTCCTCAAACAGAGGCGAGTTGTACGACTTGCTCACATGCGTTACCTGCAAAGTAGCTGCCATACCTTCAATTTTACGCCTACTCACATGAAAATATTCTGCCTACTATGTCAAAAAAGTGATGCAACGAAACGTCGATCGGCACTGTCAAACGAGCCAGTAGAGTTTCTTTTTCTGCTTGACCTTGGGAAGCTTGTGCTAGAGTGGAAACTTTTCGCCAGAGCTTTGCATCCTTCTCGCGCGCCCGCACCGCGCGAGCCCTCGAAAATATTGCTGCGACTGACTCGTTTCTTGGTCGGGGCGACACGATTCGAACGTGCGACCACACGACCCCCAGCCGTGTGCTCTACCAACTGAGCTACGCCCCGCCTCGTCGGCGGGTCGCCGGTGAGGCGACCCGTTGTCTGCTTGTATTCTATCACTTTTTGTGTAAGAATGGGACGAATTCTATGCCTCAAGATCAAAAACTACAAGCCATTCGACTTGCCATGGATCAAATTGAAAAACAGTACGGCAAGGGATCCATTATGAAACTCGGGGAAAAAGCACATGTGAGAGATGCAATTGGTGTCATTTCTACCGGTATATTGCCCCTTGATTTAGCACTCGGTGTCGGCGGTGTACCACGGGGAAGAATTGTCGAAATATATGGACCGGAAGCATCAGGCAAAACAACCGTGTGTCTCTCTATTATTGCCGAAGCACAAAAGAACAGTGGCGTTGCAGCGTTTATCGACGCAGAACACGCACTTGATCCCCAATGGGCAGAGGTTTTGGGAGTAAAACTTGATGATCTGCTGATCTCGCAACCGGATACCGGTGAGCAGGGACTTGAAATAGCCGAAACCCTTATCCGAAGCGGAGGAATAGATGTTATCGTTATTGATTCTGTGGCAGCGCTTGTGCCAAGAGCAGAAATTGAAGGAGAAATGGGAGACAGCATGATGGGTGTCCATGCCCGACTTATGTCGCAGGCGCTGAGAAAATTAACCGCAGTCATTTCTAAATCCAAAACAGTCGTTATATTTACAAATCAATTGCGGCAAAAAATAGGGGTCATGTTCGGTAATCCCGAGACGACAACCGGAGGGATGGCACTCAAGTTTTATGCCAGCATCCGTATGGATTCGCGTAAAATTGAAAGCCTCAAAGACGGTGACCGCGTCATCGGAAGCCGTCACCGCGTCCGGGTCGTAAAAAACAAAGTCTCTCCGCCGTTCCGCGTAGCGGAATTTGACGTCATGCATGATGGAATCTCCAAAGAAGGGGGGCTTATCGATGTTGGATTAGAGCTTGGAATCCTTTCAAAATCCGGTGCATTCCTAAAATATGGTCAGCAAATGCTCGGACAAGGAAGGGAAGCAGCAAAAATATTTCTTCGGGAAAACGCGAAACTTGCCAAAGAAATAACAGATGCTATCTGGAAAGGCGTCCGGTCAGGCCAAACCCATACAAAAGTCGCAATGGGTGTGGAAGATGAAGAGTGAAGGTCAGTATCAGAAGCTCCTTGATGGTTCCTTTCGGTTTATTTCCTTCCGTCCCCGCAGCGAAAAGGAAATTCGAGAGTATCTCCACAAGAAAAGTACTAGTCTTAGTGAAAAGATCACCGAACGGTTGCGGGAACTTGGGTATGTCGATGACGTGAAATTTGCGCAATGGTGGATAGGAGCCCGTCAAGGAAGAAAGCCGAAGGGGAAAAAGCTCATTATGTACGAACTTTTGAGTAAAGGAGTTGCTCGAGACATTATTGAACAGGTTTTATCCTCGGAAATTGAAAATCAGGAAGACTTGGCAAAAAAAGCACTTCAATCGAAGGCAAAAACTATACAAGATAAAAAGAAACTTATGGATTTTCTTTTGCGCCGAGGATTTGATGGATCGCTCGCTCGTCGCGTGATTGACGCCACTGTCACAAAAAGGTAAAATACCCATATAAGGTTATGAAGATGGAAAAAGAATTTTTGACCTCGTTTTCTATAAAAAGAACCGTCTAAATCGCGGTCCCTCTTCATAGCCTTCAACATTCATGTTAGACGTACTCAAGACGCTATCGGGTCTCGTGAAGCCCAAAAAAGGCAGCAAACGCACTGTGCCGGCGGTTAAGACGTCTACTCCTCAGAAGCCACAAACTGTTCCTGTTCCTCTTGTCCTTGATGTCTCACTCGCACAAGCACAAGCCAAAGAAATTGTACTGGAAGCCAAAGACGAGGCACTGCGGATTCGTCGGGAAGCAGAAGATGAACTGCGGAGAAAGACTGAAGAACTAAAGCGTCGCGAAGGTGAAGTTGACAGGCTCCAAAAAGAACACATTACTAAGCTTGAGCATGTCGCACATCTGACACGAGATGAAGGGCGCCAGCAAATTTTAAGTGCGCTGAAAGATCAACTACAGGAAGAGATGGCTCGCGAAATTCGGGAAGCGCAAGACAGGGCCAAGGAAGAGTCAGGAGAAAAAGCCAGAGAGATATTGGTAGACGCCATGCGGCACGGAGCGACGGACTACGTTGCGGAATTTACCGTATCTATCATAAAAGTTACCGATGAAGAGATGAAGGGGAGAATTATCGGAAAAGAGGGAAGAAATATTCGGGCGTTTGAGACGGCGACGGGTGTAGATGTGGATTTAGATGAAGAAGGGGTGATCCGGTTATCGTGTTTCGATCCAGTACGTCGGGAAATTGCGCGGGTCAGCCTCGAACGACTTTTGCGAGATGGTCGGGTGCAACCTGGCCGCATTGAAGAAGTGGTAGTACAGGTGAAAGGGGAAATCGAACGCATCATGTTTGAAGAAGGACAGAAGCTCTGCCATGCTCTCGGTGTATACAATTTACCGGCACCGGTCGTTGCGTTACTCGGGCGGTTTAAGTACCGTTTTTCCTATGGGCAAAATATGATTGCCCATACGCTCGAGGAAACCAAAATTGGTATTGCCCTGGCTCAAGAAGTGGGCGCAGACGTTAATATTGTTCGGTTAGGCTGTCTCCTTCATGACATCGGAAAAGTGGCAACAGACGGCGAAGGAAGTCATGTTGAGCTGGGAGTGCAGATCCTCAAAAAGTATAATATCCCCTCTCGAGTGATCGATTGTGTCGCTCAACACCATGAGGATACTCCCTTTAACTCCATAGAAGCGGTACTCGTTTATATAGCAGATGCAATTTCCGGTTCGAGACCGGGTGCTCGATATGAAAATTACGACGCGTATGTAAAGCGTCTGAAAGATTTAGAAGAAATCGCAAAAGGACATGAAGGAGTCCGAGAAGCATTTGCGTTTCAAGCAGGAAGAGAGCTCAGAGTAGTGGTTGATCCGGGTAGGGTTGACGATAGTACTGCAACAATTATGGCCAGTCAGCTCAAAAGCGAAATTGAGAAAAAACTTACCTATCCGGGGCAAATTAAAATTACGGTGGTACGCGAACTGAGGGCGACAGAGATAGCAAAGTAGCAAAAGGCTAAGCCTTAAAGTACCCCAAGGCTTAGCCTTTTCGTATTTCGTGCTATTTAAACTACCATCTTGACACCGCGCGCTAAATTCTCTACATTGCCTCGTAGAGATTGTTCGATCAATCCCCAAAATTTTTTAGCCTGCTCTATCCTTCTGTCCAGAGGAGGTGAATTGAAAGATGACAAAAGCAGATCTGGTTGAAGTCGTCGCAAAGAAAGCTAATCTCACGGCAAAAGCAGCTCGCGAGAGTGTCGCAGCCGTATTTGGTTCCATAACAGACTCACTTAAAAAAGGTGATAAAGTAGTTGTTACGGGATTTGGTACGTTTATGGTTCGATCCAGAAAATCGAGAACTGGAAGAAATCCACAAACCGGTGCAACGATCAATATCCCTGCGCGAAAAACTCCAGGATTTACAGCTGGAAAAGCGCTTAAGAAAGTTGTTCGCTGATTCCGGGTCAAGCCCGGAATGACAGAAAAAGAAAACTGAGAGGCTCCTACGCCACAGCGCGGAGCTCTCTTTTTTATTACAGCCTTGTATTGACACGGAGAGGGTAGATCTGGTGTATACTTGATATATGCTAACGAAGAAGAAAATTGTTAAGCCCAAGAAGGAAGAAGGAAAAGAAGCACCGATGGTTACGCAGGTGGTTGAAGTCGTCGACGAGGCATCCGGTGAGACAAAACCAATTGAAGATACCATCAAAAAGGAAGAGGTAAAAGAAGTGGTTGACGAGCTCAAAGAGGAAGTAGTAGACGTACAAGAAAAAGTGAGTGAACTTGAGCAAAAAGTTGAGCCCGTTGCCGCTGAAGCTCCCAAGGAGAAAGATAAAGCAGTTATTGAGGAGATTTTTGGTAATAACCAAAGCGGCGTCATGCCCGAAATTTCGGGGAAAGAAAACGGTTCGAGTAAATCGCTTATTGTCTGGGCACTGGTCGTTATAGCCGTTGCTATCGTCACTGGCTTAGGGTTACTTGTCGCTGTCCGTGGCCCGGAGAGCGTTACATCAATGTTTGTGACTCCTACCCCGACGCCAACCCTAGCGCCAACTCCCACGCCTACTCCGGTTGCACCCAATCGCGCTGATATTACCGTCGAAGTACTCAATGGTAGTGGTGTTGCGGGAGCAGCATCCAAGCTGAGAGAGTTTTTAGAAGGAAAAGGATATACAGTCGGTCACGCCGGAAATGCTACTACTTCAGACTATAAAAAAACAGAGATTCATGTCAAAAAAGATAAGGAACAATATCTCTCGCTTCTCAAAAATGATATCGCAGAAGGTTACACTGTCAGTAGCGCAGCCGCTGATCTTTCCGATAACTCCTCCTACGGCGCTCAAGTCATCGTTGGGAAGGAGTGATCTATTTCCTCATTTACTCTCTTTCATCTTCCACTTTTTGGCACAATGCTTTTTGAGATGAATGAAGATATTGCCCGCATTGGTCTTCAAGCTTCGATGAAGAGAATATTCTCAAAAACTCATACCAAATTAATTGTAGAGTTTGATTCAAAACAAACAGAAACTGCCCTTCAAACCAAACCGGTTGTTATTGTGGCAAATCATCCCTACGATGCGGATGTTGTTTCTCTTTTTGCTTCGTTGCCTTCTCGCAGTGATGCATATCTCATTTTTAGCTCAGCGTTTTATGGAATTTGTCCTGCGTTGAATCATCATACTATTCCCGTCTACATTGACCATCACAATCGACACAAACGTAAGCTGGTTTTTATGGGAGCTCTACTTAGATTTTTTCATCCCCGACGCACATACGATCTTCAAGAAGAACACGAGAAAAATGTTGAAAGTATCCATATGGCAAGTAATAAACTCGATGCTGGTGGACTCGTTGCTATTTTTCCCGGAAGAAGAAGTCCGGACGGAACGTGGTTTTCCGGCGTCGGTCATATGATAGCTGGTGTCAATGACCGGAAAAAGATATCCATAGTTTTTGCGCATATTTCTGGTACGGGGAATAAAGATTATTTGAGACTTGTTCCATGGATTCAAAAGCTTCTTCCAGCCATTTCTGTATTTTTCTCTGAACCGTATGCATATCTTGATGTACTTGGACAAAGAGATGACGGAAAACGGATCACAAGGAAACTCCAAGAACAATACAACAGGTGGCGTAATTTGTTACAATTAGCCTCGTGAAATACCATATCGTTACGTTTGGGTGTGCCGCAAACGTTGCCGATAGCGAGCGGATAGCAGCAATATACGAAGCGCGGGGGTATACCAAATCGACTTCTATCAAAGACGCTGATGACGTGGTCGTCAATACCTGCATGATTAAACAGCAGGCCGAAGATAGAGTCTATGGGCTTGTGTATAATCTTGCCCGAGAAAAAGAGGCGGGTCGGAATATAAAAATAGTCGTAACGGGTTGTATGGTGGGGATGGCGATACGGGAAAAAACCGGTAAGATGCTTACTCTGCTCAAAAAGAAAATGCCCGCCGTTGACGAATTTTTACCGATGGAAGAAGTTGGTTTTGATCATGCTCCTGTCCGGACAAATGCGACGCACGCATTAGTCCCGATAACCAATGGGTGCAACAATTTTTGTTCATTTTGTGTGGTGCCATTCACCCGAGGCCGCGAAGTGAGCAGGGTCTTTGACGATATTCTTCTCGAATGTTACCAACTGGCAAGTCAAAAATTTACACACGTTACCCTTATCGGTCAAAACGTAAATTCGTATGGGTCAGATCTGAGTACTGCAAACAGAAAAATAACGTACGTAAAACATTTGGGAAGATTGCGAATACCTACACTGTTTCCCCAATTACTTTCAGAAATATGTAAAATCAATGGAATCGAAATGATAGATTTTATTTCAAGTAATCCCTGGGATTTTTCCGATGAACTCATTAAAACGATTGCCAACAATCCTAAAATATCCCGTCATATTCATCTGCCACTTCAATCCGGCGATTCCGAGGTGCTCCGTCGTATGAACCGGTGGTATACACCGGATGAGTACAAGGCGCTTATTTCAAAGCTCAAAACTCAAATTCCAAATGTAACGATAAGTACAGACATTATCGTCGGATTCTGTGGGGAAACCGAGGAGCAATTTCAAAACACGGTTGATTTAGCACAAGAGGTCGGATTTACCAAAGCATACGTGTCGATGTATTCTGATCGCGTCATGACCGCAGCCCACAAAGTTTACCAAGACGATGTTTCTCATCAAGAAAAAAAACGTCGGTGGCAAATCATTGAAGAGCTCATTAATAAGACCAATCTTCGTGCAGGGACGTATCGATGAAACCAATCCTCATTATCTGCGGACCGACGGGAACGGGAAAAACAAAATTAGCGCTCAAATTGGCAAAAAAATTCAACGGTGAGTTGATTAATGCAGATTCCCGGCAAGTATATAGGGGGCTTGACGCGATTACTGGTAAGGATCGTTCGGAGGAAATTCCTATTTGGCTTTATGATGTTGTGGACACTGATCAGGAGTTCAGTGTTGCTCAGTTTGTACGACTCGCACGGTCTGCAATAAACGATATACAAAAACGGGGAAAATTACCAATAGTCGTCGGTGGGACAGGATTCTATTTGCGCGCATTAACACAATCAATTGATACAATTTCTATTCCTCCAAACCGGATACTTCGTAAACAATTGGCGGTGCTCCCAATAGAGGAACTCCAAAAACGTGTGAGTATACATCGACTAGAAAAGATGAACAATTCGGATCGGAAAAATCCGAGACGACTCATACGCGCAATAGAAGTCGCCGGAACTACTTCTCCGCAAACAGTGACAAAATACGATGCGCTGTGGATAGGTTTAACTATGCCATTACCAGCGCTCAAGAAGAGAATTACCGAGCGTATAGAATCCCGATGGAATAAGGCACTCGGTGAAGTTGGGGAGGATTTACCGCCCATACTTGGCGCTGGTCCCTTGCTCGCGTTTAAACATGGCGAGATTTCCAAAGATGAGGCTATCCTCAAGTGGGCGGTGGCTGAATATCAGTACGCAAAGCGGCAGTTAACCTGGTTTCGCAAACAAAACGGAATCGCATGGTATACTATATCTCATGACAAATAAGATTGAGATATCTCATAAAACGATCATATTTACTGTGGCGCTACTCATTGCGCTGTGGGCCCTCGTGCAGATTCGAGATATTTTGTTTCTCGTTTTTATTGCATTTATTTTGATGGCTGCACTTCGCCCTCTCGTCGAAGGCCTCGCGAAGCTGCATATCCCCCGGATTTTATCTGTTCTCGTAATATATACGGTTGTCTTTGGTGTATTTGGTGTTTCTCTTGCGGGTACTATTCCCACATTGATAGCACAATCTACTAATTTCATACGGGATTTGCCCATATTCATTGAGCGAGTATTGCCCTACTGGAATATCGATGCTCGTTCTCTTGCGCAGCAAATCGCGCCAATCAGCGAAAATATTGTTCGGTTGACCGTTGGTTTGTTTTCCAATATTTTTACGACGCTCACGGTTCTCGTTTTTGCGTTTTATTTTCTTCTTGAACGGAGGCATGTAGAGGCAATGCTTGCTGAGATGATGGGAGATGGAGCTGCGGCACAGGTATTGGAAATTTTACGGAAAATTGAATCTCGACTTGGTGCGTGGGTGCGTGGTCAGCTTATTCTCATGGTGATTGTCGGGATTTTAGTATATATTGGCTTGACACTTCTTAAAGTCGAATTCGTGCTCCCGCTTGCTATTATCGCGGGTATTCTGG
>MFJJ01000021.1 GCA_001780895.1 Candidatus Gottesmanbacteria bacterium RIFCSPHIGHO2_01_FULL_46_14
CTGTTGACTGTTGTCTGGCTATGTTTCAATCTCATCTTTTTTTGGGCGAACGCAAACATCGACTCTTATTTCTTTTGGGCTTTTGGACAATATCTTCGTACCAATCAGTATCCGTTTCTCCCGTACTTTACCTATGAGCGCCCGACGACCATGGCACCGCCGCTCTTTAGTGTGCTTCTTGTTTTTGCGCAACTGACGCCGTTTCCAGCCTTTGTCATCCGTTTCATGCAAACAGTATTGCTCTGTGGGTCAGGATATCTCGTCTATTTGATTCTCAAAAAGTCCTTTTCCCGCGAAACTTGTGTCGTCATAGCCTGTATTTTTGTCCTCATCCCGGGAAATGTTGTCTATACCAATTACCTGATGAGCGAAATCCTCGCACAGTTTTTTATCACCTTAGTAGGGTATTTTTTTCTCAAGCAGAGTGCGCATGGGTATGCATACGCGCTTTTTTGGAGCGCGGTCGGGATATTGGCAAAATACGCGCTGGTTATGTATGCAGGCTTCGCCGCTGTTTTATTTGTCTTGGCTCGGCCAAACCGCAAATTGTGGTGGGTAGCAATGGGGGCAGCCGTAATTATTCTCGGGTGGGTGAGTATAAACTGGAGTATTACCGGTTCATTTGGATTATCGGATCTCAAGGGAGGGCATCTGTATAATAATGTCGTGTGGGTAGCCGGGATCGTTCCCGATGAACGGACCAAACCCATGTTGACCCTTCGTCGCTACGTTCCTCCGGATGTCGATATACGCAAAGCCTACTGGGACATGCAGGCTTATATCCTGCCTTCGGTAAACCGCAGTTGGCCGGCAGCGGATTTTATACTTGGTTCTGTCGCGCTGGAGGCAATAAAAGAACATCCGTTTGCCTATGTGAAAGAATCCGTCATCGGGTTTATCAAACTTCATGACAACCGGATTCCCTACTGGGAATATCTGGGCACATTCGGCAAGCCCCAGGGAGTGTACTCCTTAACATGCGAAGGTTTGGGATCAATTACACTGTGTATCCCGCCCGTACGTACGTCCCTCGGCATTCCTTTATGGAATACGTTTATTGCCTTCTCTAATTGGTTCTATTCCGCGCTTTTCCCATGGATAAGTTACGGGCTTTTGATTCCCTCACTTGTTTTTGGATTATTCAGTAAAAATACCACATGGCGCACGTGTGCGCTGTTGTACCTCGGAGGGGTACTGCTTCACGCAATGGTTGAGCACCACGATACTCGCTACATCATTCCCTTTTATCCGCTGATGACGATAATCATCGCATTCGGCGTGCAACGGGTGAAAAAATTGCTACGAGAGCTTCCATTACAATTTTCCCTGATGTGATAATGAGGAGACACGCGATAGGGTAAAACGGCACGATGTATCGCGGGTCGACGTGGATCGTCAGCGCAATCGGGATTGTGCCGATCAGATAGATGACTGCATAGATGCGGGAGAGCGCCGTTGCCCACAAGAGAGAAACGACGAGTGCGGGTAGGAGAACGAGATAAAAGGCAAAAGGGGAAAGCATCTGAAAAAGTTTGAGTTCTGTCCGGATAAACGCATTCCAAACGGGATATGACCACACCGTCATAATGACCGGAGCGCACATGGTCACACTGTCCAGTGTCTCGCAGTAGGGAATATTAGTACCGCCGGTCACGTCCGTGCGACCCATGTTGCCGATATTTGTCCAATGCGGTGCATTGCCGTAATGCATTCTGGCAAAATTTTGGACGGAGTGGGCGAGGTATTCGACCGGATGCGTCTTTACCGAAGCCCAGGCGACGTCAAAGAGCACAGTATCGATATCATGCCATACGCTGTGAAGTGACCAGCCAAGGTACTGCTGGATGTCCCAGTACGCAACGGCGATGTCCGTGCCGGGCGGCAGAAGGGAGCGCATGCGGATCACGGCAGGGTTATTTTCCGGCGGGAGTAGTTTTGTTTGGGCTACGAACTGGTTATAGAGTTGGGTCCCTTTCGTATCATAGAGTCCCCAAACACCGGTAATTGCGTGATTGAGAAGTACCCAACTGCCAAGAATGATGCCAGCAAGAATCGGGAAAACCATATCCCTAAATTTCATTTTCCTGCGAAATAGAAAAAGGAGCAGTGCAGTAAATGGCATATAGATCATGAGATTATATTTCATGAGGCCAGCTACGCTTATGACGAAGACAGCAAGTGAAATAGGGAATGGCTGTTTTTTTACGATTCCCATGGTAATGAGATATACCATGAGCATGACAAAAAATTGTGCCGGGATTTCTGTCAGGACGTAGGAGGCGTATACGAGATTGACCGGGAAAAGCGCAAAGAGGCAGCTGACAATTATGGCCCACGGTTTTTGAAGGTAGAGGCGTAGCATTCGGTAGAGAAGGAGGCTCGTCATCGCAAGAAGTCCCAATTGGAGCGCGTGGAGCAAAATATCAGAGCGCGATATGCTGTGAGTAAGGATAAAAAACAGCCCATACAGAGGCGGTGAAATGGTAGTGGGTTTGGTATAGATAAACGGGGCAGTAAATGGATACATGCCCGATCTAAAATACTCGCCGATTGCCCAGTAAAAATAGGAATCGACGTTCGCATTCATCCAGCCAAACATTATGGATGTTGCATAGATGCAGATCGTAAGGATAAAAAAATATTTAGCAATGCGGGTTGTCATGTTACCAATATCTATTGATACACCGGTCATCTCCCGTCCACCATGGTGTGAGTGGTTGAGCACGCAGGGGCTTTGTATTGTCATATATCCACACCAGAGGAACGTCACCCATCGAAATAGTATGAATAGGTTGGTGTTTGAGGAGATAGTCAAATAAGAAAAAATAGCGATAAAAGAATGATTGGCGATTAAGAACAACGACGTAGTCCGCCGTCTCGTAGCCGATAGAATTAACTTTCGCAAGAAGATCAGGCCGCAGGTAGACGCCTGCCACGTCGGGGGCCATGAGAATACTCACAACTTTTCCCTGGGGTACGTTTTTGTTTATCCATTCGATTGCCTTTTTTTGTGAGCTACCCCAGTAGTCCAGATCATATCGACCCATCGCTCCGCGAGCTCCGCCGACGAGTTCGTTAAAGTAGGTGATTTGGTAGGGATGATACCGGACAACGGGAATGACAAGCCACACAACGAGTACAAAAAAAAGAAATGTATTTAGCGTTGCGACCGCAACCGTATTTACATTTCTTTTTTGAAGGGAGCGTGATAGCCATACGAAGACGTTGGTAGCACCGACGGCGGCAATGGCTGCAATGGGGAAAACGACTTCTTCAAAATGGCGAATGCCGTCAATGACTCCGGTTTTTGGGGAGAGGTAGCGCGTGAGGGGGACAAAAAACCAAAGGATAAGAAGGAGCCCGACTTTATTTTTCCTAATTTGACTAATTAGTCCAATTAGACCAATTGGGAAAAGCAAAAGAATCGGCAACGGCGTTGTAATTGCCAGATACCAGTAGGGGTAAAACCAGGGAACGTTGACCCCCGAGCAATACCATGTACCCGCAAGCACGACTTCGATGTTATTGGTGCCCACGCCGAACGTCTCGAACATGAGTTTAAGTTGGCCAATAGGATCCGGCCAGAAGTATGCCCAGAGGGCGTAGGCAGCAAGGGGAGCGAGTAGGAAATACGAAAATATCCATTTTTGTCTCATTTGTCTAATGAGACTAATTTGCCAAATACCAAACAAGATCGGGATAAAAATAGCATTTACTTTGGTACTAAAGGCAATGGCAAAGCCAACCGCTGCAAAAAGCAAATCACCAAACCGCCTATAGGTAGCCAACCGCCACAGAAGCCACACATTGATTGCAAATACGACGGCCATCGGAGCGTCCTTCATGTCATTGTGAATATCGGCAAAATAGCGCGGGGTAAGGGCAAGAAAAACAGCAGCAATGAGTGCAGTGGTGCGGTTTTTGAGCGATCGGGAGAGGAACATATACAACACAAGCGGCCCGAACGCGCCAACGATCACTATGGGAAGATGATAGCTCACATCGTCTGGAAGAAATCGATGAAACCAGAGAAATGATGCAACGGGGATTATTGAGATAAGCGGGCCATAAGGAAGCCAAATGGTATTTCTGCCGTCGGGATTGCCATACGGAAGGGGACGGGGCTCAATTTGTTTCCAGCTGTACCCCAGAAAATTTGCTCCCGCAAAAAAATGGTGATGAAAATCCCAGGTAAATCCGTAATCAGACAGCGTAAGTATACCAATAGCGAGATATATGATAGTCAGCGGTATGATCCACGGAATTTTTTTCATTGGACGGCGGCGATAATAATATTATGTTGACTATATACGGTTTTGAGAAAGGAGTATCTGGGAATTTGCATGCTAAAAATATATCCTATGTCATGATCTTTTAGGAACTGTAGTGCGCTATGATCATCCATCTGTCCCCAAAAGAATTCATTTCGCAGACGCTCTTTGACGTCGGGGTAGAGCGTGTGGATGGGGTGACCGGTAAAAGACCGTTTTTTTGTAAGTGCGGGCACAATAACATCATAGGGCAACTGGGGATCGGTTATAACAACGAAATCTTCCTTTTGAGATTTGAGAAATGCGAGGGCACGGGCGACGGACAGGGGCAGGTGATTAAGGTTTTCCGGACTGGTTCTGCTAGTTGTTTGAACCCAAAGCGAAGGAATTGTCAACATGAGGTAGAGGGCGATAAGGATTCCAACCGGTACTTTTTTGCCTACTAAAAAAAATCCGTCGACTGCAATGATGAGAATGCCGGCGTAGGCTGCCGGATGAAGCCAGCGAACCGGAGAGATGCCCACAAGATGTCCAATGGGCAACAAAAATAAAATAAGCGAGAGGATGCCATAGAGAACAAAAGATGTTTTGAGTGACGCTTGTTTACGTCGAATTGTTACTAATCCTATCAAACAGAGAAGGCCGACAGGCCCAAAGGAGACAAAGAGTTCCCAGGGATTTATGGAAACATACTGCGCAAGTTCCCATTGTTTGGCAACAGACAAAATAGGTTGCAAACTAAATTCGCGATTGGCCAAAATTGCTCCCGTAGCGGCGATTATCGCCGTAGGCACAAGGGTTTGCCAGTTTTTTGTCCATGCCAGCGCCGCAATCACAAGTATCATTTGTACGGGATTTGCTATGCTAGCCAGAAACGTAACAACACATAATAGTACGAGCTTTGACCTATGCGTTGAGTGGAAAAGTAAGATGACCATCATAAGAAGAATCGTTTGGAATACCTGGTGAGGGACGCCGCCCAGGCGATTGAGGGCAGGAGTCGGAGAAAACCATACGTCTCCCATAAGCCCGAAAGACCCATGGAACAAGGTAAAAAAATTAGAAGCCGTGAGAAGAAAAAGCAAACACACCAGGCGCCGCATTGGTGATGAGGGATAGAGTTTCAGACAGAGGCGATACCAACAAAATCCCAGCAGAGCCACGAGCCCAATCAACGAAATATTGTATGTTGCAAAAACAGAGAGACCTCCCCTCGTCCCAAGCGCTCCGATGAGTCCGTTAAACCAGTAGATCCAGGTAGGCGGCAGGGGTTCATTGGTAAACATATGGCGCGAAAGGAGACTTCCTTGCGCCATTTGACTGATATAGAGAAAGTAATCGGTCCAGTAATGGGCGATAGCGGTAAATAGCCGGTCAGGTGGATTGGCTAGGTATTCGGTGAGGACATGAAGCGAATTGACAATCGTTATACTCCCGATACAAATAATTACCACGAACCGCTCGAATTTGCTCATGAGAAGCATTGTAGAAAAAATAGTAAGATATTTCTATGCGCATAATACTGCTTGCTACGATCGGAGTGACACTGGTATTTCTCTTGGGGCATGGGAACATTGGTATGGTGCGATATTTTGATGCTGACGAGTTTGCCTATCTGCACTGGGCCCATGATGTAGTGAGAGGACAACGGCCGTATGTCGATTTTTTCTTTTATGCAACGCCGGGGTTTTTATGGATACTTGCGCCCCTCTATTGGATAGCGTCCGGCACGAGTGTATTGTTGTGGGCGAGATTTGTGGCATTTTTGATATTTGTTCTCCTATGTATAACTACGGGATATCTGGCATATCTCCTGAGAAAAAATTGGACCGCACTGGTTGCTCCCTTGGTATTGGCATTTCTGCCACTCCCGTTTGATAAATTTCTTGAAGTGCGGCCGGATAATCTCGCTTTGTTACTCGCTATGATAGGGATTATCTGCGTAATAAAAAAAACCAGGTCGCGGGCAGGTGTGTTTTGGTCCGGCGTATTCATGGCGGCCTCGGCACTCGTCATTCAAAAGTCGATCGTGTTTGCCGCAGTGACCGCATTGTTTGTGGTGGTTTCCAAAAGAAAAATGGTTATTCCATATGCGGTCGGATTTGGATTGACAATTCTTCTCTTTTTATTTTGGGCTCTGACAACCGGGGATTTTGGGCAAGTTTTGTATTCAATTGTACTACTGCCCTGGGAAGTCTCTAAAATCAGTCAGTTTTTTATTATGATGCCTGACTTGTTTTTTTATCCCAATGGTATTTTTTATGGAGCAGACGGGTATTCTTTTGGATTATTGACTAATCATGCGGTTTGGATTATTGGTTTGGTTGTTGGGTCTGTCCGGCTTGTCATTCCTTTTTTATATGGCGGGCGGGAGCGGGTTTGGGAAGAAGTCTATGTAGCAGGTCTTTTTTTCCTGAGCGTCGTATCATATATCTATCTGTATCCGTTCAAACACACCCAATACCTTATTCCCGTTGCAGTATGTATAGCCTTATATGTAGCCGACGGGGTATATCTGGTGTGGATGTGGGCACGGGAAGTTCCGGGACGGCGGTTTCTGTTCGGAATTATATATACATTCTGTCTTATTGTCTTAGTTAAAGCATTTTACGAGACCAATGTGCCCAAAGCAGCGTGGACGAATACGGGAGACTTCGTCACGCTCAAACGAATCCTTGCAACCATTCCTAAAGGCAGTCCGGTACTCGATTTGACGGGCTCTACTATTTTTTACCCCAATGCATTTTATGCGTGCTGTTTTCCGTTCGGCCAATCTGCGCCATATTTTAGCCGGCCGTTGCCATCCGTTGCCGAGTCGCTTGAAAATTCTCAAACCAACTATATATTTGGGGGAATGCTTGAGCGCGTGACAACGCTCTATCCTCAAGACCAAGCATATATAGCAGAGCACTTTCATCCCTGGACGTACGATAATCAGCTCCTCGTGAGAAACGGCTTGTAATTATAGAACGCCTGCCGTACTATGGCCCACATATGGACGCTTTAACTGAAATCGGATTGGGAAAAGCAGTACGGTTTGTCTTTTATGGCGTAGTAGGAATTCTCCTTCATGGTGTTGTTGTTCCTCAAATCCGTGTAGCAATCCTTCGTTTACTGGGAGCGCGAATTGGCTCGGACACCATCATCCACGACATCACATTTGTCAATCTGTATCATTACGGCTTTCGTCGTCTCCACATCGGCAACCGCTGTTTTTTGGGTGAGGAAGTGCTTGTGGATTGTCGGGGATGGATTACCCTGGAAGATGATGTAACGCTTTCCGATCGGGTGTGTTTAGTTTCGCATATCAACGTGGGCTATAAAGGCCACCCTCTCCAGGCCGTCTATCCAACGCGGGAAGACCGGGTTATTATTGGATCGGCGACGTATCTGGGGACCGGAGTAATTGTTCTGCCCGGAGTAACCATAGGAGCGCGATCGGTCATTGGCGCAGGCGCAGTCGTCACGCAAGATATTCCGAGTGATCGTGTAGCGGTTGGTGTGCCAGCAAGAGTTATAAAAAGGATAAGAAAGATATAGATTATATTATTTAAATCATGAAACCATATCTTTCTATCATTATTCCCTATCATAACTCATCGGAAACTATCGAAAGACTATTATTATCGATCACTCGTTCGAAAAATGCACCTTCGTATGAAATAATAGTCGTAGATGATGGATCCACAGTGTCATTCCGGCCACCGAGCCGGAATCCATCTGGATCCCGGGTCAAGCCCGGGATGACAATTCGGACTATAAGGCTGCAGAGAAATATGGGTCCGGCGGTAGCGAGAAATAGAGGAGTAGAGAAAGCAAAGGGAGAATTTGTCGTGTTTTTAGATAGTGATGTTGAACTTTTTGCCGACACGCTCGCTAATATAGGCAGAATCTACCAAGACGATCCGGATATCGTTGCACTCACGGGTGTGTGGGTAAAAGAACAAAAAAGTCACGCGTTTTTCCCAAATTTTAAGGCGCTCCGGGACTGGAGCTACTGGATAAATGAGCGCGATAAAAGCGGCTACTACTTCCTCTTTTCAACACGAATCGCCTCGATCAAACGCTCGGTCTTTTTGCGATTGGGAGGATTTGACGAGACGTATCCGGCCCCGCTCGTTGAGGATATTGAGCTCACGTATCGGATTGCCCGGCGGTATGCGGTGATATTTGCGCCCTCTGTACGAGTGCGGCACGAATTTGAATCTTTTTGGCCGATTGCGAAAAAATATTTCCTCCGGGCCTATTATTGGACCAAGCTCTACCAAAGAAGAAAAAAGTTTGATCCGGTCGCTACGACCCTGCAGGAGGCGATTACCACGATTTCGGGAGTAGGCGTCGTCTTGTTTTTCTTCATGATCCCAATTAGTCAAATTAGACAAATTAGTCTAATTGGGCAAATTGGCCTAATTTGTTTTTTGCTCGTTCATGTCTTTCTCATCCGGAAGTTTCTTGTGTTTCTCTACCGGGAAAAGGGAATGGTATTTGCTATAAAAGGTTTTTTTGTCGGACTGGTGCTCTACTGTTTTATCTTTGCGGGAGCGCTCCTGGGGAGGATTCACTAGGAAGTTCGAGCTTGGGTTTCAGTTGGGGCGGATTATCGGGGATTGGGCTTGTGAGCTGAGAGGCAGTATCTTGGGTTGGTATTCCTAATAGTTGATCTATTTGAGCTCGTTCCTGATCCGTAAGATGTGTTTTTGCCGTTTCGAGTTCGGTCTCAACCTGTGCTTCATCCTCCGTCCTTTTGGAGACGGACCGGAGGGCTGCAACAAGTGAGAGGGCTTCCGGGAGATATTGCTGACGTTCCCGATAAATTTTAGCCAGGCTATAGTGCGCAAGCGCGTAGTCGGGTTTAAGAGCTGCGGCATTTTGGAATTGGGTGAATGCATTGTCCGTATCTCCTAAATTGCCAAGGAGGGTGGCGAAAGATACGCGAAGGAGGGGATTGGTCGGATCGAGGATAATTGCCCGTTGGTATGCGGCAACAGCCCATTGATCTGCCCCTTGGGCAACATTTGTCAGATTTTGATAGAGGAGGGCTAAGTTTTCCCAGGCAAGGATATTTTGCGGTGCGATATTGGTGGCGATTTTTGCCTCCCGGATGGCCTGTTGGATAAGAGTGGTAATGGTTTGACGGTCTTGCTCGTTTACTGTCTGTTTGTTTGCAGAGCGGGCAATTGCGTTGGCAAGGTCAAAATTTATTTGACTGAAGGCCAAATGTATCCGGGTTGACCAGGGATTAAGATCGAGGGCTGCAATTTGAAGTTCGTAGGTTGTTTTGCCGTCTCCGGAAGCGCGAGCCTGAAGTGAGTTCATAAAGGTGAGCTCCGAGACGAGCGCCCGTCCTGCAAGGTATATCCCGCTTCCGGCAGCAGCCATGACCACCAAAACTGCCGCTGGACGCATCCATGAAAGATGCGAAGGAATCCGGATCGTGAGCAGTTTCTCTTGGGCAGAGGTGACAAGAGCTACTCCGGTGATAAACGAAAGCAAAGGAATAGATGGTGGTGCAAGGAGAAGCGCGATAAATAGCGGGCTATTTCTCGGCGACAGAAATGACCTGGAAAGTAACAGCAGCCCGAGAAGACCGGAAAGCCCCATGGTGGTTGCAAGATGAAAAAGGAGTGAGCTTCCTTGTCCAAATCGAATATTCCAAAGCGCCGATGTATTGAGCGCAGTAGACCGGCCTTGCGCAAACGCGCTCATATAGTTTTCAATTCCCACACCAAAAATGGCCTGGATGGGAGCGCTCCACGATTGGGTCATAACTCGCCAACCTTCGACAAACGGCAAAGAAATCCGTTCTCCCGCCGGCAATAGCGCATAGAAACTGACGCTTGCTACAAGAATAACAGCAACCAAAAATACGCAAATAAGGAGTATTGCATCACGTCGTTTTAACGCATCGTCTCCTTCTTTTATGAGTATTGGTACGAGGACGAGTGCGAGCCACGGGAGTGCCGTGATATTGCCCAACGGCGTCCACGAACGCGCTGCGAGAAATGCGACCGTAGGTGCTACTGTTTTTAACAGATCCAAATGGGAAAGAATTGAAGAAATGGCAATAATGCTTGCTGTCAAAAGCATGATCCAGGACAGAGCCCTTTTGCTCCGATCGCCAAATGAATGTGTGCAACATACTACCAACAGTGTCAGGCTGATCCATGTCGCAGGGCCGAAGGGATCGGTGAGCGCCTCAACGCGGTTTTTTGAAGCAACAAAGAGCGTGACGAGCGAGAAGACAAACAGAGCCCCAAACCCGATCGTCGCTTTTGAGACTGCGATGTGTGCTTCGCCTTTTTGGGCAAGACGTATTGCCCACAGGAACAACACAGCCAGTGACCCGCTGA
>MFJJ01000022.1:0-8884 GCA_001780895.1 Candidatus Gottesmanbacteria bacterium RIFCSPHIGHO2_01_FULL_46_14
GACAAATAATATGCCATTACCAAGAATAATATGGAGCAATCTTACATGTGTGTCGTCGACCGCCTCATACACAACACGCGTCCCGGCGAGCTCGATTTCTCTCGTATCTCCTGGGTTAAGAGGATGTGCAGATAAAACACGCTCCTTCTCTTGATACACATCAAATTCATCAATGGAATGAATCTCTACCATTACCGGCATAGTTAGTTACGCGATACGGGGCAGATCGTATTTAGCACGCAGTGGTTGCAATCGGGATTTTGCGCTTTGCAGATGGCGCGGCCGTGGTCGATCAACAAATAGGTCATTTTGAACCAGTCTTGTTTTGGAATGACCTTCATCAATTCTTGTTCGATCTTATTGGGATCTGCGTCTTTTTTGTAATCCACGATAGATTCAAGGCTCGGCCTTGGGGATCCCTTAAGGCCGAGCCTTTTGAAAAACAGCTCTTTTTTACCCCCGATTCTGTCCAGATTCACCAAACGCAATCGCTGACTCAAACGAAAAACATGCGTATCAACGGCGATGCCTTCAACAATACCGTGTGCATTTCCCAAAACAACGTTGGCCGTCTTTCGTGCTACGCCGGGAATAGTACACATTTCTGCCATGGTCTTAGGAATCTTGCCACCAAATTTCTCTTTGATGAGCATAGCCGCGGCAAGAATGTTTTTGGCTTTATTATGATAAAATCCCGTGGACTTGATATCCTGTTCAAACTTGGCAAGGTCTGCGGTTACATAGTCGTCGAGTGTTTTATATTTGGCAAAAAGCTTCTCGGCGACTTTATTAACCATTTTATCGGTACATTGGGCGGAAAGAATAACAGCAACAAGAAGTTCCCAGGGATTTCCATATTTGAGCACGATCTTGGCCTGTGGATAGGTCTTTTTGAGAAGGTTTACAATTGTTATAATTCGTTGTGTATCCTGCTCCATACCGACTTCATGATATCATGGATACAATCAGTATGAAATTCCCGCAATTTACCCGATTTTTCTCCGCAAGTATTCTGTTGGGCTCGCTGGGAGCGCTTTTTAGCCTAAATCTCTTCGCGTTGTGGCAAACTCACCCAGCGCCCGCGGTCCTTGGGACATTGACGTCTCCCTGGTCAAGCACGAGTCACGAGACGCTTGCCCACTGGTACTGGCAAGAGGGATTGGTTGATCAAGCGACTCGTGAACTTCACATAGCTGAGCAACTGTCGGTGGACTCAACGCGCTCATCTCAAGTGCTGGGCGCTACTTCCTACGAAGCCCTTCGGAAGCAGTGGTCATCGGAAAAACAAAATTTCGTATCTGCTTTATCCTACTGGCAGAGCATAGAAAAAAAATACTCCAACTATCGTGATGCGTATATCATGCTTACTGTACTCGACTATCAGCTGGGAAATCTCAACGATGCGCGTGCATGGCTTGCCCGCGCCCAAACATTGGACCCCAATTCCCCCACTGTCCAATCCCTCACCAAGCTTTTGGAATAATGCTTGACTTCTGAAAACAGGAGAAGGGGAAAAATTGTTCGTGGTATTCACGAGAAGGGCAAAGAAGATACGGGTAATATCCGCGAGAAGAATGCACAGAAAGAAGATTGAGAAGTATGAAAAAGCTCAAAACGATCCCTCACTTTAAGACGGAGGCGGAGGAGCGCGCCTTCTGGTCTCGCGTGGACAGCACGGAGTACGTGGATTACTCTAAAGCGCAGCGGTGGGTGTTCCCCAACCTCAAGCTCTCGTCTGTACCCATAACAATCCGCCTTCCGGAATCGCTCATCATGCGGGCAAAACTCCGAGCCCATCAGCAGGATATCCCCTACCAATCCCTCATCAAACAGTGGATCTTCAAGGGAACGGCACTGGGATAAAAATCATTTCATCATTCCTTTAAAGGAAGTTCTGACACTGCTTGAAAATATCTGTATGTTTCGGAAGGAATGGGGTTGCGTATCTCAAACCCGTTTTGTCGAACAGCATTCTCACCAATCGGTCTCCAGATCGCCTACTGATCTTTCTTTTCTTCCTTGGCTTCCTCTTTCTTCCCTGCCTGCGCAGGCTTCTCGACCGGGGTTTGACCTTCAGCGACTGGCACTGCTTCAGCTGCAGCTCCTTCTACTACTGCCGCTTTCTGGGCTTCTTCTGCTGCCGCTTGCTCACTAGCTTCGCGGCTGACGAGGGATCCAACTTTGACAATGGTCAGTTCCGGATCTGGTAAAATCGTCACACCACTGGGGGCTTTGAGATCTTTTACCTTGAATTCGTCATTAACCTGGGCTAACCCGTACACATCAAGGGTAATATTTTCCGGAAGGTCTGTGGGCAATGCTTCTACTTCTATCGAATCGACAATCGTCAAAAGCACACCTTTTTTATCAACAACCGCCTTAGCAACTCCAACGAATTGGAGGGGAACATTTGCCTTCACCTTTTCTTTGAGATCGACTTGGCGAAATTCGACATGAAGAATTTGTCGGGTAACGGGATGGACTTGCACAGTATGAATAAGAACAGGACGCACGTCTTTTCCTACCGTTAGCTCAATGAGTCCCGTTTCGCCTGCCTCACGATGAATTTTTTCAAATTGATCACCCTCGAGAGTAACAGAAAAACTCTTCACGTTTTTCCCATACACGGTGGCAGGTATCTGTCCGACACTACGGAGTTGTTTCACTTTTCTACCGAGTACAACTCGAGACTGTACGGTAAGTGTGTGTTTTTTCATTGTGAAAAATGAAGGAGTAACCCAACATCAGACGATAGGCTCCTATTGTACTCGAGTAGGCCTGCCGATGCAACCAGTTGTGCCTGCTCACCATCGTTAAAAAGGGTCATGAGCCAGGATGATGGGGCATGAACACGCAATGAAAAGGGCATCGATGATGTCCCTGCCTGGACCCGCGTGGTGAGGAGCAATTTTGAGTTACTCGACAGAGAAATAGGACGAGTATACGTAACTGTTATCCGTCTATTCTTCTTTGCCGCGAGTACTGAAGCTACACCAACAACGACGCGTTCGTGTTCGTTGTTTTCTTCCCAATACGGCAGTGACTCGCCTCTCCTCTCGCCAACCAATCCGCCATCGATGGTTACACGACCGACGCTCACCTCGGAAGGCAAATAGAATCGAGTATAGCTTTTATATTCCTCTCCCGTATTATGTTGGGAGAAAGAAACCGCTTCTTCTAGTTGTCCATTGTCCCCTATCTCGATATCCCGGGAAATTTCGTTGGTTATAAAAAAATTTGCCTTGTTAACTGCCATATTGGAATCAACAATAGCAATCGGGAGATCCGTACATCCTTGAGCATCGACAGCATCTCCGCACGACGGTTTGATTTCAAGTTCCCCTGCCCATCCATATTGTTTGACCGCCTTTTGAAGATTGTCTCGCACAAAATAAAACTGCACGTCCCGTCTCCCAACGCTCTCGACCAGACCGCCAAAGGCAACCGTCGTCTTGAAGTTCTCGTCCTGCAGTCGTTCAAATATACCTCTCGCAAGGCTTCCCAGAAAATCCTTTTTTTGGGTAGAACCGGGGAAAAAATCTGACTTAGTATAGTAGAGGGCTTTCCCCAAAAAATTGTCACTGGTAATCCGATCGTTGTAATCGGATAAAACAATCGGACCCGATGCACGGAGAAGCTCGGTTACAAAGGCAGTCGTCACGGCAATCACTCCATCCACGCTCTGCCCTGTTTCTTTTTCATAAAACCAGGCCGCACGCTGCCCGCTCTCAAAAAAATCCGGATCCCAGTTGCTATCCCGTAAATACCAATGCTCCTGAGACAGGAGTGTCCGTATCGGATCGGGTGGATCCACGTGCCCGCGGAGTTGCCCGTCCAACTCATAGACATCAAAAATAGTGAAGTCTGCAACCAACCCGTCTACCATCGTGAGCTTCCCGACGCTTCCGACAAACCCTCCCGTCGGGCGCAGCTCCATGCTGTTTTGAAATAACACAAGATACGATTGCGTCCCGCTAAATCCACCGCCTTCCTTGTAGAGCAAGAGAAGCTTATTTATGGTACCAAACACAGTCCGCAACAACGCAAGTTTCGTGTGGATCATATCGTCAGTGTGACCCAGAGAAAGAAGGGCCAATGGGAATGTTCTCTCACTAAGAAGCTGATTAAACGACGCTTCAATAAGACCAAGCTCAATAATCAGGCCGTCCACCCCGGAACGGAGACTATCAGCAACGACGAGTTGATGCGTCTGATTGGGACCTTGGCCTACTATGACGTTCGTCGACCATTGTTTTGCTTCTGCCGAAAGTCGACTCATATGACTAATCGCCCTTCCGGTGTCAATAAGAAGGCCAAAGAGTTGCTCTTGTCTTGTCAACGCTGTCGGTACCCCGGTAAATATAAATGGACTGGCGCTTACGTCCATTAAGAATCTTCCGGCACGCGCACTGCTGACACCGAGCTGGGATATTTTTCCTGCTGCTGTGGTATCTCCCCGGGTAATCAGGATCCCACTCATAATGTACGAAGAGATACTAACCGCCATGGTCGCGACATACCAGAATAAAGGGAGGATAAAAAGTAATACGAGTAGCTTTCCACGCCATCGCGCTGGTATCTTCGGCCTGGGCGCGTGAATTTTTTTTGTCTCATAGATATTATCGATAAGGTCTGCAATGCGCTGCGTATCTTTCCTCCCTTCTCTCATATCCAAAAATGACGATGCTGCCGTAAAGAAAAATTGGAATATCAACGTAAGTTTATCCTGAGAGATTGTGTCTCTGTCGGTCAGTATCAGTCCGACGTGAGGCTCTCTGATCTTTGGATTCGTTTTGGTGGACTCGTCCCAGCTTATCACAAGAGTCCGATCGCTCTGTTTTCCAAATTTGGTTAGGATTGTTTTCACGAATTGGCTATCTCCACAGATGACATGGTACCGGGCCGAAATTGCGGACTCGTAATTTTCCACAACTCTCGTTCCACGAGACGAGAGGTATTCCCGAAGCGGTGAAGAAAAACTTGAGTCCTGACTGTCCACGCGTGCTAACGCGGAAAATGATTCTTGATCAACTGGTGTGGCAGGGGGTGTCATATCGGGAAATTCGTTAGCCTATTATGACAAACAGTCTCTCCGAAAACAACAGAAATCTATTTATCCTATCCTACAAGGATAATCAACGAGACATGAGGCAATATGAATTAGCAATTATCAAGCGCTTGGTTTACTAAAAAATCTGCTCGACGATTCTGTTCCCTTGGGATAGCGTGATAGAGGATTTCTCCCCCGACCTCTTGTTCAAGCAAACGAACAGTCAAGAGGAGTTGCCGCAATTTATCGTTTTTTACTTTAAACCTTCCGCTTAACTGTTCGGCAACCAAGAGCGAATCAAGAAAAAAATCAACATGAGTCGGATGCATATTTTTTATTGCACCAAGCGCATCAACCAC
Organism: Candidatus Gottesmanbacteria bacterium RIFCSPHIGHO2_01_FULL_46_14; assembly: GCA_001780895.1. Lineage (GTDB taxonomy): Bacteria > Patescibacteriota > Microgenomatia > UBA10105 > UBA927 > 2-01-FULL-46-14-A. The sequence continues at coordinate 5,410 of MFJJ01000022.1, forward strand.
TGCGGTATATTCGGCAACGTTATTGGTCGTCTCCCCTATTTTTTCCCCAAACTCTGCTATTTTTTTTCCGGTTTCGGTTTTGATGACAACACCAACCGCTGCCGGCCCAGGGTTTCCTCTCGCTCCCCCATCGGTGTGTATGACAAATTTCATAATCCCGTCACAGCAATAACCCCTGTTGCCAACAGTACTATTGCTTCTGATAAAACGGTGATCCAGGCCGCGGCGATATACCCATGCGATGGAATAAAAACACTATTAAGGATGATGTTGACAATCATTGATACCCCGTAAATCGGAATAAGAATCATCTGTCTCTTTTGCGCAATAATTGTCCACATAGTAAGACTGCTTACAAAAAACAACGGAAGAGAAAGAGAAAGAATTCGCAGTGCCCCGACACTTCCGGCAAAATCAGGCCGAATGCGTGTTATGAGCGGCGATCCCATCCACATCAAAATAACCAATACAATGGACGTTACGAGTAAAAAAATACATGACCGCCACAACATATGTCTGAATTTGTCGCCGGAAACAGTGAGGAGCAGGGGATAGACACTATTCATAAAAAATGTCGGTAACACAAGAGCAACGTCAAAAAATTTATAGGCAAATCCATAAACCCCTACTTCAATCGTCGACCGGGTAAGCGTGAGGATGATGGAATCGATTCTAAAATATATTTGATTAAAGAGAAGCGTGAGTCCGAGAGGTATACTTGCCAACAAAAATTGTTTTGCAACTACAGCGTCAAATTTCACCCGTATCGTTCCAAATTGTTTTACTAAAACTAACGCCAATAGTGCCGTTACGCCACTGCCAACCAGAAACGCAATCACAGCTGCGACCGGACCAACGAGGGGAGCGGTGGAAACGGTCACAAGCCACACCAATCCGAGCGTTACCAGTGATCCACAAACAACAGCAACCATTGACAAATCGTAGCGGAGTTTTTCCTGAAACAAGGCATTGGTCGTCGTAATGATAGCTTGAAAAAGTATCGCCGGAGCAAACACAATAATCCCAAATCTCACGCCGTCCGTATATCCTTGCGACGACCCGCGGGGTAGAAAAGAAAGTATAGCAATCGCCATAAACATGAGGAGGATGCTTCCCACGAGTCTTAGACCTAAAAGGGTGTTCCAAGTTTCGTCCCCATCTTCTTTTTTGAGCTGCAAATACATAGCGTTGATACCAAAGTCGGCGAGTAAATAAAAAAGAGCAACATAGCTAGTGATTTTGGTAAGTTCCCCATACCCCTGTGGTCCGAACGTACGAGCAATAAGAATCGTTGCGACGAGTATTGAAGCGGACGAAACCACTCGCCCCACGAGCTGACTGACTGTATTTTTTGCTACCAACAAGCGCGAAGAACCAGGAGGCAAAAAGGGGAGCATCATGGCAGTATTGTAGACAAGGACAAAACCAAAGTAAACAACAGTTGTCCTTGTTGGAGAGTCAACGGGTAATGATCAACAAGACCCAGAAGCAACAACGCGATAAGAGACACGTTGAATTTCTTGATGCTACGTTTCACCAGCAACAGAAAAGCCACGCATCCAATAATTCCGGTTTCAGCAAGCACCAGAAGGTAAATATTGTGAACTGGCTGAAGAAAATAAATTTGTCGAGAAGGAAGTACTTCGGGCAGTTGTACGAGAAAATTTCCCAGCCCAATGCCAACAAGCGGAGACTGCTGCCAAAGAGTAAATGCTGCAGCGTTGAGTTGCTGACGGACAACGACGGATTCCTCAAGTGGATTGAATTTTGTCAAAATAAAAATTGCCGGAATAATAACGAGTATCAAGAAAAATCTTTTATTTTTTCCAATTATTGCTATGAGTCCCACTACGAGCGCGGCGCGGCCAAATGTTAGGATCAATGCAACAATTCCTAAAATAATACATATTCGAATCCAAAAGGATTTTTTTTGTACCAACAGAAAGGGAAGCGTTACTGCTAAAAACCCTCCAAGTACATTTGGATGAGAAAATGTGCCGTAGGCTCGCAAATACTCGCGCCCGTTGAGAACAACGCGAGCAATACCAGCTGTATCGATAGTAAATGTTCGTTCTCCGAGCCACCAGAACATACCACCAAGCGAATGCTGAAAAATAAATTGACCGATGGCGATAAAAGAAGAATAGAAAACTGCCACGGACAGATATCTCGCAACAAATGATAGACCGGGTTTTGTGCGAACAATATAAAAACTCAGTAATCCAAATTCCAGAATTTTACCCCATTTATAGATTGACTCAGGTTGACTTTTTGCTACCCAAATATTTACTGCAGCAAATAGTAGAACGGGAATGAGTATCTGCAATCGCAGTTTTGGCCTGAATTCTATAAACCAAAATAGCAAAACAAAAAATATGATGATATCCGTAAGGTAGACAGTGGAGGAGAGGTAATCGATCCTTCGACCCAACACCATGGACCATTCCGGCCAGAAATGAAATCCAAGTTGTGTAGGAAGGAAAATGAGAAGAAGGGCAAAAAACCGTTTATGCATGGGTCTCAGGGAGAATCGGCAAATGGTGCTTGAATTCATTATCCTTCATCCTCTTGATAACTTTCTCAACAACTTCTCGGTTATATCCTTTGGAGACAACAGCATCAATAGACTGTTTTTCATCAACAACGAATGATAAAATCTCATCAGCTTCTTTGTACGTAAACCCAAATTCTCCCTCATCAGTCTGCCCCTCCCAAAGACCGGCAGTAGGAGCTTTTGTGAGAATTTGCTCTGGAAGATTAAGAGATCGTGCAAGCTCGTATACCTGTGTTTTGTAGAGATTTCGCAAAGGCTCAACATCACTTCCTTCGTCTCCAAAGCGCGTAAAGTATCCCAATAGATATTCTGTTTTGTTTTCTGTTCCAACGACCAGCGCGTTTCTTTTTTTTGCCTGATCAAACAGGAGAATCATCCGCACGCGTGCCATACTATTGCCGCGGCGGATTTGATCCATTGACGGATCCAATGCAACAATCGGATCAACAAGGAGTTGAATATTTGTTGTATGAATATTACTCTTTGGAATCCCCAATGTCCTTGCAACTATCTGAGCATCAGTAACACTATTAAGATTTCCGAAAGGTAAGAGCAGGGGATAGACATTGTTTGCTCCCAGCGCGCCCACTGCAAGCGCCGCGCTCGTACTCGAATCAACCCCGCCGGACATAGCAACAACTGCCCGTTCAAATCCTGCTTTCTGAAACGAGATTTTCACAAATTCGATAAGACTATCTCGTAAATTACGCTGCATATAAATTACGTTTTTTAATATAATCCGCTATTTCTTCTGGAACAAATTGCTCGATAGAAAGGTTGTTTTTTACACGCTCCCTAATGCGTGTTGCAGAAATATTAGTTGTAATAAGAAGTTCGTGTTCAAGCAGTTTCATATTTTTATAGAGCGGAACATTGGGATATCCATTTCGAGGAAATACTAAAAAGGGAAGTTTTTCTAAA
>MFJJ01000022.1:8925-9143 GCA_001780895.1 Candidatus Gottesmanbacteria bacterium RIFCSPHIGHO2_01_FULL_46_14
GGTATTTCCATCTAGCTTTTTATCAATCTCGAGTGTGGCGACGCGTGTTTTGGCAAGCACAAGCATCCGAGTCATTGCAAGGCGGTCGGCAACTCCTGCAACATGCGGTTTGGGAGGATGTTGACCGTAGTTAGGCAAAAACCAAACTTCGTTAATATCCGTAAAATCGAGAATCTGCTGGGTAACCATGAGATGCCCGAGATGGGGGGGATTAAACA
>MFJJ01000022.1:9166-9308 GCA_001780895.1 Candidatus Gottesmanbacteria bacterium RIFCSPHIGHO2_01_FULL_46_14
ATTTTGTTTGTCATCCCGGCCTCCGAGCCGGGATGACAAGAAAGACTAGATTTTGGGTTTGACGAGAAGTGTCCGTTGACTGCCGTCTCCTATTGATTCCGTCTCAACGCGTTCGTCACCACCAAGCGTCAAATGGATTACC
>MFJJ01000023.1 GCA_001780895.1 Candidatus Gottesmanbacteria bacterium RIFCSPHIGHO2_01_FULL_46_14
ACGTTCCCAAAAACACCACGATCTCGTCGTTTCATGTGAGTAACGCTATTCCCACTCCATGGTTGCCGGGGGCTTGGTGGTGATGTCGTAGACGACCCTTGAAACGTTTGGCACTTCATTGACGATGCGGGAAGACATTTTTTGCAAAAGTCCGTAGGGCAAGTGCGCCCAGGTTGTAGTCATGACATCGCGAGAGTGGATCACTCGCAGCGCCACAACCTCTCCATAGAATCTTCCGTCTCCTTTGACGGCCGTAGAGACCGTGCCCGTCATTATAGGAAAACACATATAGACTTTTGAGAGCCATCCGGCTTTCTCCATTTCCGTCATGACAATATCGTCTGCTTGTTTTTCCCGATCCAACCGAACAGGGGTGACTTCTCCCACGATGCGGATAGCGTATCCGGGTCCGGGAAAGACTTGTTTGTTGACTGCTTTGGGCGGTAACCCCAAGAGTTTTCCGATATTTCTCACTTCATCTTTATAATATGCCCGGAGCGGTTCTACGAGCCGAAATCCGAGCTTTTGCGGGAGTCCGCCGACGTTATGGTGTGACTTGATGTGGGAGGCGTGTTTGGTGCCTTTACTTTCTATGACGTCAGAGTAAATCGTGCCTTGCACCAGAACGTCCACCCCTTTATATTTTTTTGCCTGGAGTTGAAATAATTCTATATACAGTGCGCCGATGGCTTTGCGTTTTTGTTCCGGATCGGTAATGCCGCGAAGTCTCGTAAGGAATTGTTTTTTTGCCTCGATAATAATCGGGTTAATGTGGAATTGATTTTTAAATAGAGCAACGACGGCTTCTTTGGTACCGTTTCGCATGAGCCCGCTTTCTATATAGACGGGTATGAGCTTGGGGCCGACCGCGCGGGCAACGAGTGCCGCGGCAACCGTAGAATCCACGCCGCCGGATACCGCGCACAGTGCATTGGCAGATCCAATGTCATCCTTCACTTTTTTGATGAGGAGAGGGATATTGATGGACGCTCTTTTTGTCGTGAGACCGCAAATTCCTGTGACAAAATTACGAAGAATCAAGTTGCCAAAGCGTGTATGCTCGACCTCCGGGTGAAATTGGACGCAGTAGATGTGTTTTTTGGGGTTTTGCATGGCGGCGATGGCCACATCGTTGGTTGATCCAACGACGTCAAATCCAGGAGGGACGCCCTCAACTTTATCGCCGTGACTCATCCACACTTGGAATGGTTTTCCGGATAAACCAGAGAAGAGGGGAGCGGGGCGGGCAACATGTAACATCGCGGGACCGAACTCTTTTACGTTGCCTGCAACAACATTGCCCTTCAGGAGAAAGCCGGTAAGCTGCATGCCGTAGCAGATACCCAAAATGGGAATGCCAAGATCAAAAATTTTATTGTCGACAGTCGGCGCTCCCTTTTCGTACACGCTTGCCGGGCCGCCAGATAAAATAATGCCTTTTGGCGGATTCGTTTTTATGGCGGAAAGGATGTCTTCCGGGTCGGCGTATTGGACGGCAACACCAAGAGAACGAAGCCTCCGGCCGATCAAATGTGCGGTTTGTGAACCGAAGTCAATGATGAGGATCATACTATTGTGCTAGTTGGATCTGATCGTGTTTGCCGATACTCACCACATGGATGCAGGAGAAGACGTTGACACCAAGTTTTTCAACTTCTTTGAGCCCTCCTTGAAATACTTTGTCAAAGAGTACCGCAAAGCCAACAACATTGACCCCGCGCTTCTTAAGACCGCTTACAATATGTGTTCCGGTCTCTCCGGTCGCGCAGACGTCATCGATTATCAGAACATGGTCACCCGGTAAGACAAATGAAAGGTTAATGCCGGAGAACACCGTCATACCACTATTACTCGTGGTGAAGGAGCGGATCTCCGCGCGAAAAATATCTTTCCAGGTGGTGGGGACGTTTTGGTCTTTGCGTGAGCTATGGATTCGTGTTTTTCCGTTATCCATAGCCAGGGCTACTGCGGTTGCCAGATAATTGCCGGAGTGGGGGATGCCGTGGATGATATCGATTTTTTCACTAGCGAATGCTTGGGCGATGAGCCGGGCGGCTGCGCCTAAAATCGCGGGCTTCATCCGGAGGTTAAAGGCGGAGGCGGAGATATATCCGCGCTCAAGATCAAGGACTTTAGCATCGCGGATGAATTCTTGGTGGAGGAAGACAAGGTCGCGTTGAAGGTTTTCGTTTCGCATGGCCTAGTATAGCACGCGTTCCGCTTGAACATGAGTACCTCCTGTAATTCCAGGAGGTACGACGACGAGAGTCCCGTCCGAACGAACTGCTTCTATGTTATACGCTGCGATTGTCTGTACACGTCTCTCTCGTAACAATTGATTTCCCGGTCGAAACAATTTGTTCACATACACTGCCACAACGTCTACTATTGCTCCCTGATCTCTATAGGCGTCAATGATGGGAATAATAGTTGTCCCTTCTGAGAGAACATCGTCAACGAGGAGCATTTCTGCTCCAGGCGGAATATTGTATGCATGATAGGCAGGTACGCCATTTGAGTAAGGTTTGTTTGCCACGACAACGGGATATTCCCATGTACTGGGGACAAATGCGCCTTTGCGCGAGACCAGGAGCGGTATCTCCATTTCTTCTGCGAGTGTCGTCGCCAGGAACGTTCCCATGGTCGGTATGCCGACGACGCCGGTAAACGGATCGGGATGGTAGCGGTGTAATTCATTGGCAATGAGACGCGCTGCGTAGCGTTGAAGTTTTAAATCTATGCTATCAGTGATCCATGGGAGAAATAAATGGCCAATTTCAGCGTCAGTAACTTTTCCCTCTGTGCGAAGCTTTTTATGGAGTGCATACGTCATTCCCCGAAGGTCTTCATCAGAGTATCGAAGCGTTTCGGGCATATTACAGACTTATTGCTTCTAGGTTTGGCCATACTACAGCAGTTTGTGTTTTTCCGTCTCCTCTAATGAACGGGAGTGGATTGCCAGCCATGCTTACTATTGTTTGGGAGTCTGAAAAGTATCGTGCTACAGGAGAAAAATAATTATCACAACGAAGGAGAGAAATAGTACCGACAGGAACACGTTTTCTTTCGGTAATTCTTATTCCCATAGCCTCGTTTACTGCTTGCTCAAATAATCCTTCGGTGTAAATGAGTTGGCCACGGTTACCTCTGGCCTCTTTCATTTTGCAATAGACTTCTGCGACTTTTCTAAGATTATCATGAGCATTCTCAATAGACGTAGAGACAACGAGTGGTCCGTATTTTGGATACACATAAATACCTCCTATGCCCCTCCCTTTCTGCCCACCTTGGAACAAAAACATAGCATCAGTTGCCTTAGTAGTTTCCAATTGTACGTTACCTCTTGTCAGTTCCATCTGAAGGTGCGGATTCACCGTATACCATGGTAGCTGTACGTTATCATGCTGTTCATATATTGTACCTGAGAGAATTGGCGTGCTTGTACGTACATTAGCGGGCATCCCCGGCCATTCAAATTCATGCTCAACATGTACTATATACCCCTGGGATCTAAGTTTATCTGGGAATGCTGGATCAATTGGTGGCGATAGATGAGCTACTTGCACCAACTGTGTATCGATAGCGGAAATTTTTTCGGGAAACATAGGGCGCATGTCGAGCCCTATAGGGACAGAGTAAATGATGGCAAGAGCAAAAGTCAACAGGGAAATTACTGCCGCAGGAGAGAAAACCATGCGTCAAAGCCGCGCAGTTTTAATTTGCCCGGTCGCATAGAGTCGATCGTCAGAAGCGAGATAATTTGACCATCAGCAAACCCCGTTTCTTTGAGTTTTTCGCGGCCTCCGAAAGGTTTTTCTATAACAAAGCAAAAGCCTGCCACAGTGGCACCAGCCTGGCTCACAATATTGACTAAATCCAGACCGGTTTTGCCGGTATCTAAAAAGTCATCGCAGATGAGAACTCGACTTTCCGCCGGCAAACAATCTTTTGCAACCGTCAAGTCAACGGCTTTGCCGTGAGTATATGAGCGGCTTCTCGCTTGATAGGCATCTTTTATCGTAATGGGTTGACCCTTTGGCGCATAAATAATATCAGGGACAGGATCCAAGTGGAGGGCAGTTGCGATTGATGGAATATTGCCGGAGGAGGGAGCGGTGAGGATGATATCCGGCTGCAAAAGAGAGACGCTCGATGCTAATTCTTCACCAATCATGGCGATAAGCTTGGTATTGATCCGGTGATTGAGAAAATGGGTAACATCAAGAATCAGAAGACGTTCATCGCTGTCTTTCATCTGATATTCAAACGATCTGCCTTGGGTAACAAGAGACGATGCGAGAAGTTTCTGTGCGCGACTGTACGGTGAAGATGATATGGTAGTAAGCGAATCTTTCGGTGAGAAAACCGGTAAATTAGGAAAATCCTTCATATCGTCATACGTGATATTTTCTCACAAACGCGATTTGCTGGTCGGTAAATCCAAGTTTTTCCAAAAACAACTGAATTTCTCGTTTTGATTTTCCTTCTTGTTGCATCTGGCGCGTTATGAGAAGCGGCATTTCAGTGGCTTCATAGGGGAAGATGATCCATTTGTTGGTGATTTTGGCAAAAAAATCAGGGCGAAATATTGAGTGAGGTTTGTAAAATATTGCAACCGTCGCGATTTCCTTGGGCCCTAAGTGGCTTAAATAAGATTTGGCTCTTCGAAACGTTTTGCCGGTATCGGAAACATCGTCGACGAGGAGCACGCGTTTGCCGCGGATTGGTGTCTGTAATTTGCTTGCCAGCACAACTTCTCCCTGCGCTTGGATATCGGTATAGCTTTGGACGGAGATGGTAGCGATGGGGATCTGCAAAAAATCCGAGAGCATGTGACCCAAGGTCAAGCCTCCCCGCGAGATCGACACGATCACGTCATACTTGGTTTCGTAGGAAAGTATTGTTGCGGCGAGTTTGCGGCCTGTGACGTGATACTCTTCCCAAGAGATAGGGAGGTATTGCAATCCCATAGTCTAATTTACCCAATTGGCTTGACCCCTGTCAAGATGTATCTATAATAGGAGCATGGAAGCAGGAAAGCCGCTCAAGTATTCAAGCGTTGCTATCTCCTCTAAACCCGGCGCAGGCCGATCCACGCTCCTCAAAAATCTCAAATCCTACCTCGAGCCCCTTAGATGGGAGTTTTTTTCCGGCGGCGATTGGTCACGGCAGTTTTCCATCAAAGCGGGAAAGCAGGATCCTAATGACCTAAAGCACCATAAGGCGACTGACTATGGTGATGATGTCGATTTACAAATTGATGTGGCGATGAGGGAGAAGATATCTGATCCAACCGTGCACATGGCGATTGAATCCTGGATTGCCGGATGGAATGCCCGAGGAAATGCGCACGTTTTGAAAGTTCTCCTCATGTGCGACGATGCGCTTCGTATTGATCGGATTGTCAATCGTGATAATGTCACCGTTGAAGAAGCAAAAAATCATCTGGCCCAGCGGGAAAATGCAAATCTTACCAAATGGAAGCGCATGTATGGGGTCGATGACTTTTGGGATCCAAAATACTATGACCTCGTCATCAATACCTATTCCCACGGCCCCGCTGAAACCCTCGATATTGTCCTTCAATCCCTCGGATACTATGCCAACGGCACGTGATCGTTTCAAAATGATCGCATCTTCGTACCTCCTCTGTATTCGTGATGATATGATTCTGCTTTCGCGTCGCCATAACACCGGCTATGAAGACGGTAACTATAGTCTGCCGGCGGGACATGTGGAAGATGATGAGTTGCTGACGGCGGCTGCAGCGGGAAGTGTTGGCACAAACCACACAAGAACCGGTAAACAAGGAGCCGGAACGATGTGACCGATTGGAGTGGTTTCCGCTAGAGCATTTACCGGCCAATACAGTACCATACATCCGTCAGGCAATCCAGAGTTTTACCAAAAAGAGGGTTTACTCTGAGAGGGGATGGTAGTACTCATTGACATAAGTATTACTTTTTAGTATAGTATTACTATGCAACTACAACTCATGACCACTATTACTACGAAAGGACAAGTGACGATACCGGAGGCGGTACGTCGTGCGTTGGACGCAAGCATTGGAGACAAAGTTGCCTTTGTTCGTGTGGAAAAAGATCGTAAGGAGGCCACGATCCGAGTCATTTCCACGAGCGTCGTTGACCAGCTTGCGGGGTCGTTAAAAACCCCGATACACTATATGCCTCAAGCGAAGGTACGAAAGATTTTAGCGCGAGAACGCGCGAAGCGATATACATGAAATCCACGCAGACAGTCCTTTTGGACACAAACGTCATTCTTCGATTCTTTCGTGAAGATCAACCACAGCATGTTGGGCATGTGCGAAAGTTATTTCAGGAAGCGGAGAAAGGAATGATATCCTGTTATATAGATCCAGTCGTTCTTGCGGAGGTCATTTGGACGCTAACATCATTTTATAAAGTAAATCGATCTGAAATTACAACGAAGCTAGAAATGCTTTTAGCACAGCAATGGACGGTCAACGAGCATAAGCAAACATTCTTTTCTGCCCTTCATCAGTATCAGGAAACAAGCTTGGATTACATTGATTGTTGGCTTCTAGCGGTTTCTCAAGAACACAATATCCCCATAGAAACATTTGATAAGAAACTTAAGGTACGTTCTTTACACATATGATTCCTACAGAGGAACAGGCAAAGGCACTGTGGGACAAATATCATTTGCCCGAGCAAAAAAGAATCCACGTGGCACTCGTTGCCAAAGTTGCGATGTTTCTTGCTGATAAACTCAAAGAGCCTATCAACAAACCCCTTTTACTTGCCGCGGCGCTTCTCCATGATATCGACAAAGCAATTCCCAAGCTTCCGGGAGAAAAGCATCCGGATACGGCAGTGCGGATTCTCAAGGAAGAGGGGACTCCCGAAGTTGCTCATCTGGTAAGGACTCATCCGCTCCATGCAATTTTGAATCCTGCGATAGCTCCAAAAACCTGGGAAGAAAAACTATTGTACCTGGCAGACAAAATGGTCAAGTATGAGGTGATAACGGTTGACGAACGATTTAGGCTTTGGAATGACGAACACCTCCCGCCAGAGGCACAAAAGGAACTGGATGCTGCGTATCCAAAAGTCAAGGTTCTTGAAAAAGAAATTTTTTCACTCATACATATGCAGCCCGAACAGTTGCAAAAATTACGCGCCGGAAGTATCCTTAAATGAGGAGGATCGTATGAAGAGTTTAATAAAACTGTTTTTTTCTTCTGCTCTGGTCGGATTGGTGTTAGTATTACCAGCATTAGCAAAAACACCAACACCAACACTAACGCCAACGTCAATGCCCGCGCCGAGCGAACACAAAGTCGAGTATCTTCTCCCGTACCCCGGTATTTTGCCTGACCATCCCTTGTATTTTCTCAAAACTCTCAGGGACCGCATTCTGGAGGCCCTCATTGTTGATCCGCTTCGAAAATCCGAATTTTATCTGCTTCAAGCAGATAAGCGACTCAATATGGGCATCTTTTTCGGTGCGAAAGGAAAGGCGCTTGATGCAGCAGAATCTATGACTACTGCAGAGCAGTTTATGGAACGCACGGTTGCGGGATTGGTTACTTTTCGAAATAGCGGCAGCCAAGTTCCGGCGAGTATGGTTGATCGGTTGGAAAAATCCATAGGCAAGCATGTTGAGGTACTGGAAGACATGGTGACAAACGCGGGACAATCAGAGCGGCAAATACTCGAACGTGTTCTGGAAACGGTCAGACGTCTCCAGGGCGAAGTGGGTAAGCTCAAATAGCGAAAATGAACACATTTTTTTCTTTTCGCTTTTCGTTTATCACTTTTTGCTGGTTTATCTCCGTACTTTTTCCTCACTGAAAATTAATTGAGGCTAATACCTCTTATTGATTTTTTTTGATCTAGTAGTTGCTAGTTGACCGTCGATAGGTAGTGTCCTAGGATTAATCGTGGCACCAGATATAGCGTTTTTTGTTTCACGATACCAATGAAGTGTCCCTATTGTACCAACGACAATACTGACGTTATCGAAACCCGAGATAGTGAAGACTTGACGGTCACGAGGAGGAGAAGAACCTGTCAAAAGTGTGAGAAACGGTTCACAACCTACGAGCGGGTAGAAACCGTACCGATTACGGTAATAAAAAAAGATGAGCGACGCGAAACATTTGACCGGGAAAAATTGAAACGAGGTATTTGGCGGGCGAGCGGAAAGACGACCATAAAAGCGGCCGACGTGGATCGAATCGTTGATGAAGTAGAGCGAGAACTTATCGGAGGAGAGTCTACAGAGGTACCAAGTAAACGTATCGGAGAGTTGGTTGCCAAACGGCTCAAAAAATTAGATAAAGTCGCGTATATTCGATTTGCAAGTGTATTCAGACGATTTGTTGACGTAGAAGATTTTGAGAAAGAAGTAAAAAAACTTTTATGAACTTAACCGGGATTAGACAAAAAGTATTTCTCGATCGCTACGCGTTAAAAAATGAAGCGGGAGAGGCGATAGAAAAAACCCCCGAGGAAATGTGGAAGCGAGTCGCTCACGCCATAGCCCAGGTTGAACCAAAGGCAAAACGAGGATATTGGGAAGAACAATTTGAGACAGCAATGGCCGATTTTGTTCTCGTACCGGGTGGACGAATACTTTCCGGGGCAGGAACCGGATATAAGGTTACCTTCTATAACTGCTTTGTCATTCCCAGTCCTCATGATTCGCGCCAGGGAATTCTTTCGACACTTTCTCAAATGGTTGAGATTATGTCCCGGGGTGGGGGAGTCGGGATAAATCTTTCGAGTCTCCGGCCTCGCGGATCCCGGGTCAAAAAAGTAAATGGTTTTTCCTCGGGGCCCTGTAATTGGGCAGAACTATTTTCTGTTGCGACCAAAGATATCATTCAGCAAGGCGGTTCGAGGCGCGGGGCTTTAATGTTAATGCTGTGGGACTGGCATCCTGATATCGAAGAGTTTATTACGGTTAAACAAGATCTTTCGCGGATCAATGGTGCTAATTTATCTGTCTGCGTTTCAGATAGCTTTATGGAGGCAGTTAAAAATGATCGCGATTGGGATCTTCTGTTTCCTGATACAAGCGATCCGGATTACGACACGAAATGGGATGGCTACATGCCCAACTGGTTGGCACTCGGCAAAAAGCCAATCGTCAAAAAAACAATCAAAGCCAGAGAACTGTGGGACATGGTGGCAAACGCAGCCTGGAGAAGTGCCGAGCCGGGAGTGGTATTTATGGAGCGCTACAACAAGTGGTTTAACAACTATTACTGGGAATATGTTAACTGTGTAAATCCATGTATAACTGCCGATACGCTCGTATCAACGACCAATGGCATCCGATCAATTGGAGAACTCTATAAAGAAGGCAAACTATTTACGGTTACAGTCGATGGAAAACAATATCTTTCTTCGCCTGTATTTAAAACAGGGACAAAGCCAGTGTTTCGATTGATAACTCGGGAAGGATATCAACTTCGGTTAACGCATGATCATAAAGTTTTTACACCTGCCGGAAAAATAGAGGCCGGGAATCTTAAAGCAGGGGATAAATTGATGCTTACGACCGGCGGATCTTTTGGAGTAGCGGGGACGCATGAGGAGGGACAAGTACTCGGTTGGTTAGTCGGTGATGGGAGCATGAAGAAAGATAAAGCAACGCTTTACTTTTATCGTCGTGAAAAAGAGGAGTTGGCACCGCGTTTTGCCCAGATGGTAGCGGCGATGGTAGACGGAGAACAAATCGTACCACGTGCATATCCTATTGCTCCTCAATACATAGAAAAAGAAGATAAAGCGGTGATTGAGTCGGTTCGACTCTGGCGCATGGCAGGCCGCTACGGACTTTCGCATGAGAATAAATACCTTGTGCCGCAGGCGGTGCTTCATGGTTCGGAGGCTATGCAGCGAGGATTTCTACAAGGGCTCTTCTCAAGCGACGGGCACGTCGCTGGAACTGCAGAGAAAGGTGTGAGCGTCCGGCTCACCTCGGTAAGCAAAGACCTCTTGGTTAATGCTCAACGATTGCTTTTAAACTTCGGGATTGTCAGCAGGATCTATGAGAATCGTCGTGACGCGGGTGAGCGTATGATGCCGGATGGCAAAGGCGGAAATGCTCTCTATCACTGTCAAGCTTACCATGATTTGGTAATTTCAAAGACCGATCTTCATTTGTTTGCAAGTCTCATTGGATTTCTTCAAGAAGAAAAGCAAGAAAAACTTCGTTCTCTATTGGCAACCTATGTACGCGGTCCGTATAAGAAATCATTTACGGCGACGTTTGACCGTTTGGAAGAAGATGGGGAAGAGGATGTCTATGATATCACCGTCGCCGACGTACATCGCTTTGCCGCAAATGGCATAGTTGTTTCTAATTGTGGTGAAGAGGGACTTCCGAATTGGGGTGTTTGTAATCTTACATCAATTAATCTTGCTAATCTCGTCGATGAAAAAGGAGAGATGAACTACAAGAGGCTTGCAGATGTTGCCAAAATAGGGGTTCGATTTCAAGACGATGTTATCGATGCAGACTTTTACGTATTTCCGGAAATCAAAAAGAGACAGATGGAAGGAGAGCGCCGGATTGGATTGGGTACGATGGGATTAGGTGACGCGCTCATCAAAATGAAGATTCGTTACGGATCTCAGGAAAGTTTACCCGTGATCGACCGCATATATAAAACCATTCGTGATGCTGCCTACGAAGCTTCTGTTGATATCGCTCAAGAAAAAGGACCATTTCCCGCTATCAACATCAAAAAACATCTTGATGCCTATTTTATTAGAGAACTTCCGGAATCAATCCGCAAGAAGATGAAAAGACACGGGGTTCGGAATTCAGTTGTCTTACAGCAGGCGCCAACTGGATCAACGTCGCTTATGTCAGGGGTATCAAGCGGCATTGAACCAGTCTACGAATTTGAATTTATCCGTCGTGACCGTTTGGGAGAGCATATTCTGCGCCATCCTCTCTATGACGCATGGTTTGATGAATTTCAAAAGACAAACGGCAGGAAACCCACCAAGGAAGAACGACCACAATATTTTGTTTCCGCAAATGATCTGACGCCGGAAGATCATGTGTATGTACAAGCAACGATTCAAAAATATGTCGACGCAAGTATCAGTAAAACGGTCAATGCGCCCAAAGACCACACCGTAGAAGACGTTAAGCGTCTCTATATGCTCGCCTATGACCAGGGGTGCAAGGGGATTACCTACATGCGCGCAGAATCGCGCCCCGGAGTTCTTACACGTATTGATGAGGACAAAAAAAAGGAAGAAGAAAAAAAAGTAGAACAATACGTTCCCGAGATTAAACCGCGACCGATGATGCTTCAAGGATCCACATACAAAGCAGAAACGCCGGTTGGGGAAGCATACGTTACGATAAACACCAACGGTGGTAATCAACCCGTCGAGATGTTCATTAACGTCGGTAAAGCCGGCAGCGACGTTACGGCAATGGCAGAGGCATTGGGCAAAGTTATATCGCTTTCTCTGCGCATTGCTTCTCCGGTTACTCCAATGGAGCGGGCGCACAAAATTGCAAGTATGCTTATCGGCATTGGAGGAGCCAGAAGCCTTGGATTCGGCGAAAACCGCGTGCGGAGTCTTCCCGATGCGGTTGCCAAAGTTATCGATCGGCACTTTGGATTTTTCGGTAAATCCAACCTCGATCATGTGACCAACGGCAACGGTGTAGTAAAAGCCATTGAAGAAAAGCCGCTTATCCCTCCGGGGCAACAGATGATTTTCACCGAGAAAAGAATGGTAACCGTCGACCTGTGTCCCTCCTGCGGTGAAGGAAGCCTGGTCTTCGAAGAATCCTGCAAAAAGTGCTATAGTTGTGGGTATAGTGAGTGTTAGCATTTGTTGTCACCCCGGACTTGATCCGGGGTCCATGTATTTCTTCAAAAAACTGGATCCCGGCTCGGTGGCCGGGATGACAAAAGAAATATGTCCATTTATACACGTACCGGTGATACCGGAACCACTGGACTCTTTGGCGGTAAACGCGTGCTCAAATGCGAAGAGCTCGTCGATGTCTATGGTTCGATTGATGAGCTCAATAGTTGGGTGGGATTTATCACTTCAGAATTTGAAGCCCCAGACGTCCAGCAGTTTTTGGTAACCATCCAGTCTGACCTTTTTACCATCGGCAGTGTGTTAGCTGGTTGGAAGGGAGATCTGAGCGCAATAGGAGAGCGTGTCGGTGAAATAGAAGCAAGAATTGACCTTATGGAAAAAGCGCTTCCGCCAATACGAAACTTTATTTTGCCGGGCGGGACACATCTTGGAGCGCACACGCACGTTGCGCGGGCCATTTGCCGGCGCGTTGAACGACAAGTTGTCGCACTCTCACAAAAGCAATCGGTTGATCCGATTATCCTCACATACATCAATCGTCTTTCGGACTTGTTTTTCATGTTGGCGAGGTTTATAAACAATAAAGCCGGAAAGAAAGAAACAATGTGGTCCGGCATTAACAATAAAAAAGCAAGGAGTAGAGGAATCCCGTGTGATTCGGGAACTGTGCCGCAACGGTGACCCCGCTTCGCGTAAAGCTACGCGGGGCGAGGAAGTCCGGAACTCTTCCTTACTTGATTCATCCCGAGCAGGAATAAGAGAATTAGTCTAATTGGTTACATTAGTCTAATTTGTCAAATTTGCCTTCTCGGAAGAGAAGGTTTTTTGGTGGAAAACTTATATTGCACATGAATTTAATCCACAAAACGAGATAAATTCTTTTTCCTCTT
>MFJJ01000024.1 GCA_001780895.1 Candidatus Gottesmanbacteria bacterium RIFCSPHIGHO2_01_FULL_46_14
AATCTATCTCGTTTGGTCAATAGATTCGTTTGTGAGTATCTCTTCGGTTTTTCGGAGGAGCGCCTCAACGAGAGGAACGAGATTTTTTGTCTGTTCGTAAACTTTATCCGCAACAGATTCGTTGTACATATGGACGGTTTCGTTTCGGGCATCAAGGAGTGACATCCATGCGCTTGGGTCGTCGATGACTTCCAGTTGTGCCGCGGAGCGGATGATTGTGCGTATTCCAACACTCTCCGATCCTTCAAGTCTACACACACTTTGCAGAAGCTTCCAGGCAAGTTCAAAGCAGAGTTCAAAACGCTTAATTGTTGCATCTTTATGGACTCGCGTGGGTGGAAGTGCGAGCGTTTCCTTTAGACGCGCGATCGCCTTTTGAAGATCTTGGTACTGTTTCGTGGTTTTTTCCTTAAGCGGGTTTTCCATATGCCTATAGGTATTGTGTGTGTTTCAAGGCTAGATTGCGAAACTCGGGATCAACTGTACTGAAATCAACAATGTCTACTTTATACGGCAGATTGGATTCTTCAAGTTCTTCTTTTATGACTCCCATGGTATTTGGAGATACCGGAGTTTCCCCTTCGATGCCGATGTCAAAATCACTGAAACGTCGAGCATATCCCGTCACGCGGGAACCGAAGAGAAAAAAACGGTACGAAGGATCAGGCAAATGGGTGCGCAAGGTCTTTTTGATGAATAGAAGCGCCTCGTCGGGATGTTTCATGGTTTTATTATCGGAGAATGTGCGCGGAGAGTCAAGGAACTGACTGTGGGATGGTGAAATCGCTGACGGTCACGCCGGTGAACTCTTCGATAGTGAGAATGATGAGGTAGGCGACGACGATGACGACGAGGCCGATGAGCGCGTGAGAAAGCGTTCCCTTAGCCGCCTCGAGCTTCTTGGGGTCGCCACCGGACAGAAGGAAGTTATAGCCGGCGATAAATAGCATAACCAGGAGCGCAACGCCGATGAATGCAAAGACCGCGGTAACGACATTTTGAAAAAGTGGTTCGAGACACTTGATCGTTGCGGCTTCCTCGACAACGCAATCGCCCCAATCCATAGCAGCAGCATATACAGGACTCATGCTGATATTATGTCGTAGTCAACACATGGAGACAAGAGCTGGATCGTATTAGTTAAAAGGCTTCGGGAACGGGACAGTGGTTGTTCCCGTGCCTACGATCGTGATTCCCAGGAAGTTCTGGACAAGAATCATGATGGCCCAGGCAGCACCAACAATAATCAGACCGACGATTGCATGCGTAATTTTATTGCGTGCTGCTTCCATGCCGGTTTTGTCGCCACCGGAGGTGATCCACTGAATTCCGCCAAGTACAAGGTAAAGAAACGCAAGAAGCGCGGCGACAATCAGAAGCGTACCAACGCCTGCAGCAATAAGTTGGCCAACATCGGTGATATTGATTTGACTCGGTTTTGTCAGTGTAATAGTCGGATCAGCAGCTAAAACTTTCAACATATCTGTCCTCCTTATTTAGGATAGCCTGATTATACGCTTTTCTCTATTGTGGTGCAACGTTATCCCGCTTGTCAAGTGCTGTTATCGTACCCTGGGTCCACCGCCTCCGACTCCAGCTGGTTGCGACTGAAGAGATGGGATTGGGAGATGTTCAAAATCAAGACCAAAAAAGTCGCCGACCAAGGTCATAATTGCCCAGATCGATCCGATAACTATAAGACCAATGATCGCGTGGGTAATCCGTTTGCGCGCACCCTCAAGGTTGCTTTTTTCGCCTTCGCTCGTTATCCAGAAAATAGCACCGGAGATGAGGTAAAACATTGTCATAAAAAACGCGACAATAAACATTCCGCCGACTAACGCACTAATGAGTCCACCTACTCCAGCTCCTCCTGCGGATATATTGGGGTTGGCTCCTCCTCCCAAAGCAGGAGGAAGGACGGGATTTCGAAGTTGTGCTAAGATTTTCATAGAAGTTATAAGCCAAGATTGCCGATGATGGTTTTTGGATCACCAATGACAATGTCAAAGCCCAAAAATTGCCCAACGAGTGCCAGGATCGACCAACCGGCAACGACGATCACAAGACCCAAAAATGCATTGGTGAGGCGTTCTCTTGCTTCATGAAGTTTGGCTTTGTCGCCGCCGCTTGATATCCAAAAAAACCCTCCGGTTAAGAGCTGAAAAATAAACCAGATGCCGGCAGCAACGGTCATAATGCCGATTATGGAAGAGATAACCTTTGTTACTCCGATGAGTCCGGTTTCGCCACCGGCTGCTCCACTCCCAAGACCTGTTCCAATCTTGCCAAACGGTCCGAGTCCTTGTCCGCCGATGGTCCCCAATGGTGTTTGTGCTTGCGCAAGTAGTGTGGTATGAGTAGTCATGAATTATTGCTTAACAGTGGGGTCTACCACAAGGGATTTCTGGTCCGTATATCTTCGGATTGAGAATGAATCCCGCATCACCAAAAATGAGATACCCAAACAGCGCTGCCAGAGCAAAAGAGCCCACAATAATGACCAGTCCCAGAAGCGATTGCCAGATACGCGCCCACGCTGCACCAATTGCCTTGGTATCGCCGCCTGCACTCATGAACCCAAACCCCGCGACGACAATATTTAAAAGCGCATAGATGCCAGCACCAAGAAAGACGAGGCGCAGGATATTGCTAAAAAATAAAACAAATCCTTTTCCAGCAGCATCAACATCGCCATAGGGCAATATGCCTGGATTGACGGCTCCTATGATCTGTTTTGCGTCAGCGTAGACTTTGGTTGTAAATGGCAACATAGCTATGGAGTTAAGAGTGGAACGCCGGTAACGAGCCCAACAATCTGCACGATCCAATAGGACGTTACGACAATAATAAGGCCTATGACCGCGCCGGTGATTGCTTGTTTTCCCTGTTCCAGTTTTTTTGTGTCACCCCCACCCGCTCCCATTATAAACGTAAACCCGCCGAATACCAAAAGAAGGAGGGTAATTATACCGGCCAACACATACGCATTGCGGATGATGACATTGACGAGCGCGCCAAAGGTATCGAACTGGCCAATCGTAGGAGTAATATCTGTACCTATATTGACGGCCAAAACACGTTCCATACTACTAGTGTAAGGAAAAGTGGTATAGTTGGCAAGGTATGGAAGATAGTACGCTTCTTCGTCATATCCTCGCACGCGATCGGAGGGCGCTCGCAGTATTCTATCGCACGTACGCTCCCAAGCTACGGCGTTTTATTGGCGCCAAAGTAAACGACGGCCGTGATGGCGAGGAAATTTTACAAGACACCCTGTTTGGATTTTTGGAATCTATCCGGGATTTTCAGGGTAAATCCAATCTCCAGACATTCCTTTTCTCCATTTGTAGTCACAAAATCATCGACTTTTACCGCAGGCGCAAGATAAAACAGGTCGTTTTTTCCAGGATGCCTCAACTGGAAGCGCTTGTTTCTCCGCTCATGTCCCCGGAGGACGAATTAGATACGGTATTCCTTAAAGAGAAAGTGATGACGGTTTTTTCCAAGCTTCTGCCAAACTATAAGCGCGTGCTTGTACTTAAATACTTCGACCATATGAGTGTTAGTGAAATTGCACAAAAACTGACTATTACGTTAAAAAGTGCTGAGTCACAACTGTTTCGTGCTAGGCGGGCCTTTGTTGAGCTTTTTGTATCCATATAGTTTTGGTTGTCATCCCGGCCTCCGAGCCGGGATCCAGTGGAAAAAGAGCATGGATTCCGGGTCAAGCCCGGAATGACAAAGAATTATTATGACCGATAGTGTGTATAAAAAATTTGTCCAGCGTTGGGAGGACGTTATGGAACTTCCTCCGACGAGTCTTGGTCCATTGACTCCACTCTACAAGACTCTCACGAGGCGGCTCAAGGTTATGCCTTTTCCATCCCTCGTTATTGTGTCCCTTCTGTGTGTCATTGGAGTCTACATGCTATTTGGTTCCGCCATTACGCTCCTAGCATCCCTTCTGCAGCGCGGGTTTTAGACTTCTTCCTACGACTACTTCCTTGTGAAGATCATCGAGTTGCTTGTCGGAGCATGTATTTCTTTTGGGAGAAATATCATTGGTATCGTGTTTCGTCCATACGAGTCCTATCGCCGGATAGCAGATCATGGGAGTCTTATTGAGTTAATTTACATCGGTTTTGTTCTGGCGTTTTATTTTGGTCTGGCTAGCCTCGTGCACACATCTCAATTCCGACCATTCCTTCTTACTAAAGAATTTGTGTTGCTTGCCGGCGGCGCGTTTTTCACCTACATACTCGTCGTGGGGCTTGTATGGAACATTGGGGTTCTCGCGGGAGGAAAAGGGACGCTTCGTGCTGTCTTGTTGGGATGGGGATATACACTCATACCGACGGTTTTTTGGTTTTTGGTTACCTCGTTACTCTATGTTATTTTGCCCCCTCCGCGAACGACGAGCGTTGCGGGAGTTAGCTTCAGTGTATTGTTTCTCGTATTTAGCACCGTCCTCTTTTTCTGGAAGGTGATCCTTGCGTATTTGACGATGCGATTTGGCCTTCGATTGGATTTAGGCCGTATTGTGATTGTCACCCTTATTACTGTGCCGATTCTGGTTTTTTACAGCATGCTCATGTATCGGTGGGGGATATTCAGGGTGCCGTTTCTATAACGTATGGGATTAGACGGAGAGAGGAAAGCTCTCTGTCAACTTCCATTGGCAGAAGAGGCAAGATTTAACGAATTACCAATGCTGATTCAAGCATATGAACTTGGAATACAACAGGCGCGAAGAATCCATGAGGGAAATCCCGTTTGCGTTCAGACCGTGGCAGGAGGAGCAAATGGGTCTATCGGTTCGTTTTATGAGCGCTACCCATCAAAAACTATGTTTGATTATTCGCAAATGTTGATTGCCGCCGGTGTGTTGCTCGAAGAATTGCGAGATAGTGGTGGGTATTTAGAAGTGGTTGATTCGAATACATCAAATGGGAGCTTGAGTACGAAACAAGTTGCTATACAGGATATTGATGTGCATTGCGTGCGTGCGCAGCTTCTCGGGTTATCGCATGCGTTTGACGGACGCATAGATGACTACCGAGTGGTAGGAATTATTGGAGAAGCGCTGCGAAATGACATTCTTAACCCGAAAGTGAGAAAGCAGAAGGAGCGAGAGAAATATACTGAGATGATCGCCCGACTGCAGGAAAAGTAACTATGTGTGAGACATTAACCGGTGTGGATATAAAAGATTTAATACCAAGAGCAGTCGATGGTGAAATCTGTTTTGTGCCGCCAGATGACAAACTGGTGGGCGCAGTCTGCGTCGTTTATGTATTGGACACCGGAGAAGTTTTGCTCTCACGGGAAAAAATGAATAAATTATGGTGTGATAAGAACCCTGGGGATTTTTCGCCTCCAGCAGGAGGGAGAGAGCTTGGTGAAACCATTGGGGTAACTTTACGGCGTGAATTGTGGCAAGAGACAGGTTTACAAATCGGAGATTTGGTGACTGACCCTAAACCGATTGGATATTTCCGATTCCACGATGGATCATGGATTGTTGCCCACGTTGTCGTGACAACCAGCGACAAGTTCCGCCAATATAGCGTTGGTCCACAAGATGGTGAGACTGATTGTCCGTTATTATGGAGTGGTGACACAGCGCATCTCCCGTTACGGGGCGGTATGGGAGGAATATTGAAGACTCTGTTTGTTGGTAAACGGATGGCAGTTGGGCCAGCTTCCGTTGGAAGACACATTGAATCCGATGATGTTTTTGATCCAACAATACTGATTGTTGATGCATCAGGGGGAAGAAAGGAAGTTACTTGGAATACGCTATCGATTGATCCTAGGAGGTGATTTGTTATGGCAGACGCTACAGAAGGAGAACCAGAAATAGTTGTTTTTTCGTTTTGAAGAGCCAAATTGATATGAATAAAAACAAACCACTCGTTTTTATCAAAATCGGCGGGTCGCTGATTACGGATAAAACCAAACCGTTTTCTCTCAAGGAGGATGCGTTGGCGATCATCTGCGACGAAATCAAGCGGGCGTCGACTCTTGGAAAAACTTTGATTATCGGACACGGGGCCGGGTCATTTGCCCACGTACCAGCAAAAAAGTATCAGACCCACAAAGGAATCATTAACGAAGAAAGCTATCGGGGTATTGCTGAAGTTGCTGATGTAGCCGCGCAACTCAATCGAATTGTCATTCGTACGCTCATTGCCCATGGAGTAAATGCGGTTACGATAAGCCCGTTGAGCACGATCATCGCCCAAAATCATGAGTTAAAGTCATTTTGTACGGAAAGCATCGAGGAGCTTTTGCGTCTTGGACTATTGCCAGTCTTGTACGGTGATCAAATTTTGGATACCAAAATAGGTTGCACAGTATATTCAACAGAGAAAATACTCGGACACTTAGCTGTTATTTTGAAGGGCAAAGGATATCATGTTGAACAGATTATTCACTGTGGACAAACCAATGGCGTGTATGATTCCGATGGAAAAACAATTCCGTTGATTACCAGTGGCAATATAGAACAATACAGAAGTGCTTTGGGGGCGTCTCATGGAACAGATGTGACGGGCGGCATGATTCACAAAGTCGAAGAAACCCTCTCGCTCGCGAAGCAAGGCATACCTGGGCTTATCATTGACGGAGTAGAACACGGGAGTTTGTCCAAAGCAGTCAACGGTGAAGATGTTGTGGGGACGCGGGTGGAAGCATGAAAGCACAGCATTCAACGACCGATGACCAGTCGGAGCTGTTTATTGTCGTTGATAAGCGCGACCGGATCGTCGGGTACCGGACGCGACACGATTGTCATCATGACAAAGCGCTTATCCACAGAGGTGCCAATCTTGTCATCTTTGATGATCTGGGCAGGACGCTACTCCAAAAGCGAAGCAAGACGAAGGATATCCGTCCTGGGTATTGGCAGAATGCGGTTGGTGGTCACGTTTCCAAAGGGGAAAGTTACCAAAAGGCAATGGTGCGAGAGTCAGAAGAAGAACTTGGAATACGTGTGCCGGTTCGGTTTTACAAAAAATTTCTTTTTGGGTATGCCAATGAAACAGAGATGGAGGCAGTATATATTGCAACGTGCAATGGCCCGTTTCACCCAAATCAAACAGAAATAGATCACGTAACGTTTATGCATAAAAACGAGCTACAAAGAAGCCATAGCTCCGGAAAAGTAAAGCTCACGGAACTTGCTGAGTATATATTTGAACTCGTAGGATACCTATGAACAACGTTCCACAACACATTGCAATCATCATGGACGGGAACCGCAGGTGGGCAAGAGAGCAAGGATTCCCGCCGCTTAGCGGACACCAAAAAGTTGCCAATGAGATTCTCGAGCCACTTATTGAACACGCCTCCCAGCGCGGAGTGAAATTTGTTACTTTTTGGGCATTTTCAACGGAAAATTGGCGCAGGAGTAAATTCGAAGTAGCGGGAATTATGCGAATTTTTCGCCATATGATTAAAGACCGATGGCAACGATTGCACGAGAAGGGCGTGCGTATGCGGGTCATTGGAGACATATCTAAATTTCCGCGGGACATACAAAAAGCATTGGTCGATGTTGTCGAGCAGACAAAAAATAACAAAAAAATTACAGCAGTTTTTGCCCTTAATTACGGTGGTCGCGATGAAATACTTCGTACCATTAAGAGGTTGGATACTCAAGAACCCACGGAAGAGAATTTTTCAGAGCATCTTGATACCGCCGGAATTCCGGATCCGGAGATGATAGTGCGAACGAGCGGCGAACAGCGCTTGAGCGGGTTTCTCCTGTGGCAGAGTGAGTATAGCGAATTATATTTCCCAGCGTGGCATATGCCCGAGTTTAGCCCGGAGAAATTGGACGAAGTCCTCGTCGAATACGCCAAGCGCCAGAGAAGATTTGGGAAATGACTAGAAGATAGAATTAATTTCCTCGATACCAAAAATTATTCCTGCAAGTTGTACGATCCAAAATGCGGCGAAAATCAAGAGGAACCCCACAAGCGCGTAGGTGAGTGTTTGTTTACCGCTATCAAGCTTTTTGGCGTCCCCGGCGCTCGTCAGAAGCGTAAAGCCGGCGCTTATAAGCATCAGGAGAAGCGCAATGCCGGCGAAGAGAAACACGTAGGGAATTGCCTCGCTAATTATATCGCCAATGCT
>MFJJ01000025.1 GCA_001780895.1 Candidatus Gottesmanbacteria bacterium RIFCSPHIGHO2_01_FULL_46_14
TCGAGATAGTGGGCAAGCTTGGTCCGTTCATGCTTTGGAAATTTTTTCCAGGCACCTGTTTTTTGCTCCTCGGTTAATCGGTTGATTTTTTCTATATTTTTATGAACCGCGTCCCAATTCGTGAGAAATCCCCCGATCCAGCGATGGGTGAGATACGGCGCACCGACTTTCTCAACTGCTTCTTTGACCACCCCCGCTGCCTGGCGTTTCGTCCCCACAAAAAGCATTTCTCCGCCGGCAGCGACGATACCCTTCATGTATGCAAGCGCTGCCTCTAAACCGGTCTTAGTCTTGGCAAGGTCAATAATGTGGATCCCGTCTTTTTGGGTATAGATAAATGAGGCGGCCTTGGGGTTCCACCGTTCAGCCTTGTGCCCAAAATGACACCCGGCTTCCAATAATGATTGTAAACTAATTTCCTGCATAATCGTTTTGTCATTCCGGCCTCTGAGCCGGAATCCAGTATTTATCAAGTGGATGCCGGATCAAGTCCGGCATGACAACATAAAACAAAAGCGCCGATACGCCGGCGCTTAACAATAAGCTATTAGCGTATCTCTTGAACCTCCATTCGCTGCCTCACCTCATCGGCGGGAGAGATACTTATAGCGAATGTGCGTAATTTACAGAGTATACCAATTTTTCAAACCAACATCAAATTCTACTGTTACTATGTTTTAGAACATGGTAACATGTTAGGAAACGGGGAAACGCTTGCAGAGGGTTTTGACGTCACGAGTTATGGCAAGAAGTTTTTTGTTTTTCCAAAGTTGGGCCTTTACCTTTTTGACAAACGTTGCCCGCTCTTCTTTTGCTTCAGGTAGACGGTAATGGGCTACTTCCTGGACGACTTGAAAAATCCATACTCCTATGCGCTTCATTTCTTTTTCTTTCATACCCCGTGTCGTCACGATAGGCGTACCGAGCCTCACGCCTGATGGATACATCGGAGGATTCACGTCGTGAGGAACAGTGTTGTAGTTAGCGACAATGCCGGCTACTTCCAGCGCTTCGGCAACAATATTGCCGATCACCTTCTGCGGCCGAAGGTCGATAACCAAAAGATGACAGTCTGTTCCGCCGGTTGTCAACGTCAGTCCCTGATCTTGCAAAACTTGTGCAAGCGCTTTGGCATTTTTTACAATTTGTTTTGCATAGGTTCTAAATTTCAGTGTCGCTGCTTCCTTCAGACACACGGCTATTGCCGCCGTGACATTGTCGTGCGGACCGCCGGATAAACCCGGAAACACCGCACGGTCTATCTTTTTGCCCATATCCGGATCTTTTTTGAGTCCCCGCTCGGTAACGAGAAGTATTGCTCCCCGCGGACCGCGGAGCGTTTTATGGGTTGTGAACATAACAACATCTGCATACGGCACGGGCGTTGGGTATACCCCACCGACAATGAGTCCCGCAACATGAGAAACGTCTGCCAAAAAATACGCGCCCACGCTATCGGCAATGTGCCGCCACTTTTTCCAATCAAGGAATCGGGGATACGCCGTTGTCCCTATGGATAAAATATTGGGCCTCTCTTTTTTGACCAGCGCCGCGACCTTGTCCATATCAATCCTGCCATCAGGCTCAACATCAAACTGCGCCGACTGATAATACTTTCCGGAGAATGTCACCTCGGGATGGCCGTGCGTCAGATGCCCGCCGCCGGAGAGTTTCAACCCCATAATTTTGTCGCCTGGTGAAAGCAGTGCAAAATAAACAGCAGAGTTGGCAGGAGATCCTGAGTATGACTGGACATTTGCATGGGGCACGCCAAACAGTTTCTTTACTCGTTCCCGTGCGAGTACTTCTATTTCATCAATATATCGGTTTCCCTGATAGTAGCGGTGGCTGGCGTATCCTTCTGAGTATTTATTGGTAAGCACCGACCCCAGCGCTTCACGGACGGCAGCAGAGGCATAGTTTTCCGAGGGAATCATTTCGAGAACCTCTTCCTGCCGCTTGGCTTCGGATGCAATGAGTGATGCAATTTTGGCGTCTGCTTGTCTTACATTCATAGGTTTTAGATTCACGTATGTTGACGACGATGGAATGCATGCTATAATACCAACTCAACTGCTCAAAAACAAGAATCACATGGCAATTTCTCCAGCCTACGTTGAAAGCGAATATCGTGATACGTTTGTTCCAATGGAAATTGTTGGAACGGTCGTCCCTGTCGAAGGAACGATAGTTTTAGTCGGTGCTCATACGCAACTAGAGGGAGTAAGCCCTGCTGGTCCCTGTGATTCAGCAACAGGAAAAGTAACGTTCGAACGGCATGGGACTAAGATTGTTAAAGGTGAAAGTATCCCAGATATCATTCCTGTGGTGGTCTGCAGTAGAGGTAATTGTGACGCAAAAGCATTTCCCCAGACCTAAAACATTCCATTTTTTCTGATACCTCATTTGTCAACTCCCATTTAGCGTGTTAGAATCGGCCCGACTGCCTTACCCTACATGATTCCCAAAGAACGACGAGTGCAAAGTACCACGTGGCCTTTTGGTGGAAGATATCCGGAGGCTGAAGCATGGTTAAACACCGGACGCGGTAAACTGGGAAGTTTATGGGATTTGATTATAGAGCAACATGAGTTACATCCAAAAACATTAAAAGCGTTAGGGGGATATGGCGAGTACAGCAATGCCATAGACATTGATCCTCTCGTTTGGATGAAACCCGATGTCATGACGCGTTTTATGGGTAAACCAAAAGGATTGATTGCGGTTATGGCACCCTCCGCCGGAGGAAAAGACACGATTCTTCGTCAGATCAAATCCACTCATCCCGATCTTATAGATATTGTTGTGACGCATACCACAAAACCCCCAAGGACTGAGGACAGAGAAGGAGAAACGTATTATTTCGTTGATAATACAGTGTTTGACACCATGGTGAATGAAGATAAGTTTGCAGAGCACGTACCGCAGTTTGGTCGGCGTTATGGAACGTCCCGTCAAGCCATTCAGGAATCAATCGATGCCCCTCAACCGATCACCGTTTGGCGAGGAGAACCGATTGGTTGGAACAGGTTGCAATATGAACTTAAGCGAATCCATCCTGATGTGCCGTACGCATCATGCTTCATCCTCCCTGAAATATCGGCAACTACCTTGGCTTTATGGATTTTGAATAAGAGAGGTGCGGAATCCCCTATAGCACGTATAGAAAAAGCAGTGATGGAGGTGTACGCAGGGGGGGCAATGGAGATATGCATTGTGAATCCGTATCAGCCCGATGAAGGCCCGACACAAGCTACGAACGCCCTCATCAGTGTTTTTACCGCGATACAACGCATGCAGAGAACTAATTACGTAAGTACTCCTGGGTAGAGATAGTCCTTTTTCCTAAATTTCTTCTTTTTATCCCACCCATGAAGAATTGCCACCGCACGGCTGGCAACCAGGCCTGCCCGCTTTTGCATCTCGTCGTCGATCCGAAACTCATCCGTCACGCGGTTGGCGATGATACAGCACACTGCCCCAGCACGTTTACCAAAAATGCTCGCCATAGTAAAAAGCGTCGCTGCCTCCATTTCGAAATTTTGTACCCCTGCCGATTGCATATCGTCTAAGACATGCTCTTTGAAACTTGGAAAATAATTCTCATACGCCGGTCTCCCCTGCCCTGTGTAAAACGTATCGGTTGAGGCGGTGATCCCGACGTGGTAGCGGACCTTGAGTTCTTCCGCGGCTTCGATAAGCGCCATCACCACTTCGTAGCTGGCTACTGCCGGATATTCCGGTATTACAAAATCTTTGCTTGTTCCTTCCAGACGCACCGCGGCGGTCGATATGACCAAATCCCCGATCTTCTGGCCTTTCTGGATGCCGCCGGTTGAGCCCACTCTGATGAAGGTATCCACTCCGATGCGGCAGAGTTCGTCAACGGCGATAGCCAACGATGGCCCGCCGATCCCTGAACTCGTGCACGTTATCGGCACCCCCTGAAATTTCCCCGTCATCGTGTGGTACTCGCGATGATTAGCAACTTCCCGGGCGCTATCCCACAGCGAGGCGATTTTGCCCACCCTCGCCGGATCGCCGGGAACCAGAACAAACGGCGCCACATCCCCGGACCCACATTCAATGTGATACTGCTTGCCCCCGATAACGGGAGCTTTGGCAGAGATTTTTTGTTTCACAGAGAGTACTTGACGTTATTTATTTGCTACTTGCTCTTTAGCGAATTTCGTATTTGATTGCGCATCACTAGATAATTCTTCTTCTGGAAACGGTCTGACTGGTTCGTCTAAGGGCAGCCTTTTCTTCTTAGGTTCTCCGAAGTCTCCAGTTCTTGGATCATAGTCTGCTTCTTCAAGTATAACATTGCTTGGATTTTCAACGGCCATTTATATCATCCCTTCTCTTTATTTGTAAATCTTATGACATCGTTCGCAGACCGCAATGTATTTGTCAGCGGCTCCCACGTCTACTTGGAATTTCCCGCCTCTCACCCGCTCGCTATGGCGAGCAAGGTTCCCGCATTTTTGGCACACCGCCATGAGTTCAAGCCGTTCATCTGCGAGCCCCATGAGCTCCGGGGTCGCACCAAAGGGTTTTCGCATATAATCGTACATAAGACCGGAAGCGATTACATGAATCCCAAGTTTCTTAAGCTTCCTGATAATTTCCAACACTTTTTCTTTATCAAAAAACTGCACTTCATCAAAGATGACTTTATCCACTCCCTGCTGGGTAATCGCATCAATTATATGATCGGGTGATAACCCGTCAACAACGAGTGCCGGAGTTTTGCGGTGATCATGGCTGTATATTTCGTTTTTCGAGTATCGAGAATCGATAGCAGGCTTGACCGTGAGGACTTTGTGCCCCATTCGGGTGAACACTTCGACCAGGGCCACCAGCTTACCGGTCTTGCCGCTAAACATGGGGCCAGCAATGACGGTGAGTTTGCCTATTTTTTTATGATTTTTGGATACCATTGGTAGTAAGTAACGTATCTACGTGTCTCCAGATAACGGCGGCTACTTCTTCTATACCCGCATTTGCATCGATGATGATAAATCGCTTTGGATTTTTCTTTGCTAAATAAGCATATCCTTTTACAACTGAATCATAAAATGTATTTCGTTGAAGATCCAATCGGTCTGATTTTGTGGAATTTTTTCGGCGTATAGCACCGACTTCTACGTCTACATTGAGGAGAAATGTGGCGTCGGGCATAAGATTATTAATAGCAAACGAATTAAGTGAGGTAATAAATTCCTCTCCCAACTTTCTCCCGAATCCCTGATACGCAATATTGCTATCAACATAACGGTCTGAAATGACAATTTTGCCCATCTCAAGTCCTGGTTCGATAACTTCTCTGACGTGTTGCGCCCGGTCTGCAGCCATGAGGAATGCTTCCGTGATACCGCGAAGATCAGAATTTTTCGAATCGTGGGTAATGGCACGAATGAGCGTACCAATTCTCGTGCCTCCCGGTTCGCGGGTAGCAACAATAGGGTAGCCATCTTCGGTGAGATGACGCACAAGGATTTCTACTTGGACAGATTTTCCTGATCCTTCCCCGCCCTCAAACGTAATAAAAAATCCGCGTTTCATAGGCAACGCAAATAATGATAGTAAAACTTCCCGCACGGTACAAGAGATCAAACCCCATGCTTTGGATCATCCCTATGGTCTTACTCACGCCCATGATGTGTGGCGGCAATCTCGAGGGCAACTGGCGAAGGATTGATTGCACGAAGGGCGGCTATTGTTTCTTCGTCACCCTTGATAAGGCGTGCGTGCAAGTCTGCTAAATCTTTTACCAAAGCAAGACAGCGTTTACGATCCGGAAATATGCGTAGTCGCCCATCCGATAAACGCTCAACCAGATGGTATGCAAGTAATTGTTCTGTAATAAATATGCTTGAGATTCGGTACCCATCGTTATTGGCTTCTCCGGTTTGGGGCGCATCAACATAAAAAAGATACTCACCAAACAAAAGTGCGATCGTGTTGGTCAAATCTTCGTCACTTCCTTCAAGTGCATCGCCCATGATGCATATAACGGTTGTAGTATCCGTGGTAATTTCTTCGATGAAACGATCTACCGGAAGAAAATAAGAGTGACCGAGTTCGTGGTAGACGTACTGACGGACCAAACCCATAAGAACATCATCGGGGACCGAAAGATCCGCGCGCTCAAATATGTCGACTATCCGCCGGTACGATTTGAGAATATTGGGAGCAAACATAAACCCGTGCCCATTGAATGCTTCGCCGACTGTGTACGAAACGAGTTGGGATCCTGCCCACATAACGGCGTCGCCTATGACACCGGTTGGTTCTTCTTTCCATTTTGGATTCGGATAAAACGGCGCCAGATCCCGTTTTGCCCGATCCACAAAATCAATCATAGCCTCATGCACTTCTGGTTTGAAGGGAAGTACAAGACGGCAATCGGGTTCCAAAAGCTCAATGCCATGAGTCCTTCTATTGGGACGAAGGTACCAGTCGGACAAAAGAAATAAGACAACGGGCTTCCGGGCTTTATACTGAGAAATGGCAAGCGTTTCCAACTCGTCGGTAATGGTATCGAGTTGATTTCTGTCATCTCTCGAAGCAAGATTTTTGAGAATCTCGAGCATCCGGCGGGTCTCGGGATTATTGGCAAAGTGAGATTCTAATGTTTTGTCCTGTTGGAGCGCCTTAATCGTGCTAACCAGGTGAGCCGTAGGAAGGGAGTCATATTGCCTCCACGACTTTGGGTTGTCATTTTTTTGCTTAAGCTGCGAGAAAAAAATCTGGTCAAAGTTATCGCCAACTGTCTCGACAACCCGTGCCGCACCAGCCTCCATCGAATCGTTTCCATAGGCGTTTGCTATAGCTAAAGCTGTCTCATGACGAATAAAAGGCATTCTCTCGAGACGCGACACAACAATTTCCATGCAATCTCCGACGCGACTTGCGCATTCATCAATGGGAAAAGGCAGGCCGTGTTTACTATGAATATCTTCTATAGCTCCAAGAAGATATTGCCGTCCCTCTGCCATTTTTGGTGCTTCAACACGTGACATGGCGGCTATTATAGCAGGACAGAGGGGATATCGTAGACCGTGGGAAGAACGGCGTCAGCAGATGGATCTTTTTTTTCTGACCACACCAAACACGTGTGCATTCCTAGCTCTTTGGCCGGCTCTAAATCTACCCTCGGTCGATCCCCGATCATAAGATGCTGCGCGGGGGGAAGACCTGTTTTTTTGAGAATATACAAAAACCCATCCGGATGAGGTTTTGTCACACCGACGACCTCTGACGTAACGAATTCTTCAAAAATAGTTTCCGAAATACCCAAGGTGGCAAGTGTTTCTTTTTGGCGAGCAATGGAACCGTTGGCGAGAATAAAATGCTGAAAGCCATGTAATTTTTTAAACATATCGATAAGCTGCTGATCACGGGTCAGATAGTCTCGTCGGTCAAAATAGCGTTCCATTTCTATTGCCGCTTGCGATACGGGAATTTTACAAAGCACCGCAGCCACTTCTGTTGCACTTGGATAGACGATTTTATGAAGTTTGATAAATGCTGCCTCGGTCTTTTCCTTATCCCATCCCGTATGCTCCATAATCGTCCGATACTCTGCCTGACGAACAGCCGCAAAGAGAGCCGGGTTGGGCCTATACAATGTCCCATCAAAGTCCCAGATTAAAATTTTAATGTTTGACAACATACGGCAAAAGGTAAACGGTAAAGCGAAGCAATTGTCTTGCTAATATTTGACTTGAAAGATCTCTCGGTAGACTATCAACAAAGAGTACAGCTTTTTTACTGTACAAAAGTAATCTTTTTTTCATCTGCGTAATAAATTCTTTTCTATCTTCTCTCATATGTTTTTTCAGTTTACCGTTTACAGTTTACAGTTTTCCTTGATACGCGCGACAACGTGAGAGAAACGCGTTTTCACCGAAGTTTTCTTCAAGAAGATGAAATGTGAGTTCTTTAGCAAGGAGTCTGGCAACGGTGGTTTTTCCACTCCCCATCGTGCCCATGACAGAAATATAGAGGTGTTTCTCCACACATTGAGTTCTACCACAGCACCAAAAACTTGACAAGACGCATGCAATACAAATACACTAAAAGACGTTTTAAAAAAGCACTATGGAAGATATCCCTCAAGGATGTATTAGAGTTGGCAGAGAA
>MFJJ01000026.1:0-780 GCA_001780895.1 Candidatus Gottesmanbacteria bacterium RIFCSPHIGHO2_01_FULL_46_14
CATTACTTACGATGTTATGGATTTGTCCTCGTGTGGCTTCTGGAAGCCTTGTAGAGGGGTCGTTTGATACTTTCGGCTGATTATCTAATTCATTCGGCTCCATATTATTCATTGAACCTTCTACTTTGAAAGTCGCATTAGCACTTCATTACTGGTCATTACAAATCCATAATATTTATCAAAGACCTGTAAAAAATCGGTTTCCAACTGAACCTTTTCCTTGTAGGTCGCTATGAGGTCTTTTACTACAATTACATTGAATTCTTCTGCAAATCCTCGTTTTGCTGTTACGTCTATACAGATATCGCTTCTCGTGCCTGTTATTAGTAAATTCACAATTGCCTTCTCTTTTAGAATTTGATTTAACTGTGTTCCAGCAAAAGCGTCAAATGATAGCTTGGTTAAAACAATATCTTCTTTCTGGGGTTTGAGATGGAATATATCTGCTCCAGTTGTCCCTTCTACACATATTGGAGTAAGTTTTTCTTCGTCATAAAGCGTTCTAAGGCTTTTAGGGATTTGAGTTTTGCTTGCAACGTACTTAGTAAATATCGTTAAAACATTGAGCCTTTTCATTTCCATATAAAAAGACTGCAACTTGGGAAGCATTGCTTGTATTGGCTCTATTCCACGCCCATTTTTACCTGCAATGCCATCAGGGGAGCAAAAATCAACTTGCATATCGATAATAATGAGCGCAGTGTTGTTAGGTTGAAGTTTCAATTTCATAATTATTAAATTCCCTAAATAGTTCAAAGGGTTATAATTCTAACTTTTCAG
>MFJJ01000026.1:788-1042 GCA_001780895.1 Candidatus Gottesmanbacteria bacterium RIFCSPHIGHO2_01_FULL_46_14
GTAACGAATTGTCTAGAAATTCTAGACTTTTATGTTTGTTAGCCATATACGACTACCCACTTGTAATTTGGTAAAACCAAAAGGGGTAATTGTTCTTTGTATGTTGATAACTTTTGAATGATTTCTCTGTCTTTTGGTTGATAGTGGCAATATGTTTTGAAGTTTAGTACTCCCAATCCAGTACCAAATTTTGCACTGTCGTTACCCCAATAATACTTTGAAAGTACGTACACCCCCGCAGATGAACCAGCAAT
>MFJJ01000026.1:1067-12924 GCA_001780895.1 Candidatus Gottesmanbacteria bacterium RIFCSPHIGHO2_01_FULL_46_14
CTCTGGATAACTGCTCTGAAAGTCTTTCGGGTGTAGCAATCTCAAATTCTAAATCCTTGTTATCGCTATTTTGCAGGAACCTTTGTTTATCTTGTTCCGCTAATTGTTCAACTTCGCCATCTTCTCTTGAAAAGTAATTCAGTAAAACTCGTGTTTTGCCTATGCTTCCCAACGTCATTTCTCGAAAGAAACTATCATTATCTGGATTAACTTTTTTT
The DNA here is from genome assembly GCA_001780895.1 of Candidatus Gottesmanbacteria bacterium RIFCSPHIGHO2_01_FULL_46_14. GTDB lineage: Bacteria > Patescibacteriota > Microgenomatia > UBA10105 > UBA927 > 2-01-FULL-46-14-A. Next base: position 1,286 of record MFJJ01000026.1, read on the forward strand.
GAATTACCACCATGCAGAATATACTTAATCATAATTCATAGTATATCAAAACCCTCATGCACAAGCATACTGATAATTAGGCACTTCAACCTGAAATTGCTTCATTGTGTGATATACTTTCTCAAGATGAGCAAGCACGAAGTTCCATTTTTCGCTGACTTGGCTCACCATTTTGGAAATGGCAAGAGAATTGGGGGCAGCGCTGGCTGCGCCCGCGATTTTTAATTATCGGCCGCGCTTTGCACTTGACAAGCGCTATAAGAGTTTATATAATGGTTTCAGAAAAGTACAAATATGTACACTTTACTAAAACCAATTCAGGCGCGAGAAAAACTCTTAAAGAAAAACATCCGTATTTTCACGGCTAGTGAATTTATGCGTATTTTTCATACCTCTCCTCACGTAACTAAATATTTTCTGGAAAAACAGGTCAATGAAGGACTACTTTCAAGGCTAAAACAAGGTATTTATGCGCTTAAAACTGACCCCCCCTCAGAAGAAGAAGCTGCAAATGCTTTATACAAACCATCGTATATTTCTTTTGAATATGCTCTCTCCTACTATCATCTGCTTCCCGAAATGCCCTATACCGTTACTTCGGCGACAACTAAACCAACGAGGTTGTTTTCTATTTTAAGCACATCTTTTTCCTACAGAACCATTAAAAAAGAGGCTTACACCGGTTACGCCTTAGTTAAACAGGAAAACAGGTCGTTTTTGATTGCTGAAAAGGAAAAGGCTTTAATTGATTACCTTTATTTTGTTACTTTGCAAAAGATCGCAGGGAGCGAACGATTACTGAAAAACCTAAAAGATAAAGGCTATTACCGTCTTCAGGGATTAAGCAAAGCTAAAATTAATGACTATGTAACATTGTACGCCAATAAACGTTTAACTAATTTTGCCGCATCCTTTATATGATATCGTCATCAGTTATTAAAGATCTTTCGAGTAAACTCCAAACAACCGAGCTTAATATCCGGCGTGAATATGTTCAGCATCTTTTCCTTTCCTATTTTTACCAGCAAAAAGATGCGGACAACGTTTATTTTAAGGGCGGAACGGCCTTAAGAATTATGTTCCAAAGCCCAAGATTTTCTGAAGATCTGGATTTTAGTTCCAATAAGGCAACCATCAACGAAATCGAGGATATTCTTTTACAAACGATTAGGGAGATTGAACGGGAAGGCATTACTGTAAATCTTACAGAGTCTAAAAGAACCAGCGGCGGCTATCTGGCAATCATGATATTCCTTTTAGGAAGCCAAGAGGCAGCGATCCAGCTGGAAATTTCCCAAAGAGAAGGCAGAAATGCCGGAGAGATAAAAACTATCGTTAATGATTTTATTCCTCCGTATACCCTCATGTCTCTTTCTCAATCTCAACTTATTGCGGAAAAGATCCGGGCGCTTTTAACCCGCAAGAAAGCCCGTGATTTTTATGACCTCTATTTTATTCTACGCGCCAACCTTTTACCAGCTTCGGAAAAAAACGTTTTAAAACAAGTAATGGTCGTACTTGATAAGATTAACCTCCGTTTTGAACCTGAGCTCAAAATGTTTTTACCCAAAAGTCATTGGTCGATGATCAGACATTTTAAGGAAAGGCTTACCAAAGAAATCGAACGGTATATTTAATGGTGCTCGTTTTTGGAAAAATCCAGCTCAGCCGGCTGAGCTGGCCTCGAACAATCAAGGAAAATTCTTCGGCTTCGCTCAGAACCTTCGGAACGCAAAAATTTTAAAGAACTAAACACCTCTTACAAATTCGCTTGTAACCTCATTGCCTCATTAGCTATTATTACTTCGGTTCCGGCAAGCCCTGCCGACAAAAATATAGTTATGTCGTTTGAAGATTGTCTTGCTTTCCTTTTACCTATAACAAAATCGCTCAGGTCTATAATCTTATCACCATAACCTTTTTCTAAAATAAATTCTGGCTTTGGATGACTTTTTAGTTGGGCAATCGAATCAGTGGCAAGTGTCTCTGCTTTAGCTATAGTAGCGGGATCTAATTCATTCGGACCAATTATATTGATATGAATTCCGGGTTTAAGCCAATCGGCACGCAAAACCGGAGTGTCACTATCGGTAGCACAAAGCAAAATATCAACATTTTCTACCATTTCTCTTGGTGAGCGTATACTTGACTGCTACACCCCCGATAGCACCTGTCCTTAGCGCACCAATAAGACTTCCTATTACTACTCCCTTGAAATCACCACTTTCGCTATCAAAAACAGCGACTAGCTGTATATAGTTCGTTCCCGCTTCTCTTCTTTCAAATGAAGAATAAGCTCTAAAACCGATCACTTTTTCCTTTTTTGTGGCTGCACCAGCTGTAAATACAAGAGATCCATTTTTTATATCAATACTGAATCCTGGAGGAGCAATAAGAGTTCCCTGAGATTTTTCTTGCAGAGCATCTTCAATTTTTTGGACTGCAACGTTCATTGTGAGGACTTTGCTCACGTCACTATCTGTCAGTACTTGATACGGCATCTTTTTTGTTGTCATGTTATAATTTTATCAAATTTCCTGTGCTCGCGCTAGCGATCACAAAGTCGCGCGCGCAAAAAAATAAGCGAGGCCGCTGGCCCCTCCTTCGTTAAAACTACGGAAGGGCACAGCGAGCTAACACGATTCTTTGAAATACGTTCGAATTTGTTCGAAAACGTTCACCAAAAATGGCACTCGAAAAAGATACACTTACACCAGATGCAAAGGAAATGTGTGTAGGCTGTGGTAATTATCAATTCGACGGGACTTGTAGAGTTAGTTGGATTTCAACAAAAGAACAAGAAAATCGTGCGCATGCTCGTTTTTGTGAGGAAGCCAGCCCTGCGCCTAGAGTTAATATTGCTAATAAGTGGATATTTTTACAACAAAGTTTTAGATAATTTCCTCTTTCTTGAGACGAATAAAGCGAATCCATTCTTCAGTCACTTCGAAGATGACTTTGAGCGGTGCTTCGAGGATAAAGTCGAATAAAAAGATGAATACATTGAGCTTGGCTATTTCTTGGGAAAGAATGTGTCCCGCCCGTAAGACCGGCAGAAAGAAGAAGTCGACCATAGGCTCAAGTACTCCCTGCCGGCTCTCCACTTCATATTCTTTGGCTGATTGTCGAATCCGGTACGCAAAGAACGAAACCAGGGTGACAAAAAAGACAAATATTGTTTGGCTTGCCAGGTTGAAATGCAGTTGGGTGAGCACATAGCTAATCACGCCAAAGGTAAGAAGAAATGTCCCCAGATAAAAGAGGGAGAATACTGCCGTTAAAATCGGTCGACGTACGATTGCCTTTGGTACATACGGGTCGTTATCAGCTATATAGCCATCGAAGTCGTAGAGTATTTTTTTTGCCCGGTCAATTAAGAGTTTTGTATTTTCCGGCCCAGGAATAGAGAAAAATCCCGCGACGAGAAACATGAGGACAGGTGGAAACAGCGTGTTGATAGCCAGCGGGATATATGCGATTCGCTTCGTGATAAAGATATCAACAGGCGCTTCGAGAGCGAGCGCAAAAATCATCTTCGTTAAAAATATATAAATGATACTCCGAACCACAGCACGGCGAACTTTTGCCCCAATCTCGAGATAGCGCCGGGTTGCGGTTTGGGCAAGTTTTTGTTCAAAAAGGGCTTGGTTTTCGATGAGCGCGCGTATATTTGATTGCTCGAGAAAGACATCACGCAAAATTAAAAATGGCGGTACCTGCCTGCGGACATAGCGGGTTACCGATTCGGCAATCGGATCGCGAAGTGCGGCTTGAGAAAGACTGAGCGTTCCCAAAAACGAATGCGCGTCCGCTTCTGGGGGAGTTTGGAGTTCCTGCCAACTTGGCTGGGTAATGCGGATGAGATGGTAGAGAATGAGTGCATCATCCGATTGCGCATATGACCGCTCGACGGCGATATAGGTCTGCATGTTGCTAAATTCGGCGGGTTTAGCCGGAATAGTAATTTTAGGCCGAACGGCCTGATAGAGAAAATTGACGAGTGCCTCACGCTTTTTTGGCGATACGATGGTTTCTTCAATTTCAGCGGATGCGACTCCTAAAACAGTATCCCAGGATATGGACTGGATTTTTGCCGTACCGCCGAAAACGGTTCGCCTGAGAGAAAGATACCGCTCAATAATTTTTTGGATGTGGGCGATAGTCTTGTCGCTCACGAGAGAGCTGTCGATGTAGCGGGCCCACAAAAGTTCGACCATGAGGTTTTCGGCAATTGTCGTTGAGCCTCCGTTTAAAATAATGCGGCGTTTGAGAATTCGTTCAATAGCAGCTCTGCGAATGAGGTGTTCTGCGCGGAATTCTACGGCATTTCTCGCTTTTTCATAGAGGACGGCAAGCGCTGAAACGGTTTTACTGACGGTAAGTCGTGCTTCTTCCCTTGCTTTTGGCTTGTCCTGTTCAAATTCACCAATGAGTGCTTCAACAACCGGCGATACTTCCATAGATTTTATTAGTATAGCATTTTGCGGTATACTTACACCTGCTGGTGACTGTAGCTCAACCCGGCAGAGCGTCGCCCTGTGGAGGCGAATGTTGCGGGTTCAAATCCCGTCAGTCACCCCAAAATTACGGTCCGAAGAAACGCAGCCAGGCGTCGTGGGGGCGCGTTTGAAAAAGCGCGGGTAGATCTTCGATCGTTAATGTGCCATCGAAGTTAAAATCCACGGGCAGGAGTCGACGCATGACTATATGTGTGAGTGTTGGATCAAGACCCACAGTCGTTTGACGCGGTAAATATCCGGGCACGAGGACGACGATGCGGTACGGTTGCCCTGGAACGATATTTTTAAGTCCTTCAACAGAAATGTGCCCACTTGAAAGTGTTAATCCCCGAAATTCATGAACGATTTCTTCGTTTACATCATAGACGAGGACGGTAACATCACCAATGGTGGGACGAGACCTCCATCCGGCGGAAACTTTGATAGAGAGCGTCGGGGGCGGGATCAGCGTTACCTCGGTCGTTTCTAAAGCAATTTCTGTTTGCCCCTTGATAAACACAGCGCCAAGCGTGTAGGTAGTGCCTTGCGGTGGCGTTGTGATATGGACAGCAATTTTTCCCGTCTCACCGGGTTCAAGTGTCGGTACGCTTTCAGCAACGGTCTGAAACAACCCCGACTCATCTTTAATGATGAGTTGGTACCGATCAGAGTTAAGAATACCTTGACCGGTATTTTGTATTTCTCCGATAAGCGTCGTGGTCGCATCCCCAACGAGTGTTTTTGGAATAAGGGATGTAATGATCTCATACCCTTCCCGCTGACGCGGTTCTCCCCGAACTCTCGCTACATCTTTATAGGCAAAATAGTGTGGATAAAATCCGTCGCCGCCAAAACGACGCCAGGAAAAATGATCAAACGGAGCGTCCTGATAGTTAAGAATAAACGGCGTTACGGCCACAATGCGGCTGTCGGTCCAAACAGACACTGCCGCGGTTTTTATATATTCCGAAACAGTTTCAGAACGAAGAAGTGAAAAGTCAAGCACTTTTCCGTCATGATGTTGCCAGCCCGTTTCCGTGATAAATACCGGAAGATTCAATTTCAAAACGTTGAGCTCCCATACGAAACTTCGTATCGTTCCCCTACCCGCTGCCAGGGGAGAGCCGGAAAAGGCGGGATTGGGATACGAATGAGACGTCCAACCATCTATTTTGCTAAAAATATCAGCTTGTTTTTGCACCATGCGACGTAGAAATGTTCCCTCATCCATGGTTGTTGGTCCGTCGGGGGCGGAGGCATCGAGACCCGCCGGAAGGATGAAAAAATCTTGTGAAGAGGCTTTGAACTCACCGGAGAATGTATTGAGAATGTCAGTGTACTCCTCAGGACTGATGGAATTGCCCCATTCGGCTGCGTGATTTGGTTCATTAAAAATGACGACGTATCGATTTTCAGTTGGCCAGTTGAGGGAGTTTAAGAATGATTTCCAGTCCCCAATATCAGAAAGATTTGGTTTTTTCCACGTGTCTCCTTCCGGCTGTGTTGCAAGGCGTACAATCGGTATGACGTGGAGGCGTCGCATTTGATCAAAAATACGCTGCCATTTGTCGGTATTTCGATCGTTTGCTTGGATAACGACGGTGACGTATCCCCAGTCACCGTTGGAGTTTACCAGGAAAGCTGCGTCTGGGATATCCTGGGGATCTGCGACGTGAATGCCGTATTTATTATTAGGTACACTCAGGGGGTCGTAGATCGCGTAAATAGGCAAAGTTGAAAAGAGGAATAGAAACAGAATGACTACCTTTTTCATTGTGCGCCCCCAGGGGGAATCGAACCTCCATCGCCTCTTTAGAAGAGAGGTGCTCTATCCGTTGAGCTATGGGGGCGTGGAGCGGGTGAAGGGAATCGAACCCTCGTCACCAGTTTGGAAAACTGGCGCTCTACCATTGAGCTACACCCGCAAACTTATGAATTATATCGTGTTTACTGTCTGATTACGACCTTATCTCCTTGTTTTATTCCAAACCTGTCGATCGACCCTGCGTTGACTTCAAGAACCATATCAATCGGGTAATAGGGTTCGAGCATGTTCGGAGATTGGCCTGATAGAGGCGCAGGGACATTGCGGGTGAGTTCATAGACCGTCTTGTCCCGTATCCAGATAAAATCGAGCGCGAAGTTCATCCCCCGCATCCAAAAACCGTGTTTGGCCGGAGCAGGAAAGACAAAAAGCATTCCGTAATCTTGTGCCAGAGATGTTCTGCCGGAAAGTCCACGCTCGCGAGCAACTGGCGTGGCTGCAACATCAACGTACAAGACGTGATTGCCAATAGTGATTTTTGTGGTGAGAGGGTTTCTCTGGTAGTACCAAAAGGTAAAAAGTAAAAAGGCCGCTCCTAACAGTATGGCGATTCGCTTTACCATAGCACTAGTATATCGTATTATCGCGGCATGGACGAAGCACAAGCATACCTTGCCCGGTATAAACGAATTACTGACCCTATTCTTAGACAGTATGTAGACAAACAATTGTGCGATTCCTCGCGCTTGGGTAAGACTCCCCAAAATGTCGTCTCCCATATGATCAAGATAGTAGTGGGGGGAAAACGGATCCGTGGTGCGCTCATGTGTTTGTCGTATGAACTTTGCGGAGGAAAAGATCGAGAAATTTTTTCGACGAGTTTGTTTCTTGAACTCTTTCATGCGGCACTTCTCATCCACGATGACGTCATTGACCGTGATGAAAAACGAAGAGGGGTGAGTACGATTCATTCAACGTTTAGTGACGCTATGGCTATTAACGCCGGAGATCTTGTCTACTCATGGACCCTATCATATTTGTTTTCTTCTTCATTTTCTGCAGATCGTCTCAAACGAGTTGCTATGCTTTTTGCTTCCTATTTTACAAAAACAATGTACGGACAAATATTGGACATTTCGGCAGGAGAAACGCTCGATACTATCCGATTGAAGACTGCCGAATACACAGGGGTTTTGTCGCTCCTTGCAGGTGCTACACTTGCAGGAACTAGGAATAAACAAACTCTTGACGCACTCGCCAGGTACGGCAGAAATCTGGGTATGGTTTTTCAAATTCAAGACGATATTCTCGACGGGAATACTATTGATGGTCTTGTTGCAGTACGCGAACACTATTATCAAAAAGGGATTCAATCAATCAAGGCAGTTGCGAAAATAAAATCCTTTCAGAATCTCTTACGATCATTCCTCGCGCTTGCGAGAAATCGAAAAAGCTAGGTGGTCTGTCGGAGAGGCGGGACTTGAACCCGCAGCCTCATCGTCCCAAACGATGCGCGCTAGCCAATTGCGCCACTCTCCGTAGTATTAACGCTAAATATTTTTAATTCGTCCTCTAACAAAGATTGTAGTATAAGATATAATTTTTTATCGTAGGTTCTTAATTTAAATGTTCCATGGTTATTTCTAAATCTATTCCCTTTCGGTCTAACTATGGTTTTGTTAAACTGTTGTTTCGGTAAACTTAAATAACTAGACCAAAATTTTTCGAGCTTTTCTTGATCGTCACCTTCATGAACTTGAATTTGACCTTTTATTTTATCACCAGGAACTTTTAAATCTTCTCTAAGAAAGTTAATAAAAATCTTAATAATTTTCGGATCCGTATTTGTTACTTCAATGGGATACAGATAAGAATCCTTCCATCGCTTATCTCTCCTAATTTTTGTGCCCTCACACCACCACAAAATTAAGGCAATAGTCTGTTTTCTGTTTATCACCATTTTAATGTACTCAATCTCGCGCTATATAGCAAGAGATGAATTTTTGTTCTGTGCCGCGGGAGCGATTCGAACGCTCACGTCTGTTAAGGACAAAGGCTCTTAAGGCCTTCGTGTCTACCATTCCACCACCGCGGCTCTTTTGTAGTATTGTATCATATACTGAGGCTAAAACTTGACAAGTGACGCAATATCACCTGTAGTTAATACATACAATGAAAAGAAAACAAGAGAAACGCAAGAAACGTTTCACTATTGCGCTTCTCTATCACTACGTTCCCAAAGACATTACGGACAAATACTTTAGCAAGGAACACGCCCTCGTTGACAATCAAACCGATGAAATCGTGTGGTACATGAAACGGCTGTTTACCCGCCGTGGTTACAAAGTGCAAGTTATCAAAGTAGAACCGGATAATCTTTCGGAACTCAAAAATCTCAAGGCCAATTTCGTATTTAATCTTGTTGACAGTAAAAAGATGGAAATGGAAATCGCACGGGTTCTCGGCCGACTCAACATCCCCTATTCCGGCTCTTCGTTTGCCGCCATCCAGACGACAAATAATAAACTCCGGACAAAACGAGTCTTTGAAAAAAACCTCCTTCCGACGCCTAAATTTCAGATCATTCGTCTGTCAGACCGACTCAGCAGAGCCCTGGTGCCGGGAAAATTCCCCGTTATCGTCAAGCCCGCGTTTGAGCATTGCAGTATCGGCATAACGGATAATTCCGTGGCATTAAACTACAATCAATTCAAAGACATCGTTCGCAAGCTACGAAAAAAACATAATCAAGCACTGTTAACAGAAGAATTTATCAGCGGCAAAGAATTGCAGGTGACGGTCCTCGAGACTCCCTCGAAAACATTTGCCCTACCGATTGCGGAAATCGTTTTTAAAGGAAAAGTGAAAAGCAAATGGAATATTTACGGATTTGACGAGAAATGGAGCAAACATCTGCCCATTTACAAAAGCTGCCATTTTATTTCGCCGCCAAAAGAACTCCGGGGAGATATTGATACCAACATCAAACAGGATTCAATCCGGGCCTTTTATGCACTTGGTCTTCGCGACTATGCACGATTTGATCTTCGTTACAGTCCAGACAGACGACAGTGGTATTTTCTGGAAGCCAATGCAAACGCGGGGTTTGACCCCGATCCGGGGGATGCAATGACGGCTTCCATCCAAGCTCACGGCATGACCCTTGATGACTTCGTTCTCCAAATTGTCCGAAACTCCATTCACTAAAAAGGGTCTTTGATGAGGATACGCCCTGTGTTTGTATCTCCTATTCCCACATACAACCAGGCGTACCCGTCGCCCCGACTCACCAGCCCGCCGCTGTAAAGTATGTTGCCTAACTTTTCTTCTTTTGCCTCAACAGGTGGAAATTGTTCGGTAGTCGCAATAATCCGGATATTGCTTATAGATTTTGTTTTCGGATCAAAAATGAACGCTATCGGGTAGTAGTCCTTTTTTGTTTTCTCTTTACCTTCAGGGGTCATGAATGTTTCATCTCCAAAACCGGCTATATGCCCCAATATCCCAATTCTCCCGTCCGGTAAGAGATGAAGCTCATTTGGTCCTCCCCATTCATGGTCAATAAATAAACCATAGATAAATGAACTTGGATCTTTTATTCTGTCGAAGTGGGCAAGAGCGCCGTTCAGATCTTCAATAGACTTTATTTCAAAATATCCCATTTTTCCCCGTCCTCCAAACACACCCTGGGGTCTGGTAAAAACTCCAATCCGGCCTTCCGCAAATTGGATCAATCGGATGCCCTTCATTTTATCCGGCCCAACCGCAAAGGGCTCGATAGTTTTGCCGTCTGAAGTCACCAGTTCTGTGAATGAATCTCTGTAGCGATAAAAAATAGTCCTATACCCCAAGGATATCGATTCCGGATCCTTATATATTTCTACCCCGCCAAAGACATGGTCGCCGTCGATTACCCCGCAATAGAACGGGTCTTGCAGATCGTGAAAAACAGGTGCTCCTTCAACTATATTCCATACCCCGTCTTCGCCCTCCTTAAAGAGCATTGCCCTCGAACCTTCTTCTGAAGATTTATCTTCGACACGCCCCCAGAGATACGTGACACTATCTATTTCAATCGGCGTCGGATTATAAACAGTGAGATGGTCAGTATTTTCACCTAGATTGAATTTTAGCAGTTTACCTTCTGGAAGGCCCTCTGTTTCCATTTCCGGAAGAAGCTCTTTGAAACCTTTAGCTGGGAGGAAATCCGTTTTGATTTGTACAGTATCCAAAGTTATCCCGGCCAACTCGAATACCCTCAAAAGATCTGCCTCTATACTTTTCCGGCGCTGTCTTTCTATATCTAAACTTTGTTTTTCCCGGGGGTAATTTTCAAAAAATCCTCCGATCTGAACGTCTGAGCGCAAAATGCCCAGGGCGACCACCGCCCTACCGAGAGGTTCATTTCCCTCTTTTTTATATTTACCCATGATCGCCTCGTCCAAAGCCTCCCGGAACTCTTTATTATTCCAAACCCTTGCCCGCAAATTGCCGTAATCAATTATCATCGCGATAGCCTCGTTGTCGTGAATACCTGTCCATTCCAAATCAAGAAGCTCGATCGTATTATCATCATGGATATAGAGATTGTCCGGCGAATAATCTCCGTGAAATAAAACCTTTTTCTTCTTTTCCTCCGCCGTAATAACTTCTCGAAAGCCAGCCAGTAACTCGAGAACTTTCTTGTGAAAACCAGTGATTCCCAGACGACGATCTAATACCGATCCGTAGTCATGCATTTCACCACCTGTATCAAGAGCAGCCACTCTTTTTTCTAAGTCTTGTTTGATAATAAGCTCAAAGAATTCATCAGTTTTACCGGTGAGATTACGGAGAGAGGAAACGACAGCCGTTGGTATCGTGTCTACATCGATACCGTGGAGCTCTTCCAGGGCTTCGATACAACTTTGAGCCATCTCCGGGGTAAGAAGTTTCATTTTTTCAGGCTCGAACTGCGAGATAAAACCAATTTTTGCCGCGTCTTTTTCGTAAGTTTCTATAATGGTAAATGGCAATCCGTTTTTCCGATCCAGGTTATCAGCAATGATGTCTGTTGTTTTTATTCCTAGTACCTTTAGGAATTTACCCAAGCGGACTTGCCGTTCAAATAATCCGTCTATTTTCTCCGACGTCGAAATAGGAATTTTTAAAAACCGTCTGACACCAGTTCCATGCTCATCGTGTACCCCCAAGACAGAAATATAACGATCGTTTTTCTCAATCTGATCCAGCATTCTGGCTCTTGCTTCTGCGTCGAGAGAAAACGACTGTTCTATCAGGAATTGTTCCACTGCCGCACGAAAGTCGTTTTTTGTTCCTTCCTTAGTTTCTAGCTCCATGAAGTTGGCTTCCTGTTTAAAGCCTTTGAGACCAGC
>MFJJ01000026.1:12948-14912 GCA_001780895.1 Candidatus Gottesmanbacteria bacterium RIFCSPHIGHO2_01_FULL_46_14
CATACGCTCCTGAAGCGTACGCGTCTGCCAATTTCGCCACTTCGGCCAGAGAGGGTGCCGGGAAGAGGACTCGAACCTCCACGTCTTACGACACACGCACCTCAAGCGTGCCTGGCTACCAATTACAGCATCCCGGCGGCAGAGTTCATTCTACCAATTTTACACTCGGAAATAAAATGGTATACTTTTGAGAATGAATATGCTGTTGCTTTACGCGACCAATTCAGGTGGAACACAGCAGGTAAGCCAAATGGTAGCCTCACTTCTTCAAGAAAATGGTCACACGGTTAGCGTTAAGAATCCAAAAGAATCGAATGCAGATGAACTATCCGTTGCGGGTCTCATCATTTTTGCCTCCCCAAGTTGGGATTATCAAGATAAGGAAGGTATGCCACATGAAGACTTCATTTCTCTCCTTGAATCACTCAAGGGGAAAACGTTGGAAAATAAACCATTCGCAATAGTGGGACTGGGAGATTCCTCGTACGCACATTTTTGCGGTGCAGTCGACGAGTTTGAAAAAGTTGTGCAGAACCTCAAAGGAAAACTCATCGTTCCTTCCTTGAAGATCGATGGATACTACCTCCATATGGATGAAAACAACCAAGCAGTGAGAGATTGGACCTCTAAACTCCTTGCTGCGCTCTCAACAAGTTGACCCCGATTCAATCGGGGTTGAGCAACACTTCCCTTTCGATTACAATAGCGTTTACAGGACGATTAGCTCAGCTGGCTAGTCGCCTCATCGGCGACCCGCCGAAGAGACGGGAGCGTTTGATAATTTTGGATCCGTAGCTCAGTGGTAGAGCGTTCGGCTTACATCCGAAAGGGCAGAGGTTCGATACCTCTCGGATCCACTGTTGCCGAGATGGCCGAGGTAGTCAAGGCGCGTGTCTGAAAAACACGTTATCTGGGTGCAACTCCTAGTCTCGGCACCCAAGAGAGCACATTGACATTCTGGACGAATGATGAGATCCTACTGCAGGAAATAATTATGCATAGGAAACCTGATCTATTTATGGTAGCCAAGGAACGTCGTTCTCAAGGGAGAAGTTATTCCGAGATACATCGGGAACTAGGGATTGCTAGGAGTACCTTGAGTCTATGGTTCTCAAAGCAAAAATGGTCAGCGCATGTTAAAGAACAATTGAACGATACATACAAAAAAATCAATGCGACAAGACTTATACAAATGAATAGGGCAAAACGTCTGAAAAAAATAGAAAGGCATGAGAGGTACAGAGTAGAGGCAAGGCTTGATTATACGAGACTTAAATCGAATTTATTATTTATAACGGGTATTTCAATTTATTGGGGTGAGGGGGAAAAGTCTGATAACGGAAGAGTATCAGTTATCAATACCGATCCGGAAATGATTCAGGTTATGGCTGCTTTTTATCGCAAAATATTACACATTTCAGATGTTCGGCTACGAGGCGCTCTTTTTATCTATAAGGATATCGATGTAAACGCATCATTAGATTATTGGTCCAATACTACAAAAATTCCTATAACGCAATTTATAAAAACTCAAGTAATCCCGAGCAGAAGTCATCTTACAAAACGAAAAACACTATATGGTATTTGCAATATTTACTTTTCAAGTACGGAAATAAATATTAAAATGCGCGAGTGGATTAAACTAGTCAGTTCTCAAATGCGGGTGTAGCTCAATGGTAGAGCGCGACATTGCCAATGTTGATACGAGGGTTCGATTCCCTTCATCCGCTCAAAAAATGCCGGGTCGTTCAATGGTAGGACACCAGACTTTGGATCTGGGTATTCTAGGTTCGACTCCTAGCCCGGCAGCCAGTAAGAAGAAGAAAGCCGTTTATCGAAAATGTCGAACTTCATTTGATTAGCTCGGCCGCGCCTTAAGAAACTGCCTGCCCGCCTCTGGAGGGTCGGCTCGAACAAGTCGCTGAAAGCGACTAAAAGAAAAAACACAAAAATTTTAAAGAACT
>MFJJ01000027.1 GCA_001780895.1 Candidatus Gottesmanbacteria bacterium RIFCSPHIGHO2_01_FULL_46_14
ATGATCCAAGTAAGAGTGAGGCTGTAATGCCAGGACCGGGAGGCTTTGTGCTTGTGAAACACACGTTTGTTCCAGGTGAAGGCGAGGAAATAAGTGTAAGATTATATGACCGCAAGAGAGATTCACCGATTGATTGGTCAGATCCAAACATACGGATATTTGATGAATGTATCCCGAGGTAATAGAATCATGAAAGGAGGTTGTTAAGAAAGCGGAAATTGGATATTTAAAGCGTGTGGCCCGCCTGCAAACGAAGTTTTGCGGCGAGGATACGAGGAAAGGGACATTCGAATTATTCTGCGGATACCCTTTGGTAGCACTCTCTACCACAACTTTAATCGGATAAACCGTATCGGTAACGGTACGTCTAAATAATTAAGGAAAGAGTCCGTTTTCTTCATTGTTCTTCTTACATTCTTATTTGTCATTTGACATTTGTCATTTGACATTCCTCCGAAGGAGGTCATATGTGTGGTATTTTTGGCTATGTTGGCCCCCGTACGAACGGGGCGGAATTGGTTCTCGAGGGATTAAAAGCGCTTGAGTACCGGGGATATGACAGCTGGGGTGTTGCCGCCGTTCCATTGTCATTCCGGCCACCGAGCCGGAATCCAAAAGATAAAAAATGGATCCCGGGTCAAGCCCGGGATGACAAAAAAACAATAATTGTTAAGAAAAAGACTGGCAAGATTGGGGGTGCGAGTGTTGCGGACATACCCGCGAGTTCGCTCGCGCTTGGCCATACCCGCTGGGCGACCCACGGCGGGGTGACCCAAGTCAATGCCCATCCGCACGCCGACTGCAGCGGGAGTATCGCGCTTGTCCACAATGGAATCTTTGAAAACTATGAGGAGATCAAGCGAGCACTTCTCAAAAAAGGTCATCGATTCATCTCCGAGACGGATACCGAAGTTGCCGTTCACCTGATTGAGGAGTACGCGAAAAAACTCGCCTTCCCTAAAGCCGTCCGTCGGGCCTTTATGGAAATGAAGGGGTTCAACGCGATTATTGCAATGCGTGCTGACAAGCAAGAATTCGTCGTTGCGCGAAACGGGTCTCCCCTCGTCGTGGGCTTTGGAAAGGGCGAGAACTTTCTGGCAAGCGATCCGGCTGCGCTCCTGCCCCACACAAAAAACGTTCATTTTCTTGAGGATGGTGAGATGGCGATCGTTTCCCCTGACAACGTCCGGATCATAGAAGCCAAAACCGGGCACGCTGTCAGCGTACGCATACAAACACTCACCTGGTCGGCAGGTCAGGCAGAGAAGGGAAACTATTCCTTTTTTATGCTCAAAGAAATCTATGAGCAACCAGGGGTCATAAAGATGATTACAAAGACGGGAGCGGCTCAAGCCGATAAACTTGCACGAACCGTGCGATCCTCATACGGCACGTACATGGTTGGGTGCGGGACTGCGGCATACGCTGGGATAGCCGGAAGCTATCTCTTTTCCAAAATCGCCCACAGGCACGTCAACTGCGCCATCGGCAGCGAGTTCGGATATGCTCTGGACTTTCTGGGGCCCAAAAGTCTCGTGATTGCCCTTTCCCAATCCGGCGAAACCATGGATCTCTTGGAGGGAGTGAAAAAAGCCAAAACAAAAGGCGCGCGCGTGATCGCCCTTGTCAATGTCTTTGGCTCATCGCTCTACCGGTTGTCTGATGAACCAATTCTCATCGGCGCGGGACCGGAAAAGGCGGTAGCATCAACAAAAGCGTTCGTCGGCATCCTGTCCCACCTTGTGCTGCTCTCTTTCGCTCTCGCTGGGGAGGCAAAGAAAGGCCAGAAGCTTTTGCATCAAGCCGCCAAAAGCGTTGACGATGTACTGGGAGAAGCGAGCGTCAAACGGCTTAAAGCGTTGGCAGCGGCCCTCAAGGACACGGATCATATCTACGTCATCGGCCGTGGTCTCTCCTATCCGGCGAGTCTGGAAACGGCGCTCAAGATCAAAGAGATTTCCTACATCCATGCGGAGGGGATGGCTGCAGGAGAACTCAAGCACGGACCCTTGGCGCTCGTCACCCAAGGTACGCCGTGTATCGCGTTTCTTCCCAATGACGAGACGTATGGTGCCAACCTTGCCGGCGCCATGGAGATGGGTGCGCGGGGTGGGATGATTGTGGGGATTTCCTACAAACCACATGAGATATTTGATCACTTTATCCCGGTCTTGGATGCGGGAGAAGCGACCATTATTCCCAATGTGGTTGTGGGACAACTTCTCGCCTATTATCTGACGATTGAAAAAGGATTGGATCCTGATATGCCACGCAATCTCGCCAAAAGCGTGACGGTCAAGTGACTACAGCCCTGAGGCTTCTTTTTGGAGAGATTCGAAGTCACTTTTTCCGCCATCGTCACCCGTGGATTCGAGTTCCATAAGCAATGAATTGGTATCTGCGCTGTATGTTGGCAACGAATAATCCACCGTCGTCGTTTTTGTTTTCTTTTCTCCCAATCCAAAAAAACTCCATAGCTCTCCAAACCATTCTTTGGAAAAAAATGAAGCTCCGGAAGTCATACCCAAAACATCGTTTTGGTTCTGCTTATAAAAATGCAATCCTACTATTGCAAGAAGAAGTATCGCAAAAACGGAAAATGGTATTGAGCGTGATTGTTTTGATCGTTTTGTCATAGTACTGCAGCCAATGCCTTTACCGCCGTCCTTACTGCCTCGCGGGCGGCAACAACCTGCGCGTATACTCCCTTAATATCTGATTGCAACGTGTTCATGGTGTTTTTTACATCCTGTCCCACGCCGGTTTCTGACGAAATCGTCACAACATACTCTTTCCCCGCTTGTGCCGACACTGCCGTTTGGGCCGCGCTAATTGCAGCTTGTGCAGCTGCAACGGCGCTATCGACGCTACTCGTGTCCTTGTCCTTTTCCTTTGCTGTCGCCGCGCGGCTTGCGACTTTTTTTAAAATCTCGCTCATCGTACCCAAGTGCTTCGTCATCTGGTTTGTGCGATTGGTATTAACCTGGCTCATTCGGTTTGCAACGCGTTCGACAATCGTTTTCTTCCTCTCGTCACGGATAGTCAGGAGCTTTTCTTTAAACTGATCCCGCCGCTCTTTCAGATCAGCAGTGCGGCTGGCATGCGTTTCTTTGCGATCGGTCGCCTCCCCGGCAACATTCCCCGTCACCGGATTGCGAAGCCCCAGCCCAACGAGCAACAGTCCTGCCAACTGATCGAACATACTATAAGTATGTGTTTAAAAAAGTGGTTATGTCAAGTGGACGGATTTGTTATCCCAGAGATATGCGATAGCCAGCATCACCAAAATAAACGCAAGATAGCTGAAATTCATAAACCGATTGAAAAACCAGATGATACAAAGCAGTGTGGTATATCCAGTGAGGATATGGACGACACGAATCCTCCGAAAATGCGCACGCCAAAATAAAACGAGATACAAAAAACCAAAACTCCCCTGCCATATCCAAAACGGATAGTAATCGTAGATCGTTTTGACGATGCCCATGGCTACGAGCGCCGTCCCAAATCCGAAATTGTTGATTGGATAACTCGTGGGTAACGAACCGCTCATATACAAAATAAGATTACCAAAAAGCGCTTTCCCATCCCAGACGATAAACGGCACATAGACAAAACCAGAAACGGCTCCCATGGGCAACAAAAAGTTTTTGACCAGCCCTTTTTTTCGATTTTGCCATGCATAAAACAAGAGAAACGGCACGATGAGCCACGCGGTTTGTTTGGCAGCGATGGCCAATCCCATACATATCCCGCTCCAAAAAACGTGCTTGCGCTCTAAAAAGAGTAGTCCCCATAATAACATTGCAAGAATAATAACGTCATTGGATCCCTGCATCATGGAGTTGAGAAAGAGCGGATTGGCCGCGACGAGAATACCAAACAGTAACAATCGTTCGGATAGACCAAACTTCACAAAACCAAAAAGCAGAAGTACCGTATAGAATACGAGGAATACCATCCGGATATCAAAAAATCCTAAAAATTGTGAAGCAATCCGAAATCCTACCGCAGAGAGAACCAACATCAATGGCGGATACGCGTTGTGAAATAAGGCTGGATTTTTTGTTCCTCCGGCATCATCGAGAAATGGTACTTGTGCTAAATCCGAATATTCGTAGCTTTCTGTATATGGATTTTTACCTAATAATAGATACCGTCCGGCGACTTCTACTTGAACTCCTGAATCGTTGATGAAGCCGGCGACCGAGGTTTTGTGGCGAACGAGCATGAATTGAATACTTCCCCAGTAAACAGTGACCCCAATGAATGTTAACAGCAGTAGTAATCGTATAATGAGAGATGATCTCGCGATGACGTACAACACGACGAGACCTAATACAAACGCAATATAGCGTTTATCATGCAAAAACTCCCAGCCGAAAAAATTTAAGGTGATGAATGTATAAATAGTTAAAGCAAAAAGAGGGGTATCGAGAGACATCGCGTGTATCATACCAAAAAGCCCGATAAAACTATCGGGCTTCTGGGTTATGTACCCACATGGCTTTTTCTTATCCAATCGTTTAGTCTCTCGGATGCACGACGAGTTGGGCATACGGACCGATGAGGGTCCCTTTTACATCGCTATAGATTCCATCGACCTCTACCCTCTCCCCAACCGCAATCGTACTGCAGTCTACTTTTGGTGTTTTGAGCTTTATATCCCGAAATCGTATATCCCGATAACACCGGTTCGTCGCTGTCAAAAGCACCGCCACTGTTCTAGCAGGACCATTGACAACATTCTCAAGCGTTAGCTCAATCGCGGTCTTTGCCGTTACGTCTCCCCGGAAGTGTTCAGGATGAAGACTCATGTCCTGAATTCTCATGGGATAGATGGTTGTTTTATCTTGATCGACAAAATTACCGTCAACCACCACTTTATCACCGACGTTGAGATCGGCAAACGTCATTTTATACAGATCGCCAGGATCAGATCCTCCGCCTTTAGCACGCATCCATAGGGTCGAGGTGCAACTATAGACCGTCCGGTTACGTATTGCATTCGGTGCACCGATATCAACAATAAACGTCTTTTCCGTTTCATCTTTACTCAGCACAATACCCCGAAGATTGCTGATGACGCCTTTCTTTCCGGGTTTCGTACACTTTTCAGGGATACTGGCACGCGCCCGGGCGTCCGTAGAACTCTCGGTTTTTTTATTTTCCGACACAATGGCAAATACTACTGCAAGACCAATAAGGGCGATGACCCCCCATACAATCAGATTGGTCTTATCTTGTTTCTTTTTTGAAGCCATTCTCTTTCACCTCCTTTATTGGTTGCTATATCCATAATGTTTGTTTTGTATACACTTGTCAAGCGTACGCACTTTGGAGCCGCTGCGGAAAAATCGGTACAGAAACGGGCGGAGGTGTGGCCAAAGGGATCGTCGGCGGTCAGGTATGCCACTGCGCAAAAAAGAGCTGGATGAGCGCCACAAAATCCGCAATGGTCACGGCACCATCGCGGTTTACGTCTGCGGGGGAAAACCCGGGAGTTCCGGTTTTGCCGAATACACCGACAAAGAGGGCGTAATCAAAGATGTTGGTGACTCCGTCGCCGGTGAGGTCACCGGATGTATCCGTGGATTGCGCGGGAGTCGGAAAGCTGGTTGACGATGGAAAAGAACTGGTACCCAGAAGCGCCGACCAGGCTTTGCCAAGCTGTTCCTGAACGCTTGAATTATTGTTGGCAAATAGGATGTCATCTTTATACACCTGCAGGTAGCTCATGTGTGCAGATCCCTTCGGGACACCAAATGCCTGTGCCTGGTCGGTTTCGGAAAAAAATACGGACAGAACATTGGCAACTGCCTGCGACGGGGAAAGTGAACAACAAGAATGAGACGGCGTTGTCTCACAAAGAGTTTTTCCCTCCCGCCCGCACACGTTAGTATCCGTGCATCCCATGGAAGTGGGGTTATTTGTCGCGGAGCTGTTAAACTGTGCGCCTCCTACCACGCCCTGACTCGTCAGCTCTTTCACTTTGCCAATCCCTGCTTCAAAATTGCGACACGCTTTCATGCCGCTTGTTTGCATACCCTTTGTGTTATTTTTATACGCTGCACTTAGGAACAGACGCACAATTTCCTCTTTCGCCCTTTTTTGGTCTCCCTGGGCAAACTTTAATAGACCGCTCCCTTCGGTCAGGATGATCGTCTTATCCCGAAAAATCGTATCATAGTAAACGATAGCCTCCTGCCACTCCTCAATTATTGCTTTGTTTGACTTCTGGTAGTCATTCGTCGGATAAAATAGCTGCAACAGCTTTTTCCATTTTTCTTTTTCAGTTTCATCGTCATTGGGTAGACTCATCTCTGCGGAAACGGACGTCGGCCCTGCGATAGCAACGGATACAATGGTCGGATTTGAGTTATACCGGCGGGCGACTTCTCCCAAAAATCGTTGCCAGTATTGTTTATAGGTAGGGTTCCACGGCAGCGGCAGCGGCTGGAGCGTATTGGCTCCACGACTATCCGGACCATAGGGAATGGAAAAATCCGTTTTTCCACAGGTCGTTTTCCACCCATCTTCACAGCTTGGAAGTTTGCTAAGAAGCCAGGAAGGCGAGAAAAACCCGGGGACGAGTATGAGTTGGACTGTTTTTTGAACTCGTGATGCTTTAGCGATCACTTCGTCAATACTGGTAAATTGATACGAGCCGTCTGAAGGCTCAAGATGCATCCATCGCTCACGCAGCGCGATGCCGGAAACTGCAGAATTACCAAGTAATTGATCAACGATGCCAGAGGAATAGTCTGCCGGATCGTTGATCGGATACACGGCATAGATGCCGCGCGGCTGGGCAGCAAAGGCCTGTATCGGTAAAAGACGGAACAGTAGTACTACGATGATACTCCACCGCACCAGATTCCTCATTGTTCCCCATGATATACTCAATACAAATGCAAATACAAGTGAACTGGAAAACGATCCTTCTGTGCCTCGTGCTTTTCTCCGGAATGCTATCAGTGCTTATTTTCAGTAAAAATAAACAAACATTCAGAAGTAGAGCAAGCGGCACCGTCGTTCTGCGGCTAATCCCGGGTACGGTGACTTCCCGCGTGGGAGAAACATTTTCTCTGGCGGTTCTTTTGGATACCAAGGAAGATACGGTGGCCGCAGTCGACCTGGTGGTTGCCTATGATGAGGCGGTTATTCACGCCGTGGGCACAAACCCATCCGAACAATTTCCCGTAGTCCTGATCCCTGGATCGGTGGGGGGAGGCAAGGTCCATGTTGTCCTCGGTACCGATCCGGCATCGCCCCAGCGCGGCGCAGTCCCTGTGGCAACCCTTCGGTTTGAAGCACTGCGCAAAGGGGTAACGACAATTGCGACAACCAATCAGTCAGCGGTCGCAGCCGTGGGAAAATCAGACAATGTCCTCTCACAAACGTATCCAGCAACCGTCACCATCCCGTCGTTGAACCAGACAGCACGTCGGTTGCCGTCGTCATCTCCCTCGCCCATACCAGATGGGTTTCTTCAAAAAAAAATACCCCGTCCGCAACGCGTTACCCCCACACTCTTTCCCTATCAAAACGATCGGATTCCCACGCCACCAAAATCTCCATTTCCGTCTTGGCTTGACGCAATCTTCCAAGTTATTGCAAACCTTGTTTGCCGCGTCGCTCCCTGCGGGCAATAGGGATTTTTGACTATAGTGATTTATTTGCCGCGGGGTCCTGGCTAAACTGGGCGACTCTTCCCTCTTTGATTGCGTATTCGGCGCGCTGGAGTTCTGTCCCAATGTAGATAAGGTGACTGGGTAATACCAGGTAGTCACCGATGTTAATCATCTGAATATACAGTTCCATGGCAGTCTTGCCTCTCCACTCCTTTAAAAGCAACCCTCCGTCTGGAGCGTAGAGTTTGGCGACGATTTGGTAGGAAGATTGGTCTAATTTGGCCAATTTGGCATATTTGATGGGACGGCCAACACGATTCTTTTTGATTTCC
>MFJJ01000028.1:0-1043 GCA_001780895.1 Candidatus Gottesmanbacteria bacterium RIFCSPHIGHO2_01_FULL_46_14
TTCCACCCGCTATCGGCGGCGTTGCTGCATTTATCCGTTTAGGGAGGCGTGACTACAGCGGCTGGGGGATGCGAAGAACCCTCAGGCGCTTAAAGAAACAGAAGTACATCTCCGTGAGCGAAGATGACAAAGGAAACGTGACGGTGCAGATCACCGAACAGGGCATGACGCGTGCACTGTCGTACAAGCTAGAAACTATGGTTCTTGCCAAACCGAAGTCGTGGGATAAAAAATGGCGCGTGGTGGCATTTGATATTCCTGAGAAATATAAGAGGCTCCGCGATGTTTTCCGCATGCGGCTTGGTCAGCTTGGGCTCTATCAGTTGCAGGAAAGCGTGTACGTATCGCCCTACCAGTGTTTTAAAGAGATAGAGTTTCTTCGGGAGTTGTACGGCGTTGCCTTCACGGTTCGTTATATTGTTGCCGCCCGTATAGAAGACGACGAATCGTTGAAACAGCGCTTCCAATTGCGTTGACAACAAAACGGCGGCCGCGTTATTGTTGTCAATGAAAAAAATTCAGAAAGTCCGCAGGGGTCGTCTCTGACTCACTCCGGGAGTTTCTAAAAAACAAATATTGTCCATGTATTCTAGGAAGACTGGGTAGCCATTTCAAGGGAAGCTTGCACGCTAGGTGCCTTGCCACAACATACAGTTCCAGAAACTGGGACTAGAATTCTGCTTTTTTCCCATGCATCTCCATCAGTATTAACTGCGTCACAAATTATTCCCGTGCTTCCTCCTTTAGCCGGACAGGTTTCATAGGGTTGTTTGCAATCTACCCTAGCTTGCCAATTTCCTTGTCCTCCATTCGGGATTACTGTGAACAATTTCCAGATGTCTCCACTTACTTGTTGATCCGTTCCTGGAATCAATCCAATTATAGATCTATCAACCTCCTTGACTTGAGTTGGCATAACGACCTCCCTTTCTGTTTGAACTTTACCTCTCTCTCTCGATAAAGTCAAGCGTTCAGGGTAAAATGAGCCAAGATGTTTCGATTTAAAGTTCTCCATAAAGACAAAAAGACTAATGCCCGGGTGG
>MFJJ01000028.1:1056-9006 GCA_001780895.1 Candidatus Gottesmanbacteria bacterium RIFCSPHIGHO2_01_FULL_46_14
TACTCATGGGGTCATTAAGACGCCGGCGTTTGTGCCGGTGGGGACGCAGGCGACGGTCAAATCACTCACGCCGGAAGAACTGGATACCCTTGGAGTTCAACTCTTTTTCGTCAATACCTACCATATGTATCTCCGGCCGGGGATTGAGGTGATAGAAAAACTTGGAGGACTACATAAGTTTATGGGATGGAAAGGGCCGGTCATTACCGATAGCGGAGGATTTCAAGTATTTTCCCTTGGAGCAAAAAAAAGCGATGATGGAGTAGAGTTTCGCTCGCATTGGGATGGAACATCTCATGTGTTTACGCCGGAAAAGTCCATAGAAATTCAAAAGAAATTGGGTGCGGACATCATCCTTGCGTTTGACGATTGCACGCCCTATCCGGTAACGCACGGGCAAGCCCGTCGTTCACTTTCCCGAACACATGCGTGGGCGACGCGGAGTTTAGACGCCCATTTGTCATTCCGGCCGAAGAGCCGGAATCCAGAGGGGAAAACATGGATCCCGGGTCAAGCCCGGGATGACAAAACGAATTATCAGGCGTTGTATGGATCAATACAGGGGAGTGTGTATGAGGATTTGCGAAAAGAATCAGCGGAGTTCATAGGCGCAATGGATTTTGACGGGATTGCTATCGGAGGGGTTGCTGTGGGGGAGAGTAAAAAAGAAATGGTCGATGTTCTCGACTGGGTAGGGCCGATTCTCCCGGATAAAAAGCCGCGGCATCTCCTGGGAGTCGGGGAGATCGATGACATTTTTGCCCTTGTCGAGCGGGGTATCGATACTTTTGACTGCGTGCAGCCGACGCGTCTTGCCCGGATGGGAAAATTGATGGGAAAACCCGCGATAGATATTACAAAAAAACAATATGCACGAGATTTGACTCCGATAGAAGGCGGCTTTTCGCGTGCCTATTTACATCATCTTTTTAGAGTTCATGAACTTTTGGGCTATAGACTTGCGACCATTCATAATCTCCATTTCGTCCACAGATTGGTTGATGATATACGGGAGTCAATTACCAAAGGCAGTTTTCTTGAACTTAAGGATGAGTGGATATAGAATACGTGTATGGGACAATTTGGCGGCTACTATAAGGGAGACAAGAAAAAGCTCAAGAAAACAGACCTCGAAAAAAAGGCACAAAAACAGTTTGGCGGCAGCAGCACGTCTTGGCAACTGCCTCAGGTTGAGATCATCAAGAAAGGGAAAAAAGAGTGGTGAGGCGAGGGCGGCGGTATATTGGACTATGTATTCTTCTGTTTTTCATTGTTGGTGGGTTCGTGCTCTGGACGCTGTACAAAAGGGACTCGGCGGGTCTTGGCCAAATAAATGTGGCTATCGACGGAGACCCGATCATTATTGCTTCGTGGCAACCGGATGGCGAAAGACTCGTGATCGTGACGATTCCGGCTTCATTCACCGCTCAAGCGGTACGGGGTTTGGGGAGATATCCCGTCGGTTCACTTTGGCAACTGGGTAGCATGGAGGGATTATCCGGTGACGTCTTTAGGCAAAGTTTGGAGGAGCTGATCGCACTTCCGATTCAATGGTCCATGAGCGGAATATCTCAATCAGAGCTTTTTTCACTTCGTTCCCTCCCTCGGGTATTATTTGGGGAAATTAAAACAAATATGTCCTTTGCCTCATATCTTGCGGTATGGTGGAAAGTTTTGACCATAAGCCGGGATCATATTGTAGAAATTCCTTTGGGTGCGTCTGTTGTGACCGATGAGTCTCAAGCAGATGGAACGAATACAGCTGTCATTAGTTTGGAAGCAGTCGACAGAGCACTGACCGACGAATTTGAGCTCCCATCGATCCGGGATGAAAAGCTGACAGTCGCCGTCAGCAATACGACGGCAACGGCGGGACTTGCCGAGCACGTTGCCCGAATGATAAACCGCATTGGTGGCAACGTCACTGCCCTTGGCAACGAAGACGTGAAACTAGGGGGGTGTCAGATTCGGGGGACACAGAAACACTTGGATTCAGTAACGTCCCGGGTGCTTACCCGAATTTTTGATTGTGAGCCCGTTGTATCGGAGGGAGAAGCCTATGCAGATATAGTTGTCGCCGTAGGAACTCGTTACGAATCGCGGTTTGTGCCTTGAAGATCTGGCGAGGCTGGTTCGATTTCGTCTTCACCAGTCGGCGTGACATCGGGACCCTCTCCGTCCCGGTTCGGTCGGGAAGGGGAAAGAGGGGGTTGTGACGCCGTAAATGATGGAGAGTTGGCAAATTGGCTTCCGCGTTCCAGTTCCCGGATAATGACGGTAAGAAAATTTTTTCCTATACTTTTAACGTGTACCTGATACCGATTTCCCCCGTTTAAAAACTTGAGGAGTTTAAAGGATAGATCGTCGGGCAAGGCACCAAGATATGCATTTTTTCCTGTTCGAATTTCCACACAGTGATTGCGAGGCTTAAGCGTTACTTCTTGGCCGGAGGTGAGGGTCAAGAGCATATGGGCCGGAGGCGGATTGACGAGAGCAACAATTTTTGTCTTTCCCGGCTCTTCCAAAAAAAGGAGGGGAGATAGGTTCTGTCCGACTGGTGCGCTTACGTCTTTTCGTTTGAGTGTCGTAAGCCGTTTGTTGTTTTTGAGAGCAATCTGATTGTATGGGTCGATTTTGAGTGCCTGTTCGAATATCCGTTTTGCATGGGTGATTTGACCGAGTTTCATGAACGCAAACCCAAGTCGATTGATGGCGTCTATATCGTCTTTATCCATTTTAACAAGCTCACTATTAATGATAGTTGCTCCTTTCCAGTTTTGCCTAAGAGCTTGAGCGATTGCGGATTGCGGGGTTATGGAATAAGAAGCGTTGGCCTGTTTGGGCATGCTCGTGAGTGTATCCATTTCTTGAGAAAAGTCAAGGGAGGGGATAGAATTACAGTTGCTATGTCCGGACATTCGAAGTGGAGCAAGGTAAAACACCAGAAAGCAGGGACCGATGCGACCAAAAGCAGCGAGTTTACCAAGGCCAGCCGTGCAATCACTATGGCGGTAAAGCTCGGTGGAGGGGTGACTGATCCTGGTGGTAATTTTCACCTCAGGTTAGCCATAGAAAACGCAAAGTCAGTCAATATGCCCAAAGATACGATCCAGCGGGCGATTGAACGAGCGGCAACGAGTAAGGAGCACATGGAAACGGTAGTGTATGAAGGATATGGCCCGGGAGGAATTGCCGTTATTGCCGAGGGTGTCACGGATAATAAACAACGGACTTCTGCCAATGTGAAGCATCTGTTTGATCGTAGCGGCGGCTCGCTTGCCAGCCCCGGAGCGGTGAACTATTTATTTGAGCGTGTAATGCTTGGGGAAAGAAAAATCATCTTTCGTCCGTTGTTTCGTCTGGATGTAACCCCGGAGGTAGCGGGGGAGGTGGCGAATCTCCTCAATGCCCTCTTAGATCTTGAGGACATCGCAGAAGTTTATACAAATCTATGAATGGTCTTGTGAGCACGCCATTTGTTGTTAAAGTGTCCAGGCGCTGGAAGCGTTGGGAGCGGCACATGACCGTCTCCAAACGGCAATTATTTGTTATTATCACCGTCATTCTAACGATCGTATTAGTGCTTACGCAGCTCGTTTCGGGTGAATTTCGCTATCCGATGGTTGCGCTTTTGTCGCTCGCGGCATATTTTTTATCCGCGTTTGGCCTGCGTGAGGATCTCAAAGGAATCGAGTGGATGAGTCTTTTGATTCTCCCCACGCTGTTTACGACTGCAACTGCGCTGTTTTATTTTCTATTGCCGGTCCGCTGGCTTACGAGATTACCCGTTGCAGCGCTCTATGCGGTTGGTATGTATGCGTTACTGTTGACAGAAAATATTTATAATGTCGCCGCCATTCGAACCATCGCGCTTTTGAGAGCAGCCCATTCGGTTGGTTTTGTGCTGACGCTTGTTACATATTTTTTACTCACGCAAACGCTTCTGGCGTTTCGATTGTGGGCTTTTCCCAATATGCTTCTTGTGGGTGTATTAGGTGGCGTATTTGCATTTCAATCGCTCTGGGCGATGGAACTTGAATCACAGGTAAGTAAACGCGTGTATCTGTTTTCTCTTGTTGTTGCCGTTATTCAGATGGAGCTTGCCTGGGTGTTATCATTTTGGCCTATTAGGACAACGTTATTAGCACTTTTTTATACCACAACGTACTACGGTATTACGGGACTCGCGCAACAGTACCTAACCGAACGCCTCTACAAGCGCACCATTATCGAATTTATGAGCGTCATGGCGATTGTGTTTCTGATTGTCCTTTTTACCGCGCGTTGGCGGGATCCCATATAGTCTTGCCGGGGTAGGGAAGTGATATAGTTTGATGTAGAACTTAGCCTCAGAACTAAAAACTATAGGGTATACCCAGTCTCGACTCGACGTCTTCGGCGAGGCGGGTGTGGATAATTATTTTCACGGAATTTGGTTCGACATTTCACAACCTGTTCACAAGGCCCGGCCTTGTTGGGGTGCTCCGATTGAGTACACTCTGTGTACGGAAATTATCGCTTTAGATTGTTACTACGCTCTAAATTTTAGTATGCCATATATAAATGTCGCATAATCCAGCCTCAAAAATGAGTATTTAGCGCATTAGAACAGTCTGAAAAAGAACCGAATATTGAGTGATTTACTAGTCTAAAAGTTAGAGTGCTAGCTTCAAAACTAATAGTTTAGCTTGTTGTTATGCTCCAAATATACGTATCCATAAAACACCCGAAAGAGGGATTTGTTTTTCTCATATCGTGCCTCTCTATGCGTACGATACGTCTGTAAGACGTGTAACGAAGATAGCCACTCTCCGTGCTGAGATGCTCTCTTGCTGATCTCTCGCTCATTTGGGGCGCTTGAGGGTAGAAACCTGAATAGTCGCACAATAATACTTTTGCGACGTGTATCCATGACTGCAATGTATCAAATCATTTGTTTCTTTCTCTCATCTCTAAACTCATAATTCTTACTCGGCCCGTCGGAAAAAGCCAAATTGCCTACTGCTTCGTTAACTAAGACGATACATTGTATGTCTCGGGAGCCAGCAAGCCATCCTAGGTCACTACAGAGGCTCAAATTTGAGGCTAAATTTACTGATGTTTCTTACGTCGGTGGCAGTTTAACAGTAAGGTACCATGAGAACGGGTTATTCGAGTCATAGTATATTTTTGACGAACGAATTCATAGACAAATAATAAATGTGGGTCTTGACAAATTTCATGACGTCGCACATCATAGATTATGAGAACGTTATAAAAACGTCTCATAATCTAGTCGCAGTTGTTACGACGTTTATGAATCGTCGCAAAACTGCTCCTTTATGAATCTCAAGAAGCTTCTCATAGATTTTCTAGAATATTTGGAAATTGAGCGAAATGTCAGCCAGCTCACGATTCGCAATTATAAGCACTATTTGGAGCGGTTTTTAGGCTTTCTGGGGGGCCAATCCCCTTCTCCATCGGAGATTACCGTGGAAAAAATTCGCGAATATAGATTGTTTTTATCGCGTTATGTAGATCCAAAAGGCATAAGTCTCAAACGTATTACACAAAATTATCATCTCATTGCATTGAGGTCGTTTCTGAAATTTCTTATTAAGCGCGGTATTCGTGTTGTTGCTCCCGAAACCATTGAACTGGGAAAAGCAGAAAGCAGGAGTATCAAATTTTTGGAGAGAGAACAGGTTGAGCGGTTATTAAACCAGCCCGAGACTGCCCGTGATAAAGCCATTTTAGAAACGTTGTTTTCAACGGGCCTGAGAGTTTCTGAACTTGTGAAGCTTAATCGTGACCAGATTAATCTGGATCGCCGTGAATTTGGTGTTATAGGTAAAGGAAGACGCGCACGAGTCGTTTTTCTATCTGAGACAGCAGTCGAGTGGATAAAAAAATATATGGAAAAACGCGATGATACGTATAAACCGTTATTTATAAGGTACAGCGGTAAAAATCCGACTGAAAATGATGAATCACGCAGATTGAGTGCACGAAGCGTACAGCGACTGGTTGAAAAGTATGTTAAAAAAGCCCGGCTACCGATAAAAATCACACCGCATGGACTGCGACATAGTTTTGCCACTGATCTTCTGAGCGGTGGGGCAGATCTCCGGGCAATTCAAGAACTATTAGGCCACAAAAACGTTTCAACGACACAGATTTATACCCACATTACTAATCCGCAATTAAAAGAGATTCACCAAAAGTTTCACCGCAGGTAATCTTAGTTAGATGGAAGGATGCGATCCTTCCATTGCAGTCATGAAAATAGCCATCATCTACAGTCTTCCTACCCGTCGGGCGTTAACCACCCCGTATAAAGCCACCGATGAAGATACCAAAGATTCTGCAATTGAAGTAAGTAGTGCGCTTAAAGAAAAAGGCGCAACAATAGAGATTTTGGGTATCGACGAAGATTCTATAGAAAAAATCCGTTCTATTCATGCTGATGTACTATTTAACATTATTGAATGGGACGGATTTGATACCCCGCTTTCCGTCCGCGCTCTCGGACTCATTGAAAGTCTCCATATTCCCTACACCGGACCTGCCGTTGAAGCGATAGAGGTTTGCAATGATAAAGGAAGATGAAAAAACTGCTCGATGTCCATGGTTTGCCAACGCCATTATGGCAGTTGTTCACTACGGGCACGGAGCCAATACGGGATCATCTGCGGTTTCCGGTGATTGTCAAACTCGCCTGGGAGCACTGTAGTGTGGGGCTCACTCAGGACGCAATTGTGCAAAAGAAAGATGACTTGGCTGCTGCGGTCAAGGAGCGAATCGCGACGTTTCATCAACCGGTCTATGTGGAGGAATTTATTGATGGAAGAGAATTTCAGGTGACAATTCTTGATGGCTCAAAAGGTTTGCGCGTATTGCCTCCGGCGGAAATTGTTTTTGACACGAAAGGAACTGGAGCATTTTTGACCTATGAAAGCCGTTGGAATGAGGAGCATCCGGAGTACGAGACGTCGCATGTCGTCCGCGCAAAGCTTTCGCCAGTCCGTATGCAGCAATTATATCGCCTTGCGCATAAAACATTTCGCATGTTCGGCTTTCGCGATTATTGCCGTTTGGATATCCGGTTAAGCGATGATACGTTCTATATTCTGGAAGCCAATGCCAATCCGGGCCTGGGTGATAGCGACGACTATGGCATGACCGTGTCCTACAAAGCCGCAGGGATGACGTTTGCCGATTTTTGTTGGGAGATCGTGGAGTCGTGCCTCAGGCGAAAAAGAGTTTAGCGGTTTGGATTTTGAACTTCGGGAGATTCTCCTTCTCTTTAGCTATCACCATGATGAGTTGTTCCTGCCAGCGGCGGATGAGTTTGAATTCTTTCCTTCCCTTTTTAATCTTTTTCCGTTTGAGGTCGTAGTCCATCCAACGGTCGCGGAACTCTTTCCACGGGTAGGACTTCTTTTTACCGGATGCACTATCAAGGAGTACAATCCGGCTGTTTCGTGCGGAGTAGCTGGTTACCACAGCCCAGTGGCCTGATTCCGGATGAGGCCGATCTTTATCATCGAGATCATATAGATACGAAACGAGGACTGCACGCGGTTGGTTCGGCGTGTATTTGAGCGCGCTCTGGAGATGATGGAGAGTGGCAAACTCCACGACAAGTACCGGAAGTCCCAGCTTATTGACGGCAGCGATCATGTTTTTTGTCGACGTGCCGTTTCTGTTGGTTTTGCAAAGTTGGGTGAGACTAGCAAGGGACTTGCGTTTGCCCAACACTGCCAGAGCAGACTTGAGGGCCGATGGCCCGCAGGTGGTATCGTCCGGTTGCTGAAATGGTGCGACATGTGATCTTCCCATAGATGAAAAAAGGGCGGAGGTATGCTCCATTGTACGCGTTGCGGGAAGTGTGCTCAAGACCTATAGGAAGCAGTTGTTGCTTTGACGAGATTTTGCATGAGGCAGGCAACGTTGATCGGACCCACACCG
>MFJJ01000028.1:9038-9653 GCA_001780895.1 Candidatus Gottesmanbacteria bacterium RIFCSPHIGHO2_01_FULL_46_14
GCCGGGAGTTGGCGTATAGTAGGCGACGATGTCTTTGATTTCGTCTTCATCGTAATCTCCTCGACCGACCCCTATGAGAATAGTATCTTTATGCACCATATCGCGGGTTATCACCTTTCCTTTCCCGACACAAGAAATGACAATACGTGCTTTTTTGATAATTTCGGACGGATTTTTTGTATTTGAATGAACAACGGTGACCGTCCATCCTTTTTTGCGAAGAGTCTCGGCAATCGGTCCTCCTGCCGTCTCTCCCCTACCGATGACGGCGCAGTTTCCGGAAGTTACATGTATTTCGTTGAGAATGGTCATGACGGCAGCTGCTACCGGCGGCGTGTAGGGTGAATGTGGGAGAAACCCATCAACATCTTTTTTCATTAAAATGATTTGAATCATTTTAATGTGTGGTGGTAATGGTCGCTGGACGATGACGCCATGAATTGAAGAGTCATTGTTATATTGGGTTATCGTTTTGTTGATTTTTGCTATCGAAATATTTAATGGAAATTTTGTGTGAACGAGGTTTGCTCCGATGCGTTGGGCAGCTTTTTTCTTTTGATTGATATATATTGAGGATGCCTCATCATCCCCGACCTGAATGACGGCAAGCGTTGG
>MFJJ01000029.1 GCA_001780895.1 Candidatus Gottesmanbacteria bacterium RIFCSPHIGHO2_01_FULL_46_14
AAATCGCGCGCGCAATAAATAGCGGCCTGTCCGCCGAAACTGAAAGCGAAGGCGGAAGCAAGCGATCCGCCAGCTGGCGGAGAGCTAATCAAATGAAGTTCGACATTTTTTGTAAACGGCCAGCAAACTCAAAGCAGCCAAAAGTTTTTACGGGGTTGATCTTCGTATCGTGTAAAACGCGGGGTGGTAGAGGAAGATGGCAGGGACGTCTTCGGTAAGATAACGAACAAAATCTGCATAGATAATTTTCCGTTTCTCCGGATCTATTTCCCGTCGTCCGTCTTCTAAGAGTTTATCAATTTTGACATTTGCGTAGCCCGTGATGTTGGTCTGTGCCTGTGTCTGGTGCCAGAAGGGATACTGATCGGGATCCGGCGGAATATCCTGGGCGCTAATTAACACTTGATATCCCTCCGGAACAGTGTTTTCCACCCTGATCGTGGTCGGAATGCCCAGTTGGTTCCAGCTACCTGCTATTTTTTGTGCCGTATCGAGATACTGGGAAAAGGTCGTAATGACGATTTGGCCTGACGGTGACGATTCCTGCCCGAGTAACCGTCTTGCCCGAGCCATATCAAAGGTATAATTACGCCCTTTATCGCTAAACGCCCAGGACGTACTGCCTATGGGAGAATTTACTCTCGGTGTGCCAAGATCGGGAACGGCGTATGCAAGTGCTTGCCGGACGGCTTTTTCCGCTACAAAGGAATTTTTAAGGTTAAAATAGACAGCGACGATACGGTCATTTTTCGTATGCGTCGTAATGGTCGTGTTGCGCCAATCTTTGAGCTGGGTCGGTTCGGTAGCGTCTTCAATGCTATCGACGTTCCCCAATTTATAGGCAAGTACGGCGGCGGCCTCGGTTCGATAAAAGCGGTATTCAAGATTGGGTAACGACATGTCTTTGGCAGGAGTAAGCTTAAGGTAGACGACACGTTCTCCGTTTAACCGAATACCCGAGACTCTATATTCCCCTACCCCGCGAAGGCCACGCTGAAAGATTGGTTTTGCAAGGAGGGTTAAAAACGGGCTGAACGGTTCCTGAAGCGTGACTTTGAGGGTGGCAGCATCGAGTGGCGTAAAGATGACATTGCGAATGTTGTAGTTAATATCATTTGCAGTGAGCGTTTTGCCCGTATGCCAAACTGCGCTGGTATCGAGGGTAAAGACATATTGGCGTCCTTCGTCCTTTACTTCCCAATTGGTCGCGAGTGACGGGATTACCGAGCCATCGGGAGCGATTTGGGTTAACCCGCGACTGATACGCTGTTGGATTGTGAGCGGAAGATTTGACGGCGTAAACTCACCGACCATGGCGATGTTTTGTGTAGGACGAAGCAAAAATCGTGATGCGAACGGATAGAGGCGAAAAAAACCGAGTGAACCGACAATACCGATAATGAGTCCGATAATGAGGGAAAACCGATATTTGCGCATCAGGCTCTGGAGTACTAAGTAGGCGTATCGAGAAGACTTATGAATCTGCATGAGCTTACTTCTGGAGGAAGAGGGTGGCAATCGATGTAACCAGAAAGAGTACAGATAAAACAATGGTCGCAAAAAAAACGACGCGCTCTGCTCCTCTGCGTGTCCGATACACTTCTCCTCCGCCGAAGGCGCTCCCGAGCCCTCCTTTGCTGCTCTGAAGAAGCACGAGGGCGATAAGAGCAATAGAGGTCATGATATGAAAAATTTTGATTGCGATATTCATGAGGTTGATGTGACAGATATCAGTGCCCGAGCAAGCAACTCGCTGTCGTGCCTGATCAGGCTGCGTACAAGTGTATCACTTTTGATTTTTGTTGTCACACCCGATGAAGCCACCGGAGCGCGAATCACCCGGTAATATGAATTGGTAAGATTATCGATAACGGGGAGTTCATGCTGCTTGGCGTATGCAGCCAGAGCGCTTTTGTGCAGCGGAGCTGTATTGACAACGATTGCATCAAGCGTTTTGCCAACATATTTTTCAAGAACGGCAACGTGGTCGGCGGCGGTAAAATTATATGTTTGTCCCCATTTGGTCATGAGATTTAATATATATACTTTTGTTGCTTTGGAAGAAGCGAGTGCGCTGCTGATATCGGTCACCAAGAGGTTCGGTATGAGACTCGTATAAAGGTCTCCGGGACCAAGGACGATCATGTCCGCCCGTTTGATTGCATCGAGTGCTTCGGGATTTGCCTGTGCCTCTGGCTGAAGATATACCTTTGTGATATGGAGTTTTCCGTCATGCGGAGGTTCATCGATAAGATGTTCTTCGGTAACGATGTGTCCATTTTCATATTCTGCGAAGAGATTGGTATCGGTAAACGATACGGGTATGACGGTTCCCTTAATACGCAGGACTTTTCTCGTTTGACGGATTGCTTCGGCTTGTGAACCTAAAATATCAGAAAGCGCTGCCATAAAGAGATTGCCGAAGGTCATACCGGAAATACCGTTGCCTTTTTCAAATCGGTACATAAAAAGTTTTCGGAGAAGTCCGACGCCACCGTTTTCATCGGACAGTGCGACGAAACATTGGCGAATATCTGAGGTAGGAAGTAAACCAAATTCGTCCCGGATGCGTTTGTTGCTGCCTCCCGAATCGGCCATGGTGACAATGGCGCTTAAATGATAGGGATAGTCTTTGAGCCCCCGCAAGGCGACAAAGGTTCCCGTACCTCCGCCGATACAGACGATGCGTTGCGCAATTGGTCTATCTTTCATTGATTTTTTGAAATAACCCGGTAAAAAAAGCGATAACGAGTGATGTCAGTATGAGAGCAAAAGGAAATGTGAGATAAAGAGGCGGGACAACAAAGCCCCCGTAGCTGCCACCCGGAAATGTCCACGGCACAATTTCAACCTCAGGCATGAGGATCGTCAGGAGATATAAAATCACCGCATGAACAAGCCAGGAAAGAAATCCCAAGGTCATGAAGTTTATGGGGATAAGTAAAATCTTAATGAGAGGAGCAACCAAGGTCGAAAGAATCGTGAGGACAAGCCCAATGAGGAGAAGTGGTTGCCACCCTTTCGGTAGGATAATGGTCGGCAGAATCTGACTCGTAAACCAGAGACTAAAGGTGTTGAAGAAAAA
The DNA here is from genome assembly GCA_001780895.1 of Candidatus Gottesmanbacteria bacterium RIFCSPHIGHO2_01_FULL_46_14. Classification (GTDB taxonomy): domain Bacteria; phylum Patescibacteriota; class Microgenomatia; order UBA10105; family UBA927; genus 2-01-FULL-46-14-A. The sequence goes on from MFJJ01000029.1 coordinate 3,086, forward strand.
CATGCGTACAAGATACCTCATGTGCGATTAATGGTAACAAATGCACGCGTGTTACGCAATTTTCGATGATACGACAACGCGAATCTGTGGGCCTCATCCCGTAGTCGCTGCACCAGATGCAGGGCAGGACTTGTGAGGGGAAGGGAAATACGACCTTTTGGGGTATATATCTCCTCACGACGTTTGGCAAGACTGATAACCGATACTCCGATATTCATGCGCCAAAGCACGGCAAGGGCGCGTGACAGTTGCGGTTTTCCTCCGTCGATAATCAATAAATCGGGCTTGGGCCATTCGGAATGGGTAAACCTGCGCAATACCACTTCTTCTATCATTCCCACATCATTGGGGCTCGTGAGCGTCCGAATCCGAAAACGGCGATAGGCAGATGTGTCAAGAATTCCGTCTTGGGCGACGACAAGCGATCCTGTCGCCAGAGCCCCTCCGGTGTTACTTATATCGACACATTCGATTCGATGCGGAATAGGTATATCGAGTATTTGGGCAAGCGCGTCGAGTTGCCTTTTCCCCATGAGTATCATCGCATCGGGTCTGTCGGTGTAAAACGACACATCATAGTGGCGGGAAAATAATTGATAGAGCGCTTGTATCTGTTGTTTTTTAATTTCCGCTTGTTCAAATGCGTTGCGGTTGGCTAATTGGTTCATTTCGCGTTCCATCTTTTTCATGACGACCGGTGCATTGCCCGATAGTATGTCTTTCAGACGAAATATATTCTGCCGATACTGATGAGTGAGCGTCTTGTTTTGCGGAAGTTTTGCAATAGAGGAAGGACACGGAGAACAAAGCCCCAGATGGGTATAAAAACACGCGCTTCCGTTGCGACGCTTTTGCGTACAGTAGGGAACGCTTCTTCTGAGATCACGCATAAGTTGCCGCGCGACGCGGCTCGACTGAAACGGACCGAAAACACGGTCTTGTTTGTGGATTTTGGTTGCACCCAGCTGTTTGCCTCGCAGATATAATACCCGGGGAAGCGCTTCGGAAAGCGTTAAACAGACATACAAGGGACTCTTGTCGTCTTTGGCGATGCTATTATATTTGGGCTTATATTGTCCGATAAGTTTTGCTTCAAGAAGTAACGCATCAAACTCGCTTGTTGTTTCAATGGTACTGACAGAATACATCTGAGATATGAGAAGTACTGTTTTAGGTGATAGTGTGTTTTCTTTTTGCAAATACTGTTTCACACGCCGCACCAGATTGACGGCTTTGCCTACATAAAGAATATGCCCATGCGCGTCTTTGAATATATACACGCCCGGAACGGGTTTGATGTGTGATAGATCTATCATGATTTTGGTTTTGGTCTTTTTAGGAAAAGAAGGAGAACTGCGCCCACCACCGTGATAATCACTCCGGCAGGAAGAAGGAGCCAATAGGTAGGGCGGATAGTAAATTCATGACGGGACTGCTGATCGCCGGCGGTAACGAGAATTCTTCCAGTACCACCTGAAAAGTACTGCCCAATGGTTAATGAAACCGGAAGAGAGATCGTTGAAAAAGGAGGCATGAGTTCCTCCGTTTTGTACAGGGCAACATCAACCGGCGTAGATTGTACCGATATGGCAACATTTTGGATACTCGTCGTCGAACGATTGCCAATAGTGACATTTCCTTTTGTTTCAAATCCGGCAATCACCGTTCCCGGAAATCCAATGGAAATATCAAGCGGTTTCTCCTGTGATTGCGGGATGATATCGGCAAATGTCACCGAAACATCCCGCGAGGATTTATCGGGCCTACGGTAAAAACCCGCCGCATACGGATAGTCACTTTTTTCGCCGTTTATTGCGAAGGTGATATGATTAAAATCCAATTTGGTAAAGTAATCGATGCCCCCAGTGGTATCTGCCCAGGTCGGATCAACGGGAATCCACAGTTGTCGTTCATTGTCGTAATATTCCGGCCACGAATGTAAGACGTCTGCTACCAAAGAAAGAGGCCGCAATTTGGTGTTGGTGGTATACGCATACCCGACGATTTCGCGGGACGGAATGCCGGCCGCCCGGGAAAGTGCGATAAATAAATCGGTAAATTCCATGCATATGGATTGTGTTGGTGATGCGAGAGCTGCGCGTGCGCCTTTTCGAATCGGTGTTTGATTGACGCGATCATAGTCATACGAGAGCGTGTCAATGACGTAGCGGTATATGTCCTGGGGAGTTTTTAGTGTTTTTGCGGCAGCAATAATAGTCGGATCGGTCGACTCCCAATACCGCTGGGGGCGCGTGATAGCGGCAATATCGACCGTGTCGGTCCAACCGGGTCGCGGATTAACAGAGAGGGCAACATACAGGCGGGCTACGACATCTTCTTTTTGCCCGGGGCCCAGGGAATATCTGGCGAGCCAATTACCGTCAGGGTCCCGCACAATTTCCTTGGGAGTCGGATTGAGAGAAGCGATAGTTACTTTTTGGTACGCCGTGTCCGGAGGAAGAGCAATTTCAACAGAGCTTCCGGTGACGGAGGGATTTTGGATATAGTAAGAAAGGTTCAATAGAAACTGTTGTTGGTTTCCATAGGCAACACTCACGCCTCCCTGTGTCATCTGACGAAGATTCCAACGCTTCCCTTCAGCCGGTGGCGGGCTCATGTAGGCGGTCGGACCAAACGATGTGGGTACCGATAAGCTTGTGTAATAACTCGAAAGATCGGCGTCACTGGCTATGCCGGGTATGTGTACCTCCCAAATGCTCCCGAGTTTTTGGGCGACATCATCATTTTCAAATCGCAGGGAAAATGTCAGCTTTTTTCCGACACCGACAACCTGCGTATTAAAATGAAGTTTTATTTCAGTTTTTCCTTCTTTTTGGGAAATTTCAGGAGAGATTTGACCGCCATTGTCATAGGCGATAATATTTTTAATCCGTGTGGAATCAAAAACAATCGAATACTCCCGGGCGTACAAATTGGTCAGTTTATTGGTTAATGTTATCTGATGGGTGACAATCGTCGTGCCGGTGGGAGCAACGGCGTAGGCAACCTCGTAATCAGCGCTAAACTCTCCAGCCGCGACAACAGGGCGCGGAATTATCAAATAAACAAATAATCCAATAATCAAATAAACAAAATACTTTACGTTCACTGTTTTATTCTATTATTTTTCGTAGAAACTGTCCCGTGTAAGAAGTCTTTACACGCGAGATGTCCCGCGGTGTACCGTAGGCAACAACAAACCCTCCCCTTTCCCCGCCTTCGGGCCCTAAATCAACAATCCAGTCTGCGTTTTTGATGATATCGAGGTTGTGTTCGATGATAATGACGGTATTGCCGAGCTTGGTCAGTCGATGAAGCACGGCGAGAAGTTTTTCCAGATCGGCAAAATGAAGCCCGGTTGTCGGTTCGTCCAAAATATACACTGTTTTTCCTGTCGCACGTCGGGAAAGTTCCGTGGCAAGTTTCACCCGCTGGGCTTCACCTCCGGAGAGTGTCGGAGCTGGTTGGCCTAAGTGAATATACCCGAGCCCAACGTCGCGTATCGTTTGCAATTTTTCACAGAGCCCTCCATGAAAGGAAAAGTAGTCAACGGCTTCGTCGATCGTTAGTCCCAACACCTGTGCGATGGACTTGTCATGAAAGGTGACCTCGAGAGTTTCATTATTAAATCGTGTCCCTTTGCATACTTCGCAGGTCACGTAAATATCCGATAAGAACTGCATTTCTATCTTTTTTTGTCCTTCCCCTTCACACGCTTCGCATCTGCCACCGCGGACATTGAAGGAAAACCGCCCCGCCTTGTACCCCCGTAATCTTGCTTCAGATGTAGATGCGAAAACCTCCCGTATAGTCGAAAAAATACCCGTGTATGTAGCGGGATTACTCCGGGGTGTTCTTCCGATTGGGGACTGATCAATAAGTATTACTTTATCGATGTTTTCCAAACCGTCTATGCGGGTGTATAGGCCGGGTTTCGTTTTGGACAGAGGATTAAAATGCGCAGTCAATGCTTCGTAGAGCGTATCGACGATGAGTGTAGATTTTCCGCTTCCGGATACGCCGGACACACAGGTAAATAATCCAAGAGGAAATTGGGTCGTAATATTTTTGAGATTATTTTGTCGAGCGCCAATGAGGGTTAATGTAGAAAGAGTACCTGCAGAGCGTACATTTCTATCACGACTGATCGTTCGTTTACCGGTGAGATAGGAAGCCGTAAGAGATTTTGGTGATTGTAGTATTTGTGAGAGGGTCCCCGATGCAACCACCATGCCCCCATGTTCACCTGCTCCCGGCCCGAAATCGACGATATGGTCGGCTGACTCAATCATATCCCGATCGTGTTCCACGACGACGACCGTGTTTCCTAAATCACGAAGCGCTTTAAGCGTATCAATAAGTTTTTTATTGTCGCGCTGATGAAGACCGATAGAAGGTTCATCGAGCACGTATAATACGCCCGACAGTCCCGAACCGATTTGAGAGG
>MFJJ01000030.1:0-6445 GCA_001780895.1 Candidatus Gottesmanbacteria bacterium RIFCSPHIGHO2_01_FULL_46_14
CATGACGAACATGAAGAAATGTGCCTCGCTTGGCGGCAACCAGGTTTACCAGTGCAATACCTTCAAGTGTTGACCCCTCATAAAAGCCTAATCGCCATATCTTCTCTCCTTGGGCTTTAACAACATCACCCCATAACCACGATTGAAATAACGCGTTTGACCCATGTGTCTCCCAAAACGCATTCCAGATCATTGATGAGTTAATCTCTTTGATTGTCATATGGCAACACTTGTAGGTTCCCCGTGTCCGGGGTACAAAATTGTTTCTTTCGGTAGGTTCAGAATTTTTTGTATTGATCGCGTTAACTCGTGTGCATTTGAATACCTAAAATCGGTTCTCCCTACGCCACCTCCTGCAAAAAGCACGTCGCCGACGAAAGCAATATGCGATTCTGGTGCGTATAAAACGATACCACCTGGCGTATGACCGGGGGTATGCATGACGCGAAGCCCAAGGGGAAGAATATCTCCATCATTAATCGTTTTATCAACTTTCGGTGGGGGATCAGTACGGGGAACCCTCATGCGATCTAATAAAAATATATCACGTGCATGGATGTAAAATGGCGTATTCAATGCCGTTTGAATCTCAAATGCGGCAGTCACGTGATCTGAGTGGCCGTGAGTAGCAATGATGGCAACAAGAGGAACCTTAAGTTTTGATAGAATATACTGACCATCGTCACCGGGATCGATAATAATTGCCTCGTTGCCATCGTGAACCAGATAGCAATTTGCTGCCATCTGTCCGACGATGAGTTGTTCAACGTTTAATTTGTTGGAGGACATATGTTGCCTGCGCAATCGGTATTCGCGTGGGGAGGTTGATAATATGAGCTGCGGCTTTTTCCGCGTTCGGACATGAGCCGGGTTTGTAGCCGATTGCCGCCAAATTCACTCCGGCAGGATCAATCACATTGTGATACCAGTTGCCCAATAACACACCGTGCTGTTTAGCTTTTTGGATAATCCCGTCTGGATTATCAACAAGCATGGGAAAACGCAGGTAATTGTCTTCTTTTCCGTAATACCGCGATACTTCTCGACGCTGCCTGGCAAACCGATCGAGCTTCCTCAGTTGATTGAACAGTAAAACGGCCAAAGCATTCGGAAATGTGGCAAAAAGCTCACGAGGCTTTCCGGCATGCTTTTCTTCCGGATACACGGGAAACGATAATAGATGCAGCTTCTGAAGAATCACAAGAAGTATTTTTCCAATTATGACGTCGTACAATAGTGATATCATGGAGAAGGCGATCGGATGCAGCAACTGCTGGAATATCCAGAAATTATTCGGATGAGGCAATCCTTTTTCGTATTTGTTTAATTTGTCATTTGCCATTTGATATTTGGAATTAATGACGGCTCCCCCACCCCAAACGCTTGAAATCACTTTATCTCTTCCAAAGCTAAAAAATGCCGCGTCGCCACTGATGTGCAATCCGAGGCTATGTGCAAAATCTTCGATTATGAGTAGCCCATGTTTTTTTGCGATTTTTGCTAACTCCACAAGGTCCGCCGGAATACCAAACGTATGTTGAATAATTATTGCTTTTGTTTTATTTGTTATTTTCTTTTCTACATTTTGTGGATCGATATTGCATGTGTCGTCTATATCAACATAGACTGGTGTTGCCCCTGACCACAACACACTATTGGGAACAGCAACGCACGTAAATGCCTGAATAATTACTTCGTCCCCTGTCCCAATCTCAAAAGATTTCAATATTGCAAACAGCGAAACTCGTCCGCTGCTAAAAAGTGTTATCTCGCCACCAAACCACTGCCGGACTCTCAGTAGCGCTTCACCGTTTTGCCACTTCCACGGAGAAAAAAGCGTTTGTATCGCAAGCCACACATCGTCGGGTTCGGTATTGGGAGATAATGAAGCAGAAATCATACGAGTTCGTTAAGAATTTTGAGAGCCTCTTTTCCTTTAAATAACACTGTATCTCCGGACACTACAATTTTGCGGATATATTCACTTGCCTCTTTTGGCTCATATACATTACCAGGAAAAAATTTTAGATAATTTTTGTTCGTAAGTATAATCGCGTCACAAACTTCTGCCGCCCGTTTCCCCACTCGCGCGTGCACAGACTGTGCATACGCACCGAGCTCAATCATCGGCTGAAACACAAGAATCTTTTTGCCTTTGGTCGTTGCCAAATAATCAAGCGCTGCCATTGCTGCATCGGGATTGTTATTAAATGTGTCATCAATAAATGTAGAGCCATTGATTCCTTCGATTGGCTTCATCATGCGGTCGATCGGAGTAATTTTCTCCACTGTTTTTGCGGCATCTGCAAGACTCATCCCGGCGGCGACAGCAGTTGTTATTGCCAATGAAATATTATGCGCCTGATGAATTCCTACAACAGGAGCATATACGCGGATGGAGTTTAGACGAAACGATATTCCCTCTGGTTTTTGCACGATGCTGGTGATTTGTACCTCTCGCACGTCGAGTTTATCTTTTTTTGCCCAACCAATCATCGTTTTTACATACGCATTATCATTGTTCATAACCGCGATCCGTTTTCCGGTAAGCCCAGCAAGTAACTCATATTTTGCTTTCATGGTGTTTTCAATCGAACCAAACAAATCCTGATGTTGTTCATTAATTGCGGTGATAATTCCGATCTGTGGCCGAACCATCCGCACCATTTCGGCAATTTCTCCCCGCTTATACGCACCCATTTCAACAACAAAAATCTCGTGTTCCGATTGCAGTTTTCGTAAAATAACTTCTGCTATCCCGATTAAAGAATTCTGGCTTTTTTCGGTTTTGAGTGCGTTAAATTTTGAGGAAAGAATCGTTGCAAGATACTCCTTTGTTGACGTTTTTCCGTAACTTCCCGTAATTCCGATAACAAAAAGATTCTTGTGCGCTCTTATTTTTTCCGTGGCTTTACCAATTATCCACTGATGATAGAAATACTGAGGAATACTCACGATGAATACAAACAATCCTATTAACGGAAACGAAAGAAGGTCCAGGATAAAAAGTCTCCACAAAGGATGAAATGGGAGTGCGAAATAAATGAGCAATTCACTTATGAACGTCATAATACAAAACAAAATGGTTTTCGGAGAAATTTTGAGGCCTCTGTACGGAAGAAAATATAGTTTTTTCCCTTGATCGGTCCGCAAATGAATACGCATCCGGTCAAATCTCCATTCCTTGACCCACCAAAGCTGGATAAATGCTACGATGTTATGAATGATGCGAAAGATCCATGCAACGCCTAGGACTGTGATCAAAAAAATCATAACGATTCCAGAAATCTTTGTACATACGGTACGAATCGTTGAGGCTCTTTGAAAGGCACACCATGATCGGCGTCGGCAATGATCACGAGTTCGGATCTCTCGATTACCCTATGCATTCGTTCGGCAATAGACGGTGGAACGATAATATCAAGCTCTCCCCATAAAAGAAGCGTCGGAATTGATATGCTTTCCATGCTGTGTACAAGATCTTCCCCAACGATATGCTTAAACGTTTCTCGCATCGCCCCTTCTGCACGGAAAAATTCTTTCGCGCCAACCACATAATAATACCACCGGCGGACCTGATCCTGAAAAAGCGATAACGGCGGAATTGAAAAGAGCAAATTACCGATTTTTGCTAGTGCGATGAATACCATTAGTCTTTTCTTGGGAATAGGCGTAAAACCCGGAGTTCCGGTCAAAATAAGTGCTCGAACACTATTTGGATACAACTGATTAAATCTGAGCGCTACTCGCCCGCCAAAAGAGTGCCCCACAAGTATAGGATTAGAAATTTTATTGGATTTGAAAAAACTAAATAAAAACGATGCATAGTCGGAAAGCGTCAGGGGATTTTTGGGTATTTGAGATTTTCCGAATCCGGGTAAATCTGGAGCATATGTTTTGTACCCCAAGCGCTCAAACTCAGCGGCTAACGGAGCAAATCGTTCGGCCGATAATCCCCATCCGTGAAGGATAACCAGAGGTGCTTTTTTCATGAAGATAGTTTCTTTTTATAGGAATCACGCGACAGCTCCCGAACACGTTTTGTATTTTTGGCAATCGTCATATCCGATGTACCGCTGACAAAACTTTGCTCGGGAATGTCGGTCGATACAGTAATTCCCGCGCCGACAAAAGAATCTGCGCCGATTTTTACTCCCGGCATGATACTTGCGTTGACGCCTATTCGCACGAAACTCCCGATCATCGCCCCCAACTTCGAACGCCCGGTACCTAACTTTTTTCCGCCAACGACTGACGAAATCTCCCCTTCATCAAGCCGAAGATTAGCTAGCACCGATCCGGATCCCATGCTGACATTCTCTTCGAGCACACTGTCACCGACGTAATTGCTATGAAACCAGCAATTGTCCCCTATATAACTTCTCGTAATGTCGCTGTTAAATCCTATGACACAACCACCTCCTATATGACTTTCCCGAATCATACTGTTGTTGCCGATAATGGTATTTTTTCCGATATACACCGGACCGACTATTTTGGTATTATCAAAAATTTTGACATTATCTTCGATATGTATCGGACCGTCCAGTATTGCAGACGGGGCGACGTGAATATTTTTCCCCCGATACTCTTTTGCCATCCGTGTTAAAAAATACGTACTCATGTCGAGAAGGTGCCAAGGGTATTTGAGCGGCAGCCAAATATCTTCATAGGATATGAATTGAAACGGTGATTTTTTTAACAACGTATCGAGCGCACGTTCATAGACATCATCCTGCTCACTGGTCTGGCGCGCGAGGATGTCAAAAAATTCCGCGGGCTTGTCTACATAGTGAAAAACTAAATTAACTAGGTCGCTGGGTTGGTTGCCATCCCCAGGTTTTTCTACAATTCCGGTAACCCGATCGCCATGTGTCTCGAGGTAGCCAAGATCAAAGTACCGATCAACTTTCTTCCCTACGAGAAATGACACACCCGTATCTACATTCGATGCAAGCTCGTTGTACAGATCGGGACTAACGACATCTTCTGCGTTGACAACAAGCATCGGCGCGTTCCCGATATGCTCCCGAACCCGCAATAGGGCATCTCCCATACCCACCGCTTCCTGCTGAATGACGGTATGAATCTCCATATCCGGTACCACCAGGTCCATATAGAATTGGACATCGGCGGGATTAATGACGAGAATGACCTTGCGGAACCCGGCTCGGGCAAATCGTTCCAGATTGTGGACGATGAGAGGTTTACCAAAAAACCGTATGAGTGCCTTATTGGTCTCAAAAGGCCAAAAGCGCTTCCCGCGACCGGCCGCCAGTATTACAACGTACACTGTATCCATACTTATTCCTTTACCCGCTCGATATGAGCGCCCACGCTACGCAACCTCTCTTCTATTTTCTCATATCCGCGGTCGATCTGCTCGATACCACTAATTGAACTTTGTCCCTGGGCAGCAAGAGCTGCTAAAACGAGGGTTGCTCCGGCACGCAAATCGTCGATATCCAAAATCGCATTATGAAGCTTGGTCGGTCCCATTATACGGATTGCCTGATGGGAATCCTCTGCCCTATCGCCTAAATTAAAATTGTAAAAAAACGCAGGATTTGCGACTTGAGGATCAAAATGTTCTATGGCCGCTCCCATTTTGATAAGTTCCTTGACGTAAGAAAATCTACTTTCAAATACGGTCTCGTGAATCGTCGAAACTCCGTTTGCTTGAGTCATAAGCACTGCCCACGGCGCCTGCCAGTCTGTCATAAACCCGGGATGTGGTACCGTGACAATATCAGTTGGTAGTATTTTTTTCGGAGCGAAATATCGCGTCTTTGCGCCGCTGATCTTTTCATATCCTCCACCAGCCCGATCAAGCGCGTCAAAAAAAGCGCGAAGGTGTTGTTGTTGAGAATGAACAACCGTTATGTCTCCGCCGGTCATCATTGCGGAAATGGCGAAGGTCACTTCTTCATTGCGGTCAGGCATTATTGAGTACTCCGTTCCATGAAGCCTTGATACCCCCTCGATGGTAATTTCACGATGAGCCGTGCGCTTTATCCGAGCGCCCATGCTAACCAGACAAACGATAAGATCATCAATTTCCACTTCTTCTGCCGCATTTTTGAGAACTGTTGTTCCGCGAGCAAGAACAGCCGCTAAGATAAGTGTTTCGGTGCCTGTATGCGTATTTTTTTCGAACGTATACGTAATACCATGAAGACTCTGGGCACGTGCGTGGAAAAATCCGTCTTCTGATACATACGTTATCGTTGCACCCATCTGCTGTAATCCCCCGATATGGCGATCTATGGGCCGCGCGCCAATCCGACACCCACCGGGGTTGGGAACTGTAGCAATTCCAACTCTTGCAAGAAGCGGCCCCAGAACCATCGACGATGTCCGGAGTCTCGCACCGACCTCGAGCGGTACAGCAGAACTTTTGATCGGGCCGTGTTTTATCCGAACTGTTGATCCTTGGCGATTGACC
>MFJJ01000030.1:6491-8506 GCA_001780895.1 Candidatus Gottesmanbacteria bacterium RIFCSPHIGHO2_01_FULL_46_14
ATATTCGGGGAACATTATGGAGAATTAATTCATCATCAGTCAGTAAACTCGCCACACAAATCTTGAGTGCGACATTCTTTGCTCCTCCTAACATTATGGAACCTTTAAGGGGTGTACCTCCGGTAATAACAAATTTTTCCATATTAAAATTCTCCCACGCGCACAATTTCTTCCGTGAGGGTTACGCCAAACTGTTCTTTTACTTTTTTTCTCGCCTGTTCAATTAAATATACAACATCGCTAGCGTTCGCTTTCGCTCGATTTATGATAAAGTTCGCGTGTACGGGCGAAATCTGCGCGTCTCCATGAGATAGCCCCTTCAAGCCTGCGTGGTCAACTAAGTACCCGGCAGAGGTCGTTTGATTAGGCGTGGGGACACGCAGAGCATCAGCCTTGCTTACATTTCGAAACGTACACCCCGGGCTTTTAATTCCCTGCGGCTGCGTCTCGTGCCGATAGACCATCGACTGGTTTGCTACATTCCACAACTCTTTTTTGTTTCCTTGCTTGAGACGGAACACGACCGAAAGGACAATGTCTCCGTTCGTTTGGAGACTACTTTGATCATATCCAAAATTGAAATATGACTGTGATACGACTTTTACTTCATTTTTAACCGTAATTATTGTTGCCTGATATACACAGTCACCCACATACCCTACCGGGTGGGTCCACTTTGAATTCATGTACATTGCTCCCCCCACAGTACCGGGAAGTCCCAATTGCGCCTCTAAACCAGCTAATCCTTCCTCTATGGTAAAGCGCACGAGTTTATTCATCTCCACTCCGCTATCAGCTTGGACAAATACCGTTCCTGCTTGCACCCCGCTCTTGTAGGCTCCCTTAACGCCGGCAATAACAATTTTCTCAGTGCTATTTTTAACAACCAGACCTCGTATGCCTCCGTCTCCGACCAATATATTCGATCCGCCACCAAGAATAAACGCCGGTACATCAAGTTTCCGTGCCGATAGTATGAAACGAACAAGCTCCTCAGTTGTTTTGGCATCACAAAAGAGATCTGCCGGTCCACCGATTTTAAACGTTGTGTGGTGCGCCATCGGTTCGTTCTTTTTTACGCGTTCTCCAAGTATAGTTTTTAGTTTTTCCAAATTCATATTACTTCTTTTTCCCACTGGCCAATGTCTCCGGCTCCCATAAAAAATACGATATCGCCTGAGGTAAGTATGGAAAAAAGATACGTTTTGACATCGTGCTTCGTTGCTGCAAATTGCACGTTCTCATGATATTTTTTCGTTTCATGAGCGAGTGTCTCTCCTGTTATGCCCATCGTATCATGCTCCCTGGCTGACGCATAAATATCGGTAAGAATGATGACATCCCCATCACCAAACGAATGTGCAAATTCGTCCATGAGCGCTTTCGTTCGGGAATACGTATGGGGTTGAAATATAGCAATAATGCGATTTTTTGGGAATATGCCCCTGGCCGCGGCGAGTGTTGCCGCAATTTCAGCCGGATGATGGGCGTAGTCGTCATAAAACAAAATACCGTCTTTTTCTCCGATTTTTTCAAATCTGCGCTTGGCTCCACCAAAACCTTCCAGTGCCGCTCTTGCCTGTCCGTCGGAAACTCCGCTACGTTTGGCGGCGGCTATTGCGAGTCTCGCATTGAGCTGATTATGAACTCCGGGAACCAATAGCTTGACCGTGTCGGTATCCAAACTAAGGTCTCTTGTTGTAATAACGGTCTTTGACTGGCTGGCCAGTCTATCAAATGCTGCGGCAATTGAATCAAGATCGGGATACACATCAGGGTGATCAAGATCGATGTTGGTAATAACGAGGATTTCCGGCTTCTGCCAGAGAAATCTGGGTGTTTGGTCGTGACCGGGATCGGTCACATACTCATCGCCTTCGGCAACGAACCATTCTCCCCTTCCAAAATGCCCGGGGAGACCAAGTCCGGAAATCATTCCGCTTCCTATCGCATACGATGGGTCCAAACCGGCTTTCGCGAGAATCATGGCGATCATTGCGGTAACCGTTGTCTTT
>MFJJ01000031.1 GCA_001780895.1 Candidatus Gottesmanbacteria bacterium RIFCSPHIGHO2_01_FULL_46_14
ACTGGAAATATTGAAAAAAAGATATGCTGGTGGAGAAATAAATAAAAAAGAGTTTGAGGAAATGAAAAAAGACTTGGCAGGATAGTCCACTCCCAGCCACCCGAATTTTCTTTTTAATTCGAACCTAATATATCTTAGTTTTTGATATACTTCTAGTATGGCAAAAGATTTTTACGATAAGGTAGCTAAAAAATTTGGAGGTTATGGATATGGTACTAGCCCTCGGTATAAAAGCGAATATCCAACAGGTAGTCCTGAAATAATTTTTAAGGAAAAGCTTTTGGGATTGAGCTCAAAAAATAAAATAGCATTGGATGTTGGATGTGCTGATGGCAAATTTACTCTCTCTATTGCTCCTTCTTTCCAAAAAGTATATGGGATTGACACTTCAAAAATAAATTTGGATGTGGCAAAAAGTCACAATGAGGATGAAAGAAGTAAAAATGTCGAATACTCCTTACAAGATGCAAGCCATACTTCATTTGAAGATTCTTTTTTTGAAATAGCCTATTGTAGAAGAGGACCATCTTACTATGAAGAATATCACAGGGTTCTTAAAATAAAAGGACACTATCTTGAAATTGGAATAGGCGAAATGGATACTATAGAGTTAAAAAAGATATTTGGGAGAGGACAAGGTTTTGGAAAATGGGACAAGTCCAGATTGGATAAAAACTTAAAAAAACTTCAAGACTTAGGTTTTCAAGTTGTTTTTGCAGAGAACTATCATTACTTTGAATATTATCTTTCCTATGAAGAGTTTGATTTATTTCTGCAAGGTGTGCCTATCTTTGAAGATTTTGATTCAGAGAAGGATAGAGTATCATTACAAAAGTATGTTAAAAAGTTTTCAACTGACAAAGGTATTCAGCTTTCTCGTCATCGATTGGTATTGGTAATGCAAAAAGTTAGCTAGAATTGTAGATAAGTATTAGTAACGAAGCGAATATCTCTATGTTAAAATATGGGGAATGAACTTAACAGTAGGCATCGTCGGTTTGCCAAACGCCGGGAAAAGCACATTGTTTAATGCGCTTCTCAAGCGCCAGGTTGCCGAGGCTGCCAACTATCCTTTTACCACAATTGAGCCCAATATCGGCGTCGTTCCGGTGCCGGACGCGCGACTTGCGAAGTTGGCGGAAATTGTCGAGCAAGAAGAAGGGGTAAAACCTCCGCTGGTCTCTGCGATTGTTGAGTTTGTGGATATTGCGGGTCTCGTGAAAGGCGCTTCGGAAGGGGAGGGATTGGGAAATAAATTCCTTTCCCATATCCGCGAAGTCGATATTATTTGCAACGTCGTACGATCCTTCCCGGATCCTGATGTTGTTCATGTGGCTGGATCTGTAGATTCCCAAAGGGATCGGGAAATAATCGAAACCGAACTCATTTTAGCTGATCTGCAAACGCTGGAAAAACAAGTTGAACCGAGAGGAAAAAAAGATCCGCGATGGGAGCTAATTAAAAAGTTAACAGAAGGGCTCAACAGGGGTAAGCCTGCAAGAGAAGTAGTCATCGATGAGAAAGCATTAATACAGGATTTGCATTTATTGACTATGAAACCGATTCTGTATGTAGAAAATGTCTCAGAGGAGCAATTGATTCCCCATGTCATTCCGGCCACCGAGCCGGAATCCAGTCAAAAAAAAACATGGATCCCGGATCAAGTCCGGGATGACAAAATGCAAATCAGTGCAAAGATCGAGGCGGAATTGGCGAGTTTAGACCCAGACGAACAAAAAGCGTACCTCAAAGAATTAGGGCTTGAGGCATCGGGGCTTGATCGTCTGATCCAAAAAGCATACGAAACGCTTGGGCTTATCTCATTTTTGACCTGTGGAACGAAGGAGGTACGCGCCTGGACGATAAAAAAAGGTACATTGGCACCCCAGACTGCAGGAGTGATTCACACGGATTTTGAGAAAAAGTTTATAAAAGCTGATGTGGTTTCATTTAATGAATTTGAGGGATGGAAAAAAGCGCGTGAGATCGGGAAAGTAAGAAGTGAGGGAAAGGCGTATATTGTGCAGAATGGCGATGTTATTGAGTTCAAGGTCGGCTCGTGATATCATTCTCCCCATGATGCGAACGTATGAACTGATGGTTGTAGCTAAGCCGGATTTTCCGGTGGACGATGAGGCGAGGCGAAAAAGTCTGGTACAAGATTTGGTAGGCGAGGGCGTATCGGTTGATACTATTTCTGTAGTCGGGAAGAAACGATTAGCTTATGAAATAAAGAAACAGACGGAAGGCGTGTATCTGTTGGCGACTTTGACAGGACAAAGCATCAAGAATGCAGAGATTCAAAAACGGGCAAATGTGAATGCTAGCGTATTGCGATTTTTGCTGATCATAAAGCATTAAGTATGGCGTCACGGAGTTTAAACAAAGTCTTATTGATCGGGAATCTGACGAGAGATCCGGAACTTCGGTATACCCCGACCGGCGCAGCGGTCTGTACGATTGGCCTTGCGACCAATCGATACTGGACAACCGAATCCGGAGAAAAGAAAGAAGAAACGGAATTTCACCGCGTCGTTGCCTGGAATAAACTTGCAGAGCTCTGTAGCCAGCTTTTGATAAAAGGCCGAAAGATTTACGTTGAAGGGCGGCTTCGTACGACGACTTGGCAAGCGCAAGACGGCAATCAAAGGAATACGACTGAGATTGTTATCGAAGACATGATTTTATTAGACTCAAAGAGACCTCCGGTTGGAGAAGAAGCAATTGTTACAGCGCAATCTGTTGCGCAGCCAACCCCGACTCAGTCGCAGCCAAGCGTCGAAAAAAAGAAAAAGGACGAAACAAGCCAAAAACCATCTGAAGATGTCAATCCGGATGATATTCCATTTTAACCTATGAGACCAAAATCACGATTTACCAAAAGACCAATGCGGCCAGTTCCGAGGAACTGTGCGTTTTGTGATACCAAAACAGAGCCGGATTTTAAAGACATCGGCATGCTTTCTAAGTTTGTGACCGAGCGGGGAAAGCTTGTCGCACGGGGTAAAACGGGCATCTGCAGCACGCACCAACGCAAACTGACCGTTTCCGTCAAACACGCGCGCCATGTTGCGTTACTCCCCTTTGTTGTGAGAGCATAACCGATAATGACCCTGCCATTTTCCAAAATCAGAAAATACGTTCTTCTTATTACCTTCCTTATTCTCGCCGGAGGAGTAGGATACACGCTCGGGGAGAAAAAAGTCGGTCTCACTAGTACTCCCAAAAACGGTGTTGTCGTTCATCAAGATGCACCTTCGGGCATTGACGTAGATTTTTCCCTTTTTTGGGACGTCTGGCAAAAGCTCGGTCGGTACTACATCGATCGGGCGAGCCTCGATACGCAAAAGATGGTTTGGGGGGCAATCAGCGGGATGGTTGCTTCGGCCGGTGACCCGTATACCGTATTTCTGCCACCCAAAGAGAATGACGAGTTCAAGGCGGATTTAGGAGGAGAATTTGAAGGCATCGGTGCCCAACTCGGGCTCAAAGAAAATAGAATTATCGTCATTGCGCCGCTTAAGGGTACTCCCGCCGAACGTGCAGGAATCCGACCGAGCGACTGGATTCTCAAGGTAGATGATAAAGAGACTTCCGGTTGGACCGTTGCCGAGGCGGTAACCAAAATACGTGGAACCCGGGGAACGAGTGTGACCCTCACGCTTTTGCATGAAAATGAAATGGAACCCATTGATATGGCGATTCGGCGGGATACGATTCTTGTTCCTTCCGTCGTTTCGTGGGTCAAGCAGGTTAGTGAGATTACCGAAATTAGTGCGGTGCCCGGTGCTGGGGCGCTTAAAGCCAGGGCTGATACAATCGCGTATCTGAGTCTTTCCCGATTCGGCGATCATACCAATGAAGATTGGTTAAAGGAGGTAGACAGCGTTCTTGCTCAACAAGGGTCGCTCAAAGGGCTCGTGTTTGATTTGAGAAACAATCCGGGTGGATATTTAGAAGGATCGGTGTTTATCGCGAGCGAGTTTCTCAAGAGCGGGCAGGTCGTCTCGCAGGTCAATAGCGATGGAAGCCGTCAGGAGTACCAAGTGGATCGAAAAGGGAAGCTCTATGATATTCCGATGGTCGTTTTGGTGAACAAAGGGAGTGCGTCGGCCGCTGAAATCGTCGCTGGCGCTTTAAGAGACCACAAGCGGGCCAGAATCGTCGGGGAGACGACGTTTGGTAAAGGAAGCGTCCAAACCCCGCAGGATCTTCCCGGAGGAGCAGGACTTCATATAACCACCGGAAAATGGTTTACGCCCAATGGAGGCTCAATAAATAAAGAAGGAATTACACCGGATATCGAAGTAAAACTCGAGGTCTACGAAGCAAGTGCTGATGCCCAGCTTGCAAAAGCCATAGAACTGCTTCTACAATAAGAAAGATTTTCAGTATGAAAATATCAAAACTTTTTATTACCGTTGCCGCAGTAATTTTCATCATTGGCGGCATTGTTTCTTCTGGTGCGTTTGGTCTGAATTGGCGATTTATAGAACAGTACATAAAATTTCCGGTAGTTCAAACGCCTGTATCTCCCATTACCCAAGTGCGCGTGACCAATGAAGAATCTGCAGTAGTCGATGTTGTCGACCGCGTTTCTCCCGCAGTCGTAACCATTGGCATTAAAGGAACCAGAAGGATTGGTGATGTCCTTGAGCTCAATCCCTTTGATCCGTCTTCTCCGTTTAGAAGAAGGCCGGGACAAACACAGCAATTTGAACAGGATATTGCGACGGGATTTATCGTGGGTACGGACGGACTCATTATTACCAATAAACATGTCGTATCGGATACAAGCGCTGGGTATCGTGTTATTACCAAAGACGACAAAACGTTTGACGTAGCCAAAATTTATCGCGATCCGTCAAATGATTTAGCGATACTTAAAATTAATCCGCCAGCTGGCGGAGGTCTTTCTACTGTAGAAATGGGTGACTCTGATAAGATTCGCGTGGGGCAGATG
This sequence comes from Candidatus Gottesmanbacteria bacterium RIFCSPHIGHO2_01_FULL_46_14, assembly GCA_001780895.1. Lineage (GTDB taxonomy): Bacteria > Patescibacteriota > Microgenomatia > UBA10105 > UBA927 > 2-01-FULL-46-14-A. The sequence goes on from MFJJ01000031.1 coordinate 4,964, forward strand.
GCTATAGCCATCGGAACGGCGCTCGGAGAATTCCGCAATACGGTAACGACCGGTGTTATCTCCGGCGTCGGTCGGGGGATTACCGCCGGCGGGCCATTTGAAGGATACGTCGAAAAACTCGATAACGTCATCCAGACCGATGCCGCGATCAATCCGGGTAACTCCGGAGGGCCACTTCTCAACTCCAGCGGGCAGGTGATCGGCGTTAATACGGCAATTTCGGGTAACGCCGAAAATATTGGGTTTGCGATCCCGATTAATGTCGCCCGCGATGCTCTTAACAACTTCAATACCACCGGTCAGTTTAACCGGCCGTTTTTGGGTGTTGAATTTCAAATGATCCCGCGTCAAACCGCAGTATTAAATGATCTCCCCGAGGGCGCCTATATTCAATCTGTTGTTGACGCTAGTCCGGCCCAAATTGCAGGCCTCCAAAACGAGGATATTATTACCAAAATTGACGGCGATAAACTTACTGTGGATAACGATCTTGCTAAAGTGATTAGCAAGAAAAAAGTAGGGGATCATGCGACATTAACTGTATGGCGGGATGAAAAAGAAGTAACGCTCACGGTAACACTGGGAACACAAGAACAGTGAGCACTTGACAGAACATGGTTTGTTAGTGTACACTTTGTACACTATGATGACGCTCTCCGCCACGGATGCGAGAAACAGATTTTTCGAACTCCTCAATCTGGCCATGTATAAAGGGGAGGAATTTTTGGTCGAAAAAGACGGAAAGCCCGCCATGAGGCTTCTGCCTCCGGAGGAAAAGAAGTCTCCTGAAAAAATAAAAGCAACACTTGCAGAATTTAGAAAAGTTTTTGCAAGATCAGCAAAAAGAAAATACTGGTCTGTTTTGGATACTCCTGCGTGGAAAAGAAATGAGAGAAAGTATTTAGAAAATATATCGAAAGGAATTCTCCGTGGACAAGATCGTTCTTGACACCGATACCCTCATTGATTACTCCAAAGGATACGCTCCGTGGATAGATACGGCGATGCACGCCGCGAGTATCCGTCTGGTGCTCCCCACCATAGTTATCGCTGAGTTTTTTGCCTCCAAGACGCTTGATGACCCCTACGAAGTTGAGGTCGCGGATAGAACCTTCGTGCTTTTTGATCAGCAGGATCTGACAGAACCCATCGCGAAAATGCTCGGAGGGTTGCTTCGTCACAAAACGTACCCAACGGGCGCAAGCACCGCGGACCTCATTATTGCTGCGACAGCGCTTTTACTTCGCGCGCCGCTTGCAACACGCAATACCGCCCATTTCAAAGGCATCCCCGGCCTTACGTTTTTTCAGCCAAAACAAGCGCTTCCGTGATCTTGTGTAATTTTCCGTTAACTATATCTTCTAAATTATGCCAGCTTTTGTTGATCCGGTGGTCGGTGACGCGGTTTTGGGGATAGTTGTAGGTGCGGATTTTTTCGGCGCGCATGCCCCGGCCGATGATGCTTCGGCTTTCACTTAGTACTTGAGCATTCTCCAAAAGCTGCTTTTCCCAGAGTTTGGCTCGCAGCATGGAAAGTGCCACGGCGCGGTTTTGAAATTGGTCACGCTCGGTTTGGGCAGCAACGACGATGCCCGTCGGTATATGGCGAACGCGGACTGCGGAACTGACTTTATTGACATTTTGTCCGCCTTTTCCTCCGCTTCGGAAAAACTCCCATTCTATTTCATCATTTCTGATAACGACCTCGTTTTCCGGAATTTCAGGGAGAACCGCCACTGTTGCTGTGGACGTATGAATTCTGCCATGACGCTCGGTTGACGGTATACGCTGGACTCTGTGCGTACCTGCTTCGTACTGGAGTTTGGTAAATGCTTGTGGTCCTCGCAAGCGGAGGACCAAATTGTCGATCTGTTCTACTTTCCAGCCCAAGATATTGGCATATCTCGTGTACATGCGCATGAGATCAGCGGCCCAATTCTTGGCTTCTTCACCACCAGGCCCGGGCCGAAATTCGAGAATAGCTACATCTGTGTTCATAATGATAAGTCCAAATTACAAATTTCAAATGACAAATCAAATCCAAATGACAAAGTTAAGCCAACGGTTATTCTCTGCTCTTTTTTACTATCGAAGAAAAGATCAAAAGCAACTCATGCGCTTCTTTCCAATATGTCCGACACTCCTCTTTTCGGTTTTGGCTTGCCGCAGCAATCATTCGAAGCCAATGCAATGATTCTTTAGATTCTTTCTTACAAATACCGATTTTATGTTGAAAATCTTTTTTGGATTCAGCCGCGTCTGCCTCCATGTAATTTGCCCCGATACTTGTTCCTGCTCTGATTAATTGAGTGATCAATGGGCTATTGATTGGATTTTGAGGTAACGATTGAGCAAATAAAATAATGTCAACGCCGAACTTTGAAGTTCGCTCTTCCAAATCGTATTTTTTTGGATTTTGAGCTTGATTTGGCATTGGTAATTTGACATTTAGATTTGTCGTAGCTACTTCATTCCCATCAACATTTCCTTGAGGCTCTTGGGAGCATTGGCGCGGGCGACTTCCTTTTCTTTCTTTTTCTTTTTTTTGTCCGCAAGAACGGTCGCTACTGCGGCAGCTGATTTTTGCTTCTGTTGGAATTTCTCCACGCGTCCCAACGTGTCTACAAATTTCATCTCTCCGGTGAAAAACGGGTGGCATTTCGCGCAGATATCGACTTTAATTTCGCGTTTGGTCGCACCAACATTAAACGTGTTCCCACACGCACAGTAGACGGTTGCATCATCAAACCACTGCGGGTGAATGTCTGATTTCATGCACGAAGTATACCACACTGTTTGCATTTTGGGTAAAGAGAGCGTAGAATCAGTCTTTATCGCATTCAGGAAGGGGGTGTGTGGAAATGTTATTCGAGCAAGACAAGATTGCTAACGGAGGAAAATTTGAATCAGTTCAGCCAGGAGAGGAATATACGCATGTACAGAAAGTATGTGGTTCAACGGGTTGCAATTGGACTGGGGGGATCGTTGGGAAAAATGACGCCGGAGGTCTGGTCGAAGCGTCAGAAGAGTGGGATACACATGTGGCATCGACTCAAGAAGTGACTTATAACGAAAGTGGAAAAGTAGCCTCACGTATTTGGCATGTATGTTACGATCAGCATTATAATCAAGCTTAGTTTTGACGCTTTTTGCGCTCGGCTATCACTACTCCTAGGGCTATAACTACTGCTCCTGCGATGAAACCAGGAGTAATCGTTTCCCCCAGCCAAAAGATAGCAAGTGGCGTGGCCCAGATGGGGTAGAGATAGGTAAATACCGAGACCTCGCTAATTTCAATCGCTTTTTGTCCTTTATGCCAAAGAGTATAGGCCAAAGTACCGGAGAGGAGCGCCATAAACCAGACGCCCAAGTGCGCCGAGAGTGGCGCAGTTACAATGGTAGAGATGATTTCCGGGAGACTGTGGTAATAGAGGGCAATCGGCGCGATGGTGATACATCCGATGAGGAATGAGATATGGGTGAGCGCCGAGGGGCTCGTGTGGTTGCGAAGGATAAGTTTGCCCTGGACAGCCAGGACAACGCCGACCAGAAGCGAAGTGACAACCAGGAGATTTCCTTCGATCGAGGTGACGAACGCGCCTCTGTTGCCGTCAAAGATCGGTTCTACAATAGTGACGACGGTGCCAATAAACGCAATTGAAAGTCCGACTCGTTCGTATTTTGTGACCCGTTCGTGGAGGAAAAACACGCCGGCGATCGCCACAAACACCGGTCCTGCTGCGGAAAGAAGCGTACCCGTGAGAGCCGTCGTTTTATCAAAGCCAAGAAACAGAAGTCCCAAGCTGACCGTTGAGGTAAGAAGACCGTAGATAAATACATTGACCGTCTCGCCGGTTTTTTTAGGTAACCTCGGTCGATGAAATCCGAATGCAATAAGGGCAACAACCGCGCTTAACGCGAATCGGTAGGTGAGAAAGATAAGCGGCGGAAAGTTCCCGAGGGTAAACTTAATGACCGGTCCGGCCACTCCCCAGATGATGGAGACGATAAGTAATAGGATGTACGCAGACAGGCGACGATTCATGGTTATGTTACTATGTTTTAGAACATAGTAACAAAGTATTACGATGCCTTTAATTTTTGAATAACTTGATCTAGCGACAGGTCTTCTTGTTTTTTGATTTTCATGTTTTTAAGTTTTACTACCCTGCGTTTTTCTTCCTCCGAGCCTTGGATCACGACGTACGGGATGCCTTTTCTATCTGCATACTTGAGTTGTTTGTCGAGTTTGGCTGCAGGATCCGTATAGAGTTCTGTGTTAATTGCCGCTTCCCGTAGCTTTTTTGCAATAGCGATACTGTTTTCAAGCGAGAATACTGTTACGAGCACTTGTGCACTCGTAGTAAGCTCGGGAATCAACTTAAATTGATCTGCAGCTTCAAGCGTCCGGTCAAAACCAAGGCCAAAGCCGGTCCCGGGAACTTTAACCCCCGCAATCGTTTCGATGAGTTTGTCAAAACGCTCGCCTCCCAACACCGATCCGCCGGTAAATCCCGGAATTTCTATTTCCCAGATTGGCCCAGTCGAGTAGGAGAAAGATCGTGCAATAGTCGGGTCAAACATATACCACGACGGATCAAATCCATACGACTTAAGATATTCTAGTATTGTATTGATCGTATCATTGGGTTGTAAATCCTGTACGAGGGTAAGATATCGCTTGGCATCGCCGGTGCTAATACCTTTTTTTTCCATATCTTTGATAACCCCGTCTTCTCCGATTTTTTTTATTTTATCAATCGCGACGATTGCTTCGTAAGGGAGGCTGGTTAAGAGTTGTCTATCATTTATACGAGCGGTCGCTTGCGGGAAACCGATTCTTTTATAAATATCGAGTGATAGCGCTATAATTTCGGCGTCAGCCAAAGGCGTTTCAAGTCCAAAGATGTCAGCGTCGCACTGGAGAAATTCCCGGTATCTTCCTTTTTGAGGGTTTTCTGCCCGAAACGCGGGTTGAATTTGGTAGCGCTTGAATGGCATGGGGATTTGTTGGGCATACTGGCCGACGACCCGGCTGGCTGGAACGGTTTGATCGTACCGAAGGGCAACGTCCCGGCCTCCCGGATCTTTAAATTTGAAAAATAACTTTTCGTCCTCACCGATCTGACCGGCAAAAAGCTCGAGCGGTTCGAGTGTCGGCGTCTCCAGCGGATCATACCCCCATAATTCGAATACCCCGCTGATTTTTTCGCGAAGCCATTTGCGCTTCAGCGCTTCTTTGGGCAAGAAATCCCGAAATCCTTTGAGTGTTTGTGCTTTCATAATATGTTTATCACTGTTCCTTCCTTCATGATACACCGATTATCTATTGTTATGGTAGGCTTGAGAATCAAGCCGTCAGTATGAAAGGCGACATCATTTGTTCCGCCAAATGTACTATTTCTCCCAAATGCAATATGACAGGAACCAATCACTTTTTCAGCTTCAAGTATTTCCTGTGAAATGTGCGCTTTTGTATTTGTACCGATGCCAAACTCGCAGATTATGCGTGCTTTTGGTCCTGCCATTTGCAATCGTTTTTCAAACAAACGCGCTCCCGAACCTCCGCGAACGGTTTGTATGACCCCATTTATTAAAATGATGGTGATTGGTGCATCTAAGCGAATGGAAGCGATCGCGCCGTCAAAGACGATCGTGCCCTGAGCTGAATGTTCGATTGGCGCTATGAATGCCTCTCCGGCAGGCAAATTGATAAAGTTCCCGGCTTCTTTGCAGTAGCCGGTATCTGCAATTGCCTCTCGTCCTGCCATGGAAAATGTTACGTCAGTTCCCGCGCCACTGACGATATGAATAGTTGACCCTTCAGTAAGTAACGTTTGGAATTTTTTGGTAAGGGTAGATTGCGTGGGATAATCGACCGCCAGCGTTCTTCGGATCATATTCCTGCTAATCCCTGGCATACTGATAATTCTTGCTCCCTTAGCGCTTGCAGCAAGTCTCGCTTTGGTATGGGAGAGAGAATAAGCTGTGACAAGAAGTGAAATGTCGAAAGAGCACAGCGCGCGACGTATGGCAGTCGTGGGTTCTTGCCCGTTTTCTGTCATTCCAGAAACGCGCATGAGTCGAACGGTTTTGGTAAATGCCTTTGCCGTTTCATAAAAAATCAACGCTTCAACTTCTTTTTTCTCGTCGGTGACAATGAGGACCGATTCATTTTCGCCAATTGCCAAACATTCCCGATATACCATCTGTGCGATAGTTTGTTCTTTTTTTGTAATCATAGCCGCATTCTACAAGAGCACTGGTTGAAACGGAAATCCAAATGTTTTTGGTGAGAATAACCATTTTCCTTTTTGCGTTCGCCAAAGTGGTACGCTTTTTATACCGAGGACGATGACCGGCATACCGATGCGCAGATTTTCATTGAATATTGGAACATATGCATTGTTTACGAGGACGAGTAAATCTGGACACGTGAGTGCCACTTTTTTGTTAATCCATAGGATGATGTTTTCGTTTTTTGCAAAGAGCCGGGCCGTTTGTCTGCCGTTTTGCATATCGATAAATTTTGAGGCGAATCCCTGTTGAGTAATCGGTTCAATTGCTCCAACGGTTCCTTGGTATATTTTTTCTGCACCAATATTTTTTAGATTGCTCGCTAGTAGCCCTTCTTGTATCATGCGGCCAACACGAATTGCTTGGGATACTGTCCCTGGTGTTACTGAAACAAGAATAGACTTCTTGCTTAGGGGATAGCCAAAGACATACGCAAATCCACCTGAGTCAGCGGCAAAAGACCGTAAAAATCGTTCCTCATCTTGATATGAACTTGTACGGGTAAGTGTTTTATATGCACCTTGAGCGTTGAAAACGACAAGCGGTGTTCTGGGGATAGAAAACAGAGTAATCGTTTCTAAAAACACTTCGGGTGATGATCTTCCTCCAACAATATCGGCATCTACGAGAGGCAGACGGAGCGATGAAGCCAGTTGTAACGAAACCGCAAGAGAAAGCGGGCCGATTTCTACGGGAACAATCGCACTAATCTTTTTTTTCAGAATGTTCCGGTAATATTTCAACATTTTGTTAAAAACATTCAGTGGAATTTTATCGCTTTTTAGTCCTCCAACCGGAAAGCCTGTGATACAAATGGCACCAGAAGGTAGTTCACTTGACGATATCAGCGATGGCAATGCTTTATTCTTTGCAATTGAACGCATGATTTGTTTGGCTCTCTCGGGATTGCCGCCGCCGCCGGTACCGTAGAAAAGAGCGCCCGTTAGTAAAATGTCGATATTGGCTTGTGTTAGTGTTTTCATATCAGTCTCCCAAGACAGTCGTTAAGATTATCGTGATTTGTTTTGCAATAGCTTGGATGAGTGGTAAGGATTCTACGGCAAATCGTTCTTTTATGTTTTTCGCCTGTTCCTGTTTCTGTGATTTACCTTCCTCACTCGTTTTTATCAGGTTGCGCACTTGATAATATTCTTCTTCAAGCCGAATGAGTGCACTCACTTGTTGGCGAGTCTCAGGGTTCCATAACCCCCAATTGACTGCTTCGGCAAATATGAGGGAGTTGCGCAGCGGAAATGGAAAGCGAGTAGTTGTTTCTTGCAGTGTATTTGTCCACTTGGTCACATTTTGTGTCGTTGGTACGTCGGTCCAAGGCAAGAGACGGGTGCGCCGTTTTGACTGGTCACCGGTAACCGATTCCAAAAATCCAACGATACCCAGATTTGCGTTTGCCGAGCCTGGTTTGGCATAAGGATTGTCTTTAAGCCACTCAATAAAATCGTTATACGCGTTTTGCAAGGTAGCATCCGGAAATGTTCGGCTATCAACAAAATGAACAGCCGGTTCTACACAAACAACGGGACAAGATGGTATGAGGCAAAGCGACGCGAGTAAGTCTGTCCAGATAGACGTATACATCATGACAATGGGAGCCGATTGGAGGCGTTCGAAGTTTGGGTTTCTTAATACATCATTTGCCATATATCGCACTGACTCGTTAATCCCTTTCTCTAAGATGGGATCGGAGGTATATCCCACGCGCAGATTGGGAGTCGTTCCAGTCGTCATCGCCAACCATCGTTCGATTCCTTTAATCGCCATCGTGGCCTGCTCTTGTAGTGCTTTTACGGGTAGTCCTGTAAGGCGGGAAAAGTTCGAATCTTCCACAATGACAAACGTAGTTTGATCGCGAACGCCTCCGACTGATTCAACGAGTTGGTCCATGCGAATTTGTTCTACCGCTTTTCTTGCTTCTCCGGTTTCTAAATCACCGGTAAAAATAGAGCATAATCCTCCTAGTATCACTTTGGGATCGGAAGGCAGTGCGGTGAGGCGTTCGGCCTTAACCGATGATGGCGCAAACTGGGTAAGAAATGCGTCTCGTTCAATCGAACTTAATGTTTCCAAGCGAGCCGCATCCGCACCAATACGCCACGCAGCTTCCTCCCTGTTGCGCTTCTGCATCGGATCGAATAAAGACTCTTCTATTCGTGATAATGATGGTTCAATTTCGCTCATATTTTTTTCCCAACAAAAAACCTCCCGTTCGTTAGACACCACGAAAACCATGATGACTAAGGAACGAGAGGTAGTTCGACAAGCTCACTACGAGCCATCAAAAAAGGACCTCCCGCGGTCCCATCCTTCTTCCCCGATTCAATCGGGGCTCTCAGGTCGACTCCGCTAGGCTGACATCGACTGTTGGATTTTACGGTTCAACTTCCGTAAGGCATTTTGGCCTTCAGCATCGTGGATCGTGACTCCACTGATAGCGCTTTTTATTAACTTGTGAATAGTAGTATACCAAGAAAATCTATTTTGTCAAATCCTTTGGAGACTTGGAAAGAATTTCGGGGCCGGATTTGGTGAGGAGGACCAAGTCCTCGATGCGGATGCCGAATTTTCCTTCGATATAAACCCCCGGCTCGACGGAGACGACCATACCGGGTTTGAGTAATTCATCCTTTTTAACAGTGAGGCGCGGAGCTTCATGGATATCTAAGCCCACGCCATGTCCAAGGCTGTGAGAATACGGAGGGAAATCTTTTATTTGGCCTCGTGCAATTTCGTCTAGTTTTGCGCCACGTCGCTCTCCTTTTGAAAGGGCTTCGATTGCTCGTGTTTGTGCTTCAGATACCGTTTTATACGCTCGTTCCCATTCGGGCTTCGGTTTACCGACAAACACGACGCGTGTCATATCTCCGCAATACCCATCTACGCGAGCACCAAAATCAAGAAGAACGAGGCTTTGATTTTTCAAGGCTAAGCCTCGGGGCTCTTTAAGGCTTAGCCTTGAGCCTTGATAGTGCGGCTGACTCGAATGACTATTGAAAGCAACAATAGGAGAAAAGGCAAGTGCGCCACCGCGGGTACGGATGTAGGACTCAATTTTCCAGGCAAGATGAGCTTCCGTAACTCCGGGTTTAATAAATTTCTTTATATACGAGAAGCACTCATCGGTGAGTTTAGCGGCAAGGCGAATCGAAGCAATCTCGTTTTCCTTTTTTATCATGCGCTGCATCTCGATTTTGTTGCGTGTCGGAACGAGCGTAAACTTTTTTTTGAGTGCGTTGTACTCTGAAACGGTAATATTGGCTTCTTCGAACGCCAGCTGAAATTTGTCATCCCGGCCTTTGAGCCGGGATCCAGTGTTTTGTTTGGATGGATTCCGGGTCAAGCCCGGAATGACAGATAGGAGTGCTTGAGGAAGAGGATTATCTCGTGAAATTGGAATAACAGGAAAGCCGAGCGTCTTTGCCTGTTCGAGATACAGGCTATTGGTAAACAAGTACGTTTTTTTTGGTGTGACCAAAACAAACGCCTCTCGTGCTTGCGGTTCTGCGCTCACAAAGCCGGTAAGGTATCGGATGTTGGTTGGGTCAGAGACAAGGAGGTTCATTGGGTGGATGTGCCCGTCAAGTTGCCAAGATCGAGGATGCGCATCGCCGAGAGGCGATTTTCTTTTTTTGGAACGGGTTTGCCCAAGACTTGAATTGAATCTCCGACGCTGATTTTTGAAAATCCTGCTTTGGCAATTCCTGCCTCTTTGCTCCAGGTGTTGATGAGAGTCGTTTTTTCAAAATCCACAATGACACGCCGGTTGCCCGTCGCAAGGACAGTGAATGTAAATGCTTTATCGTCAACGTCAGTAACCGTTCCGCTGATTCGTTCGGGCGGGGTTGCCTGAATGTAGATGAGTTTGGCATCTAAAATATCCAGACCGCTATCATAATCACCAAATACGACGACAAAGTCACCTTTATCGATATCATCAATCTTGAGATCTGTTCGTTTTCGACCAATGAGCTGAGCTACAGCAATATCGTCTTTTAATTCAATTTTTACCTCTTTGGTTTGTGTTTCAATAGATAGCGTTGAAATCGAGATACTTTTGACAGAACCCGAGATAGCCTGTTTTTGTGTTTGGCGAAGCTCGGCAACTTTGGTCGCTATCCGTTCTTTGAGATCATCGATTTTATTCTGATTTACCGGGGAGGGAGTAGGCGTCGGGGTTTGGGCGTAGGCAATGCCGGTGAGCATGAGACTTAGGGTTATGATGGTAGTAAGTCTTCGTATCATAGATCTCCGGGTGTAAAGTAGACGGTAATGTTTGATTGGTCTTCTTTTTGGTTGATAAATGCGGTAACCAGAATATCATTTTTTCCTTCAATAAGTGTTATTTGTCCGCCAAACGTGTTGTTTTGGTTAGCACTGACGACGTCTTCATCCTGGGGACCGGCGATAACGATAGCAGTTCCTGACGGAGCGGTTCCGGATACCAGTAATTCCTTCTTTTCGGCGAGTGCTTCGGCTAAAGGTGAGGTTACGGTAAGACCCGTAATACGAGATTGCGGTGAAGGAGTCGGGCTTACCCCAGGGGGGGTCTTCCCAAATGAAAAACGTGGAAGTTTGATAGAAATTGACGGCAATCCTTTGACAATATTCGGGCCAAACAAAAATGTTCCCGTAATAACTAATCCTATTCCGAAACCGATGAGTGTGGCCAATAGTGCGTCTTTATTCATTCTGGGAGTGACCGTGGACAGGTTTTGGGATGTTGCCTAGCATAGGGGAATTTGATATAAATTGCAAGCCCCCTTATGGAAATCATATATCTTGGCCATTCATCATTCAAACTTCGAGGAAAGTCAACTACTCTCGTCACGGACCCCTACGGCGCTGGTATCGGCATTAAATTTCCAAAACACACCTCCGCTGACATCGTCACGATTTCCCACGATCATGATGATCACAACAATGTGCAAGCAGTTGAGGGAAACCCGTTTGTTGTGCGCGGACCGGGTGAGTATGAGGTGAAGGGAGTGGGAATTGTCGGGATTGGGGTGTTTCATGATGATGCAAACGGTACCAAGCGCGGAAAAAATACCATCTACAGAATAGAAATGGACGGACTCTCTATCGTCCATCTTGGAGATCTTGGTCATGGGCTCTCAAGCCAACAGGTCGACGAATTAGACGGCGTTGACATATTGCTCGTTCCCGTTGGCGGTACGTATACCATTGGTGCAAAACAAGCTGCTGAAATAGTCGCGGCAATAGATCCCTCAGTGGTCATTCCTATGCACTATCACCGGAACGATCTTGATCAAAAAACGTTCGGATCCCTTGAGCCAGTTTCAGTTTTTCTCAAAGAGATGGGAAAAGAAGGCACGATACCCGTAGCCAAACTGTCCGTTACGAAAGATAAACTTCCGGAAGAATTACAAGTAATTGTTCTCCAATAACCATGTCTGATCCCAGGGTTCCTCCGCATGACAGCAGCGTCGAGCAGTCTCTCTTGGGTGCCGTCCTCATCAATAAAGATGCGATGATCGATGTGGCGGAATTTTTGCGGCCGCATCATTTCTACCAGGACGGACATGCGGCAATTTACGAAACGATGCTGGGCCTCTATGAGTCTCATGAACCAATTGATGTTGTCACGGTGACGGCGGCACTCAAAAAAAACGGGACACTCAAGCTCGCCGGAGGAACGTCGTATGTAAGCAACTTATTAAATACGGTACCGACGAGTGCCCATGCAGAACAGTATGGCAAGATCATTGCCGAGCACTACACGAAACGGAAACTCATCGAAGCCGCGGCCAAAATTACTGAATATGCCTTTCGGGAAGAAGGTGGGGCGCAAGCAATCGTTGACCACGCCGAACAGGAAATATTTGCCATAGCCCAAACGACCACACGCCGGGATTTTATTCCTATTAAAGACGCCCTGGCAGCTTCGTTTGACCGACTTGATGAACTCCACAAACACGCGGGTGGACTTCGCGGGGTCGCGACCGGTTTTGTCGATATCGATAATAAGCTCGCCGGTTTGCAGGAATCCAACCTCATTATTCTCGCCGCGCGTCCCGGTACCGGAAAAACGGCGATGGTCCTTAATATTGCCCAACACGTGACGGTGAAAAATAAGACCCCGGTCGGATTTTTTTCTCTGGAAATGAGCAAAGAAGAACTCGTGGATCGGTTACTTGTATCTCAAGCGGATATCGACGCGTGGAGGCTGAAAACCGGAAAACTGTCAGACGATGATTTTACCCGGCTCTCCGAGGCGATGGGGGAACTCGCGGAAGCGCCGCTCTATATCGACGATACGCCGGGTATGAATATTATAGAGATGCGCACCAAAGCGCGCCGGCTTCAGATTGAACACGGAGTGAAGCTATTTATCGTGGATTATCTCCAGCTTGCCGACTCCGGGCGAAGATTTGATAACCGAGTCGCCGAGGTTTCACTCATTTCTCAAAGTCTCAAAAATCTTGCCCGTGAACTGAAAGTCCCGGTTTTGGCATGTTCCCAGCTTTCGCGTGCCGTCGAATCACGGGGAACACGGGTACCTGAGTTATCTGATCTTCGGGAATCCGGTTCGATTGAACAGGATGCCGATGTTGTCATGTTTATCTATCGGGAAGAACAGGATCAGCTCGCGTGGGGAGATCAGATTCCGACGAAACTGCGAATCGCCAAACATCGAAACGGCCCCCTGGGCGAGCTAGATCTTATTTTCCGCGGCGACCGCATCCGTTTCTACTCCGTCGAAAAAAAACACGTCCAATCTCCCGATTGAAAGTTTATATCGATTTGTATTAATGTATTAATACATTAATACATTATGACTCAAGTTTCCCGTATTCGTCTTCCAAAAGCCGTTGAAGATCAGATGCATGGTGCTTTACGCAAAGCCCTTGCTGATCTTCGAACCGAGGAAGAAGTTGGTGAATTCCTGGAAGACTTATTGACTCCAACAGAAAAGATTATGTTGGGCAAGCGGCTTGCGATTGCCATCCTTCTTGATAAAGGATACGACCAGAGAACGATACACAGCATTATGAAGGTCAGTGTTACGACGGTCTCCTCAGTCAATTATTGGCTGAAACAGCGAGGAAAAGGCTATAGGCGCGTTATCGACAAAATGAAGTCTCAAGAACAATGGAAGCAATTCACTCACGAGCTCGGGAAATTCTTGGAAGATTATTTTACCGTCCATGGCCAGCTTCGAAAACTACGGAAATTCTAAATGTATTCATGTATTAATACATTAATACACTTGCACCAAAAATTAGTCTGAGAGTAGTCGAATATGGTACACTTGCCCTACTGCCGCGGTGCTGGAATCGGTAGACAGGCAAGTCTCAAAAACTTGTGTTCTTCACCGGACGTGAGAGTTCGAGTCTCTCCCGCGGCACTATCAAAACATCAGGTTGGTGGACTTGAAAAAATGTTGAGTCTTCCCGCAGTGCTACGACCTTCTCGTGGAAGTGGAGCTTTGGTTCAATTAAGAGCCGATTTAGAGATATATCAAAAAAGGGGTATGGATGTGAGTTACGCAACGGAACTTATTGGTCGATTTTAAGGAGCTCGATGACATTAGGCGAGGAGTCTAAGGAAAAAAATTACCGTGATGATTTGCGTGAGCACCCCGAGGGGAAATTTTGCTTTTGTGTGAAAGTAATTTTCGGATTTATATATTCGATAACTGATTCGTTCCCATAGACTTGCCTTTATCGATGGTTGCAGATGCTTAGGGCTTGCAAAAAAAATATACCAGGGAGTCTCCAGCCAGTCGGGCAGAAGTGAAAAAAATATAGCCAGGAGCAGTGTTGCCAGTGGAGCTGAATTTCTAAACAGAAAAAATCCTACGATAATCCCCAACGACGTTTCTCCGATTGCTAAAGCTCCTGTCTCGAATTTGGATCGTTTTCTCCAACTTGTTCCAATATCCCAGTGGGGAACTGCGTCCATGATAAAATGGGACAGAAGTGCTAATGTAGAAGCGGTGACGGGGTCGGTAAATTTCGAGGCGATTGCCCCGGCAACCAACGTATGGGCGGTAGCGGTCATTCCTGTATTGTAAGATAGAATTGATTTCCTATGCAAACACATCAAATTCTCAAAAGCGGAAACTTCCGATATTTGTGGTTGGGGCAAATTTTTTCTCAGCTTGCCGCCAACACCATGCTCTTTACCCTGGCGCTCATTATCTATCAAAGGACGGGGAGTAATGCTGCCGTATCGGGTCTATTTCTTGCCTATGGTGTGCCAGCAGTTTTATTTGGGCTCCTGGCCGGTGTGATTGTCGATCACTTTGATAAACGCCTGGTTCTTCTTGTCTGTGACCTCTCGCGGGCTCTCCTGGCTGCCCTTCTGTTTGTTGTGCTCGATAATCCGTTTCTCGTGTATGCAATTGTTTTTTTGCATGCCATGATCACTCAATTTTATGTTCCTGCTGAAGCTCCTACTATTCCACGTTTGGTGACGCCCGATCAGATTACTCCGGCAAACAGTTTGTTTTCATTTACTTACTATAGTAGCCTCGCTATGGGTTTTATTCTTGCCGGTCCGTTATTGCGATTTACCGGTCCGACGATAACATTTGGCTTGATATTTGGTAGTTCTCTCATTGCGGCGCTGTTTATTTGGCGGCTTCCGCCTCAACCCGGTGCCCATACGCTCACGATGGTTCTTCAGAAAGACATTTTTCGAATTTTACGACGAGTGATGAGCGATCTGGGAGACGGAATACGTTATATAACGAGTTCGCCCGTATTGTTCGATGCGATTTTGCTCCTTACCGGTACCCAGGTAGTACTCGTCGTTTTGGGAAGCCTTGGTCCGGGGTTTGCCGATCGGGTACTCGAAATTGATGTTCGTGACGCATCGCTTTATATCACCGCTCCCGTTGTTGTCGGGATTATTATTGGCGCTTTGTGGGTCGGAAATCGGGGCTATCGCTATTCCTCGGCAGTGCTCATAAAAACAGGAGTACTGTCTGCGGGTGTCATTCTCATGCTTGTTTCCGTTGTTGTGAGACTGAGCCGGATGGGTACCAATCCCGGTTTCTTTGATAGCGCGCTACGACTCCCCGTCGTGAGTGTCTTATTTGTCCTTTTGGGTATTGCCAATAGTCTCCTTGATGCGCCGGCCAATAGTACTCTCCAGAGAGAAGCGGTGGGATCCATGCGCGGCCGCGTCTATGGCATGCTGACTGCCGCGGTGGGGGGCGTAGGGATGCTGCCTGTTGTTGCCGGGGGGGTCTTGGCAGATATTATCGGTGTGGGGAAAGTTATTTTTGCCTTGGGGGCCATCATTACCTTCTATGGACTGTTTCGAATACGCTATAATAAAGCATAACTATGTTTCCCATTCTTGTATCGATCGGTCCGTTTCACCTCTATAGTCTGAGCATTTTTTTAGTGCTCGCGTGGGGAGTTTTTTCATTCACCTTTTGGCGAATTATGCGCGAATACGCCGTTGAGGAAGAAAAAACATTTGATCTTATGTTTTATGGAACAATAGCCGCGTTTGTTGGGGCGCGCCTCGTTTATGTTCTATTCCATCCTGGGGAATTTTCTGATGGGGGAGTATTGAAGGCATTTGCCATCTGGATAGCGCCGGGATTATCGTTTTACGGGGGACTTCTGGTAGGAATAAGTGTCATGCTTGCTATCGCCCGCAGACGGAAAGTGCGGATGGGAACGGTGCTTGACGGCGCCGCGCCCGCCATTGCCGGAGCCATCATTGTGGGGAAGATTGGATCGCTCTTGGGAGCTTCAGAAGTTGGCCTACCAAGCGGATTACCCTTGGCGATTGAGTATGCCGGGTATTCCCAGCTTCGCCATCCGGTTCAAATGTATGAGATTGGTGTGCTTACCCTCCTTCTTATTGGTGCAATGTATTTCGAACGAAAAGGCGCGCGAGCGCGATGGCCGTACGGCGTGAGCGGGAGCATTTTTTTTCTTGCGTACGCGCTATCCATGTTTATTCTTGAATTTTTTAAAGAGAGTGGGCTATACTGGCGAGGGCTTGGGGTCAATCAGTGGATATTGCTCGGGCTGTTTTGTGAATCTCTGGGTGCGATATATGTGCGGAGTGGAGGAAGGGAATTTGTACGCGTATTGATTGATAGATTAGGAGGACTGTATGGGAGGATTTCCAAGCGGCGTATTACGTGATATAAAAGTTCACTTAGAGGAAGAACGGGTTGGGATCGATAATCGAATTTCTCAGTTGTCGCAGCAGGATCCATTCTCCGATCCCGACCGGGTCAATGATAACGCGGCAAGTGATCATGAGGCGTCTGAGGAATCGAGTCACGATCGGTTTGCCGCAATGGTAGAAGAGCTACGGGAAAAACGCGTTGCGATAGATGGAGCGCTCTCGCGCATAGCAAGCGGCACGTACGGATTTTGTACCAACTGCGGGCAAATGATCGATACAGATCGGCTGGCGATACTTCCGACGGCGACGCTATGTTTAGACTGTGAGAGAAAGAAAAAGTAGATGAACATCCCCATTCTCTATGAAGACGATATACTTATCGTCATCAATAAGCCTCCTGGTCTGGTCGTCAACCGTGCCCAGTCAGTCAAAGGGGAGACAGTCCAGGATTGGGTGGAAGAGCGCTTGCCGCTCTTGTCATCCCGGCCTCCGAGCCGGGATCCAGTCAAAGAAAAACATGGATTCCGGGTCAAGCCCGGAATGACAAATACAGAGGAAGACTTTTACGATCGAGCGGGGATTGTGCATCGGATTGATAAAGAAACGTCGGGGATTCTTCTCATTGCTAAAACCCGGGAAGCGTTTATTGAACTCCAAAGACAATTTAAACAACGGGAAGTAAAAAAGATATATCTGGCTTTGGTACATGGCAAACTCGTGCCGGACCAAGGGGAGATTCGCGCGCCGGTCGGGAGACTGCCTTGGAATCAGCAGAGATTTGGCGTTGTTCCTGAAGGCAAGGAAGCAGTCACAAAGTATAAAGTCACGAAAACATGGGACGAGATGAGTCTTGTTGAGCTATATCCAGAGACCGGACGAACCCATCAGATCCGTGTGCATCTCAAATATATTAATCATCCTATCATTGGTGATTACCTGTACGCCGGACGCAAAACTGCACGCGACGATCGGAAATGGGCGCCTCGCGTCATGCTCCATGCCTGGAAGATCGCGTTTTCTCATCCAACGAGCGGTGAGACACTTGCAATCGAGGCTCCGATTCCGGATGATATAAAGAGTGTCTCCTAGTCTTTCACTCATCACGACGCTTCTTTTGGTTTTTGCGACCGCAATCGTCGGCGGTTTGATTGCTAAAACGTTCAAACAATCTCCAATCGTCGGTTATATCCTTGGTGGATGTATAGTAGGCGCTTTGGGGATCGCGCGTACCAATCATGATGTAGTAGAAATGATTGCCAATATTGGCGTCACACTTCTTTTATTTACCTTGGGAGTTGAGTTTTCATTCCATCGCTTGCGCGCCATACTACGCACTATCGCGTGGGCAACAACCGCACAAATCGTTTTTTCTCTTCTTATTTTTCTCATCGTTCTCATGTTTATGGGTTTTTCCCTGCTGCCGGCATTATTTATTGCAGCTGCAGGAGCGCTCTCATCAACAGCGGTTGTCGTTAAAGTGCTTTCAGAGCGGGGTGAACTCGATACAATTCCAGGGGAAGTAACGGTTGCGTGGCTTGTGGTGCAGGATTTAGCAGTTATTCCTCTCATGGTCATTTTGCCCACGTTTGCAGCGCTTTCAACGAGCACCTCAGGGATGCTTATGGGAAGTTTTGGGCTCATTGTTTTATCCCTAGGAAAAGCTGTTTTGCTATTGGGAATAGTTGTTGCATTAGGGAGAGTCGGGATTGCGCGCGCATTATCTTTTGTAGCCAAGTCCGGGAGCCGGGAACTATTTTTGCTTGCTACAGTGGGAGTCGTATGTATTGCAGCTACGACAACTTATGTGTTGGGTCTTTCAGCTCCTTTGGGTGCCTTTATCGCGGGATTACTTATCGCAGATACATCTCAAAATCATGCCGTGTTTGCAGAAATTCGGCCGCTCCGCGATCTATTTGCGACTGTATTTTTTGTCACTATAGGCATGGTTCTTCCGATTCCCTTACTTCTTGCCAACTGGCCGATGATCGCAGGGCTCATAGGTATTGTGATGTTTGTAAAGTGGTTTGTTGTCATGGGCCTCATGCGATACCTGGGGTATCATCCCAAAAGCGCATTTTTAGTGGCTCTGGCGCTTACGCAAATGAGTGAGTTTGGATTTATATTATCTACTGAAGGCGTGCGGATCGGTGCGCTTTCCCAGATGCATGCAGCCATTCTCGGAGCCATAACCTTTGGCACCATACTCGTGGGTACGCCGTTGTTTTCCCGTGGGCACGATCTCTACGCGTTGTTTACTCGCACGATTGGCAATGCCATTCCAAGGTTTTTTGCCACAAAAGAAGAAGAATTTTTAGGAAAACCAAGCTATCCCATTGAACATCACGTTGTGATTTGTGGGTATGGAAGGGTCGGCAAATATGTAGGGAGAGCGCTTCTCATGGCAAAGATTCCTTTTTTAGTCGTTGACTACAATACTGCAACAGTAGCCAGTCTCAAAGAGCAGGGGATACCGGTGGTGTTTGGCGATCCGGCGGATAAAGACGTGTTGGACTACGCACAGGTGGATCTCGCGCGGGCAATCGTTATCGCCATTCCGGATCGGCATACCCAAGAACTCATCATCGGTCACGTGTTGACCTTAAACAAAAATATCAAAATCATCTGCCGTACGCACCACGAAGAAGATCAGCCGTATCTCAAATCATTGGGCGTCCATACCGTCATTCAGCCGGAGTTTGAAGCTGCAATATCTATCGCCGAGCGGTTACTCGGGGAGTATGGAGTAGAAGAAGAAGGAATTGCAGGCAAAGTCTCGAGACTCAAGATCGAACACGGGATGGGGTGAAAAGTATTACTTGACAAAAATGTAATACAAATGATAAAGTAATAATATATGGTATATCCTACGACGATTACGCAAAAATGGCAGATGACGATTCCAAGGGCAGTGCGTAAGGCTATCGGTTTGAAACACCCCGGCAGGGTGATGCTGACGGTCGAACCCCAACGGAAAGCCTTCCGGATCGATCAACCACTGTCTATCCTAGAACTTGCCGGTGCATTTACCCCAAAGGATAAACGGAAGATTATCAATGCGGTGAAAGCCAGGGATCTTCTGGAAATCTCCTATGAGCGCGCCTAAGCGGGCGGCATACGTCCTCGTTGATGCCAATGTGTTCCTGCGTATTTTTGTTAGGGAGAATGAAACAATGTTTGCAGATTGTCATTCTTTCTTTCAGGCAATAAAGAGCGGAAGTATTGACGCGTACATTCCCACAGTAATTGCTGCTGAAGTTTCATTCGTCTTGTCATCGCATTACAAGCTTTCGAAACCCGCAATTTTACAAGCTCTTGAGAGTATGGGAGCCTCCTCAGGCTTAAAGATTCTTGACGATTTACAAATGTCATTGGGGATTGCGTTGTACAAAAGCCATACCGTCAAGCTTATTGATTGTCTCCTTGCTTCATCCAAGCGCATTCAGGAAGGAAACGCAGTTATTCTTTCCTACGACCGCGATTTTGACAAACTCGGCATCCGTCGCCTGGAGCCGCGTGATATTCTTAAGAGGTCACCGTTTCATTAAGCAGAAAACGAAAAACCGAGAACTTCTATTCGATGACCTTCACTCGTTTGGGGTGTCCTTCCGCCGAATTTTTTAAACCCTTCTGTGGTCATGGCTCCTGGGATAACCGTTATGGATTCGCGTGGTTGTCGTTCAGGATTTGTAATTGCGGCTGATTGGCACCCTTCCTTAGCTGCAAAGTTGGCGACCACATGATCGTCGTACAATACATGACAGTCCATTGGCGCTTCTTTTTATCCATACCCTTCACGACGTCGAGCGTATACACAACCGTATTTTTTGCACACCGTTTCGATAATATTTGATGCTTGTTGTTGCACCGCCATTCCGCCAGTACTTGCCATAGTTTGTGGCCTCCTTTAATCTGGGAGTGTACCTCTCTCTCTCGATAAAGTCAGTGGGAACAGGGTAAAATCTCGCGTCTCAAAATCGAGCACGGAATGGGGTAAACTTCATGGGCATATTGTATCGGATATTGACATACGTTTATATATGTGTTATACATAATTTATTATGTTATACCCTCGGGTGCAGATTATATCGGTGAAAGGACAGGTGGTGTTGCCGGCGGAGGCGCGGACGGCACTCGGTATGACACCCGGAAAAGCGGTGACGGTGATACCAGACCTTGCCCGTAAGCAGGTGGTGATTGTACCGCTTGGCCAAGAGAATCCCGTAGAGCGGGGGTACGGCATTTTGGCCGGAAAGGTTCCATCGTTAACCCGGCAACTTATGAAAGAAAAAATCCGTGAAGCGGCGTTTGAAAAGAAAAAATATGGCATTGTACGTTCTGGATAGTTTTGCGCTGCTTGCATTTTTGCAAAAAGAGTCGGGGAGCGGACGCGTGAATGATCTCCTTGAGAAAGCGCGGAAAAAACAGGCGACGGTTCTCTTTTCAGAAATCAGCTTGGGAGAAGTGTATTATATTCTCATTCGTGCGTTAGGGTTAGAAGAAGCCAACGTGATGCTCGCCCATATCCTCGCATTACCCATGACGATGACACCAGTTGTTCGCGACAGCGTGCTCATGGCGGCGCAGTACAAAGCACGCGGCGCCATTTCGTACGCGGATTGCTTTGTAGTGGCGCTTGCTGTGGCAGAGCACGCAACCGTTGTGACCGGGGACCGGGAATTTACCGCGTTTGAAAAAGACGTGGATATTCTATGGATTGATGCTCCATAATCATGCCAATTTACTCCCGACCGGAGGGAAATTGGCAAGTTTTTTTGCTTGAATGGGGTTGGAGTATTTTGAACCAACGGCCGTGGGGCGAATATACTACATCAGCTTCACTATCGTCAGAGGATCTGCAGGTGTCGTACCCGCCCGCAACCCGCCAAAACTATGCGATTGTTGTGTTGTTGGGTAGCATCTGCGGGCAGGTCTGACCCACTCCGGGAGTGTCGAAGATTTGGGATAAACATTTTACGTATTACCCTTGAGGCACGTCTATCACGACGACGCCGCCTTCACGTACAGAACCACTAAAATAGATGCATCCAACCTCTCCACGCCTCTTTTCTATGGCTTCCGCCAACGCGCCGAGACCTGGTGATATTACTTCAGCGACCTCTGCCTCCCCAGGAGTGAAACCTAGGTTTTCTACTAAAGTACTCGCATCCGCGTGTAAGGTTGTCTGGATTGCTGCTCCATCTTGGCTACCTTGGCCTGGGTTTGTATCTATGCTCATAGATATCTCCTCTTGACTAGGAGTGTACCTCTCTCTCTCAATAAAGTCAATGGTTGATACAGGGTAAAATCAGGGTAAAATCTGTTGCAGTGTCAAATTAGTTATGATCCCAGGGATCGAGAGATTGACAACAATAACGCGGCCGCGTTATTCTTGTCAATGGAGGAGAGAAGCATGAGAAGGCGAACGAATGTAGTCAAGGCAGAACGATCTTCAAACTTCACCCGCCCAGGAAAGATCAAGAAACGGCGGCCAAAAAAGTCGGCGTTTGCCCGGATCGATTGGGAGAAGGCAGTTGCACTGTTTCATGAGCCGCCGAAGCAGGAAAAAGAGTCGGGAACATACCCGTCCACTAAGGAGATCCTTTCGTTTCTTGCGGGAGTCGGTGTCATTGGACTCATTCTTGCCTTTCCACCCGCTATCGGCGGCGTTGCTGCATTTATCCGTTTAGGGAGGCGTGACTACAGCGGC
>MFJJ01000032.1 GCA_001780895.1 Candidatus Gottesmanbacteria bacterium RIFCSPHIGHO2_01_FULL_46_14
TGATGATTTGAGTTTTTTGGTTATTTTTATTCATAGTCTAAACAGTCATATACACACCAATAGAACTGATACCAGTTCTCCTTGCAATCATATTAGTATTTCTGGAAAAATACGCAAGGAAGAATACAGATTATGTACCAAACAAACGTTTCATCAATCCATAGGTATGTGCGTGTTTGAAATGACCAAGAATTGAGGCCTTTGTTTCGACTAATTTCTGCGCTGTCAGAGTTCCCTGTTTGAGCTGTTTCACTTTTGAGCGGCAATTGCGTTCAATCCGGCGAAGCGTCGCCCCCCGTACCAAAACATGGTCATAGAAAACTCGGTACCCGACAAACGATACGCCCGTTGAGACGTTTTTGATGGTCAATTTCTTTGGGTGAAGCGTGAGATGTAATGTCTTTTGTAAAAAAACATTAATCTGTTGTTGGAGATTTTTTAAGTATGCTTTATCAGGATGGATGATGAGAAAGTCATCCATATACCGTGCGTAATAACGGATTCGTAGCGTATCTTTTATAAAATGATCGAGCTCATTAAGATAAATATTGGCAAAAAGCTGGCTCGTCAAATTCCCGATGGGAAGCTCCGTTCTGTTTTTCATTGAAATACTGATCTGAAACGATGGGCATCCTTGGGTAAACAGTGAAAGTTGTACATCATCTTGATGGTGGAGTGTTTGCGCGGATTGGTGCGTCGTCACGATCGAAGTAATGAGGGTCATTGTTCTTGGGCACGATACGGTTTTACCGATAATCGCAAGCAAAATGTCCCAGGAAATACTTTGAAAGAATTTATGAATGTCGCATTGTAGCACGTATATCGGTGTATCTTTACCATAGGCGCATCGAGCTGCCATTAAAAACCGCTTGAGCCGGCTTGCTGCAAAATGCGTTCCTTTGCCTTCTCGACAAGCATAGGTGTCGTAGATAAATTGTTTTTCAAACAACGGCTGAATCACTGAAACCAACGCATGCTGGACAACCCGATCACGAATGTCTGGCGCCGCGATTGCTCTCGTTTTGGGGTCATGCAGAGTAAAATAGGTATAGGGACGCGGGTGATACAAACCCCGAATCATCTCGAAACGCAACTGAAACAGATGTTCTTCAAGCGCGTAGGTGAAGGCGCAAATCTTTCGTTTATACCGATTATCCAGCTGTGCCAATGTATGAGAGGTAAAGAGATTTTCGAGGGTGCATATGCGTTCAAACATAATGTCGTTCGTACCCAATCTTTGATTTGACCTATTTACTTTACCATCCGCACATTGAGAATAATAAAAATACAGGCGTCATGTTTTTCCATTAGTTTCCTAAGAGAAAGGAAAAGACAGCTGTGATCCTAAAACCCCGGATATGTATCCGTAGACACATACCACTCGTTCTGGCGTTCACTGTGCGGGTACGGGCAAAGTGAGTGAGATAGCTGGCGCAACGAAAGCCAATGTTGTTGTTCGTATTTCCCGGCGTGTTATTGAGATTCGCTGTGAATGCCCCGGCGTTGGACGTGTTATTCCAATTGCCACCGCGGAGAAAGGCGCGTCGCGTTTTGACTGATCTTCCCCTTTTGGTATCATACACGTTCACCTTGGATTTATCCTATCCAACCGGAAAGCATGCGCCCAATTTCATTGAGTTTTTCGGCGCTCAGTGTGTATTGTTTGATACTAACAAGACGGGTGTCTTTGGCCAATCGCACCATGATGCGTAGATAATCCAGCGTATCCGACGTTATAGTTTGGAGCAGTTTTCTTTCCTCCTCCCGTGCCTTATTGGCTTTCATTAGAGACAGGAGAAGGTCAAGCGCTAGCTCTTCAAGCTTCCTTCCTAACACTGCCCGGTGATTTTTGGGTAGACGATGGATAATGGGGTAGAGCCAGAGGATAAAATCGTAGGTTTTTTGGTGCAGGACAAATTTCTCAGTGCTCATGTATCTACTCTAGATCATCTGAAAATTGTTGCAAAGGGAGAAGAGTGACCATGCCTTTCTTTATGTTCGCACTCACCAAAAGCAACATTGAAGGGATCAAAAAAATGCGGCGTGCGAGCCCCGCGAAGCGGCGGGAGCGTTAGGACATTAGGAAGCGTGGCGACAATTCCTTTTCCCTTTTACCCCTTTCCCTTGCCGCCACGGAACGATTTGGTATATTATTCACTTAGACCTTTTTGAGAAAGTAAGTTCGAGCAGAAAGATAAATACTCTTGAGCCTCCAGTCAGAATCGAACTGACGTCAGCGGTTTACAAAACCGTCGCTCTGCCATTGAGCTATGGAGGCACATATCACGATTTTAACAAACGCACTAGGGAACAACAAGAATCGGAGGCGTCAAGAAGAAAAAGTTCGCCCGGTAGAATGTGAAGGTATTTTCCCCGATCGTTTCAATCGGTAGGACTGTTGCGATACCCAAGAGTAGCGCAAACCTTCGTCCTGTTGGTCGACAAATTCGACCTACCTCATTTTTTTTGATTCTGTGGAGGAAAATATACTCCACTTTTCCACACGGGCACATGTATGGTAGTATCTCTTTGTGGTGTTGTCAAGAATATGAGAGGATATGTACGAAGATGTATGGATCGGCGCTTTGGCCAAGCTACGAGAAAAGCGTTCGAAGAAAAAACGGGTCTAGCGCCTACGGATTATTGGGATGAGTCTTATCCAGGTGGTGCGGCGCTTGATACTGACCAAACTGGAATAGAGTACGCAGCTTCTCACGGTGCGACTATGTTTGGCTATCAAGCACATGGTGACCACTGTGGTGGTCAACCCGATGTGAGTGACGCAGACATTCAGGCTCGACTCGACGTTCAGATTGCACAATTGAGCAAAAAGTACCCCGGTCGCCATTTTAGGATTTTCGCCACGGAGGCAGGTGTCGAAATTAAAGAAGTTTAGATAAATGATGAAGAGGGAAGAAGAAGAGAAAGGATCGCATTGATAATGGGAGAGATGATAGTGCTTATTGGTGAACTCCCTCCGAATATTGGGAATATTAAAAAGATCAGGAAGATCATGCCGTAGGGCTCCAGTTCATACCATTGACGGGCATACTCAGTCGGCAAAATTCCTCCCACGATTTTAAATCCATCGAGCGGATGGATAGGTACAAGATTAAAAATTGCCAAAATAACATTGAGGATAATGATCGGACGAAGTAATCCCATGACGACGTAGACCGCGATACCAACAGCGTTTCCTAAAAACGCCAAACGATAGTGTATGAGGATTTGGAAAAGAACGGCACAGACCGTTGCGAGAACGAGATTAGATAATGGTCCGGCAAACGAAATAATGGCACTATCCCGTCTGGGGTTTCGCAGGTTAAACGGGTCAAATTGCACGGGCTTGCCCCATCCAAAGCGAGCAACAAGCAGCATGAGCGTGCCAAGGGGATCCAAATGCGCCAGAGGATTTAGCGTCAATCTGCCTTGGAGTTGCGGTGTAGGATCGCCAAGCCGATCTGCCGCGTATGCATGCGAAAATTCATGAATTGTGATGGCAATGACAAGCGATACGATCCAAAAAATAAAACCCAGGGGATTGGTAGCCAATTGGTCAAGCATGTGGTATAGTATACCCCATTATGGCCTACATATGTGACAATTGCGGGAGACACTCCCATCGGGGACGACAACACACCCATCACACCGGTGTTGCGGGAGGGCAGTGGAAAAAGCGAGCCCAAAGGACCGACCGCGTATTTCGTGCCAATCTTCACTGGATAAGTTTACCGGTTCAAGGAAGTCTGCAACGCATGCGACTCTGCACAGACTGTATTAGTAGAGTGAAGTTTGATCTCCAAAAACTCGCAACCGCAGCGGTTGCATAATGTCATTGCGAGCGTAGCGAAGCAATCTCTCAAGCTTCTTTTACCAATAAATCTTCGAATTGAGGATTGATTGATTTAATAAGAGCTAATTTTTTCCTCCTAGAACCCGCTTTTATCTGTTTTTCTCTTGCTATTGCTTCGCCAATATCAGAATACTCTTCAAAATAGACGAGTTTTCTTACATTGTATCTTGCTGTAAAACTAAAGATGCGTTTCTGTCGATGCTCATATAAGCGACGAGTGAGATTATTCGTGACACCAGTATAAAGGACAGTGTTGTGTGGATTGGTCGCGATGTATGTGAAATATGATTTCTTTAGCACGGAGGGGTTTGCTTCGTCGCTTCGCTCCTCGCAATGACATTACTCCGTAATATTATCGCAGAAGAAGGCCAGACAGCCTTGTGTATCCCGTTTATAGGTCCAGCCGCCGGGACAATCCTCGGCTCTCGGGAGAGAGAGTTGCGGACAGGCAAGTCCTGCTTTGCTCCGCAGATCCAAGCTCACATTTTTCATGGCCGCAACGACGACGACTAAAAGAATAAACGCCAGGGTCAGAAAAATAACAAAGTTCCATGATGAAAGATCGTTTTTTCTAAACAGTGCTGCTGAGGTGTGTTTCCGTCGTGCCATAAAGTCCCTCCAAATCCCAGCGTAGAATAAAAGGGAAATAGCTGTCAAGAGGCAACAAATTTGACGGGTTGTTTTCCTTCAAACTGAACGATGGGTGTTGGGTGGAGCTTGATGAGTTTGAGGCGTTTGCCTTCAGGCGTTTTTGTCCATACCCCTGGCCAGCCCTCAAGAGCACGGAGTTTGGTCTCGAGTGCTTTGGAGGCAATATCGAATTGTTCCCACGGTACATATCCGTCGTCCCTTGTAAGTCGACGCGCGTAAAAAAAATTACCAGCAGGCTGTGGTCGGGGAGTAAGTGTTTTTTTAGTAAGAGTCTCGACAAGAAGCTCTGCTGCCAACCGGTATAATTTTTTATAGAGCGTGATTTTTGTATCAGTAGGTTCAATTGGAAGTTTTTTTTGAGCGACGATGTCTCCTTTGTCAAATTGGGAAGACATAATTAACAGTGTTACACCTGTGGTTTTTTCTCCGCGCAAGATCGCCCACTCAGCAGGAAATGCCCCACGATATTCCGGAAGAAGCGACGGGTGCATGTTGATAGCAGCAGTAGTAGGAAATGAAAGCCACGCCTCAGGTATTTTTTGTCCGTATCCGGCTACGACGATAAAATCGGGGCGAGGTATATTTTTTGGAATAGATTCAAGGTTTTCGAGTTCAAACAGGCGAAGTTTTTCATTGTGTGCATATACTGCTACTTCCGATGGCGTCAGCTTCATGTGTCTCCCCGCGGGTTTAGGGGGCGTAGTGATAACAGCTGTAACTCCAAAATGTCTTTGGAGTTTTTTTAAGGCAAGAACGGAGTATTGTTGGAATGAGCCAAAAAAAACTAGGGTAATGATAGTTCCTCCAAGATCTCTTTGCCCTCGGTGTCTTTGGCGGTTTGATAGAGTTTTCCTTGTTGTTCGAGCACGCGTCGTGTGTAGAGGATGCCGTTGAGATGATCAGCTTCGTGCTGTATGATTGTTGCAAGAAATCCGGTAAATTTCTCTTCATGCGACGTGCCGGATTCGTCCCGGTATCGCAGGGTTATTTTCTGGGCACGTTTGACACGACCCCAAATGCCGGGAATTGAAAGGCATCCTTCGAGTTTGTTTTCCCGTTCCGGTACGCCGTCGGTAAGTTCGGGTGATGACTCGAGAATTTCGGGATTAATGAATACGCGAACGGGAGAATTTTCCCGTGGTTTGGTGACAAAGACACAGGAGGAAACTCCGATTTGTGGTGCCGCAAGTCCCACCCCTTTAGGATGTATTGTCGCCAAAAGTGTTTTTTTGAGATCGGCAATCAAAAGGGCAAGTTTTTTATCAAACGTCGTGATTTTTTCTGTCGGAGTTGTTAATACATCGTGGGGGACATGGATGATCGATTTCATTGCGTTAAAGCTTGTTTAAATTCATTATCGTTGGGATCAACGTTCGTAAGATACCCGGTTATGATAGATTTGGCAAGTTCTGACTGCTTTATTTGATTATAAAAGACATGAAGCGCCCAGTAGGCATCGCGATAGTTAGATTTGATGGTAACTGCAGTTTTGAGAAGTTCAATTGCCCGGTCAGTGTTCCCGTCTTGGCCATATAAAACCGCGAGGTTATAGAGAATTTTCGGGTCATTGGGAGAGAGTGTGTGCGCTTTCTCGAGTGCGGTAATGGCTGCCTTGATAAACGTGGGATCAAACGGCGTGAACGAATAGAGAATTTTTGTCCGTGTTTTCCAAAAGTTTACATTTGCCGGTTCGGTCCGGATGGCCGCGTCATTTTCCTTGATGCTTTCGCGGGCCAGGGCTGCTGCCGTCGTTGCATCCCGATTTTCGATCGCGAGACTTGTGAGGATTGATAACGTGCTCGATGCCTCGTCGTGGTAGAGGGGTTCAGTGGGATTGATAGCAATTGCCTGCGAAAGAGCGGCACGTGACGCTTCATATTGCCCCAGACGCGCTCCCCGATATCCTTTGGCAAACAGAATATCTGCCCACCACATGCGCCCAAGGATGACGAGGAGAATAATACTGATAACGGAGGCAACCCACATGGTAAATCGAGGAAGGCGAAGTGATTTGTTGTAGTACGTTTTTCCGTTTGCCAGTATCATCGCCGGAAACAGGAAAAAGAAGAGCTGCAGGATGACGACGGAAAACCCAAAAAAATTGGTCACTAAGATCGAAACCCACCCTGCAAAAAGGGCAATATGTAAAGTACTAATTTCTAATTGACCTAATTGATCTAATTTGGATTTAGAACTTTGGATTTGTTTAGAAATTAGAAATTCGGATTTAGAAATTTTGATAAACCAAATGATAAATGCGCCAATAATGAGCAGGTAACTTCCAAGTCCAAACACACCAGTCGTGGTGAGGTAATTGAGGTATTCGTTGTGCGCTTTGTTATAGAGGAAATCCCATTCGCTCGTGAGGTTATGTTTTTTTGGCCGGTATTGGTAGAAAGCAAACGCGAATGTTTCCGTTCCCGTGCCAACGAGCATCGTTTTAACAGAACTTTTCCATGCGGTAACGGCTCCTTGCCAGACGTATTTTCGAATGGTGCCCGATTCCGTGCCGCCAAATTCCAGAAGAGGAGCGGTATAGGCAGACGGCGTTGCCTCTGTGGTAGGAGTGGTAGAAGGTGTCGGTCTTAGCCATCGATCAATGGAATCAATGGAGGTGCCATTGAAAAATACCAACATGACAAATGACACATGACAAATCACAAAAGGAATTTTAAGGCTTAGCCTTGAACGTGTACGGAGCAGCAGTATGCCCCAAAAAAAAGCGTCTGCGGCGGCAAATCCCACAAGGCCGGATCGAGAACGCGTAAAGAGAAGAACCGCAAAAAAAAGTACTGATAATCCGGCCCAGTAAACTTTTTTGAGCGAAAATCCGAACGCTATCGGTATCAGGGCAACCAGGTATGCGCCGAGCCAATTGGGTTGGCCGAGTGTCGAGAATACCCGATTTTGCACGTCCTGTACCCAGAGGTTTTTATCAATCCCAAGTCGTTCGAGTACTCCATAGATAGCAACAACGGCGCCGGAGGCAAGCGTTCCCATAAGAAGCGGCAAAACGGTAATACTATTGGATACGAAGGCGTAGTAGAGAAGAATGTAGGAAATGACCGACCACATGCCGCCATTAAATCGGGAGTAGTATCCAAACCATGATACGTGATGATCGATCGAAAACAGAGCGCTAACCAGTTGAGAAACAAAAAAGAGCACGATCGGGATATCCAACGGCGTTTTTGCGATGCGGATCTCACGGTCATTGATCATTTTAACGATCCACGCACCCACAATAACGACCGTTAAGGCATACGTCACCATCATTTTGTTGTATTCAAACAGTTCGTAGTTCCAGGGAGTCAGAAGCAGGGGGACGAGGGTAAAAATGAGAATAAACCCAGTGCGGATAATCCGTGTACACCAAACAGACACGTTCATGAAAAAAGTATACCACAGTCGCCTGTTTGCAAATTGATATACTGAAATGATGAAGATACGGTATACCAAACACGCTGCGTTAGAAAAGCTCGCGATACTCGAGCAACACAATTTTGTCGTGACCCGTCGACAAATACGCGAGATTATTTTCCGTCCAGATCACCAAGAACCAGGAAAACACCCATTTCAGTTTATAGCCTCAAAACAGGTAGACGAACGCCATATTCTTCGAGTTGTGTATCGAAAAGATGATGATATAATCATCGTGATCACATTCTATCCAGCAGAGATAGGAAGATATTACTAATGTATGAAAATACGATACGAACCAGAAGATGATGTCATGATGATTGAGTTTAACAAAAAACCGATTGACTATGCTGAACAGTCGGGCGATCTTATTATGCATTTTTCGCCAAAAGGTGAAGCAGTTTTACTTGAAATTCTTAACGCATCAGATTTTCTCAAAGAAACGTCGCGTGCACTTCCTCCAAAGATACGTCAGGCGGTCTTTGCATAAGGATACTTCAGGTTTTTCAATGTGCTAAAATGGCCACACAATGTTCGATTTCTTCTTTGGATTACTTTCCCATGATTTAGGCATTGATTTAGGGACGGCAAATACACTCGTCTATGTTAAGGGTAAAGGCATTGTGATCCGTGAACCCTCGGTTGTTGCCCGGCACAGAAAAACCAAAGAAATCGTAGCAATCGGTCGCGAGGCCAAACGGATGCTCGGAAAAACTCCCCAGACCATCGAAGCATTCCGTCCGCTCAAAGACGGCGTTATCGCGGATTTTGATGCTGCAGCAGCCATGCTTACCCATTATATCAAGCTCGTTCATGAACAACCGAAGCGTCCGGGGTTCCCACGCGTCCCGCGGCCAAAAGTCGTTATCGGGATTCCCTCGGGTGTTACCGAAGTCGAACGTCGGGCAGTCTCAGAAGCGGCGATTATGGCTGGCGCCCGGGAAGCGATTCTGATTGAAGAGCCGATGGCAGCGGCAATTGGTGCGGGGCTCCCCATTGAGGAAAGCAACGGGAGTTTTATCTGTGATATTGGCGGGGGGACGAGCGAGATCGCTGTTCTTTCTCTTGGCGGTATCGTCGTTAACCGTAGTATCCGGATTGCCGGCGATGAGATGGATGAGGCGATCACGAGTTTTATGAGGCTTAAATATTCCCTGCTCATTGGTGAACAAACGGCCGAGGCAGTCAAGCTTGCCGTCGGCAGCGCATTTCCCATCGATAAGACCGATCGGGTCACGGTTGTTCGCGGCCGCGATATAGAAACGGGGCTCCCCAAAACCGTCCGCGTCAGTGAAACCGAAATCCGCGAGGCGATCTCATCGGTCGTTTCTGAAATAATCGAAGGAATTTCTGAGACGATTGAAGAAACCCCGCCCGAGCTTGTTGGTGACATTATCGAGCACGGCATCGTGTTGGCTGGCGGCGGAGCCCTTATCGGCGGTATAGATAAGCGGATAGCTACCGAGATGAAAATGCCCGTTTGGATCACCGACGATCCGCAGACAGCCGTCGTCCGGGGATGCGGAAAACTTCTCGATGATTTGGAGCTTTTGCGAAAAGTCAAAGTCGCAGCAAGAAAAGTATGACAAGATTGGCACATCTGGTCTCGAAGATTTTTGAGCCGATGATCGTATTAAGCGCACTGATTGTCGTCGGAACGATTCATGAGGGACTATCGGTACAATTTCTTTTTTTTGTATTTTTCGTGATGATTGTTCCTGCTCTTATTCTTCGAATATGGTATGTCAAGAAAAAGGGGATCGACTGGGACATTCGAGATCGGAAAAAACGAATCCTGCCGCTGTTTATTTTACTTCTCCTTACTACTATCGACGTACTCCTTGTACGGTTTTGGCATAGTGCTTTTTTGACCGATGTGTTTGTGCTTTTTTTTGTTTGGAGCGTCGGCTATTTTCTTATTACGCTCGTTTGGAAAATATCAGGACACACGAGCGTGATAACGCTTGCCTCACTTTTGTTTATTACGTGGTATGGAGGGAGTGTCTGGCCGATTCTTTTGACGATTCCAGCTGTAGTATGGGCACGGGTTGTTGGGAAAAACCATACGCTTTCTCAGGCGATAGGAGGAACATTGTATTCGTTCGGCGTTTATGAAATTTGGCAAAGCATTCTCCGATAGTGTCATCATCGGGCAGTCCCAACGCTCGCGGTCGCCTCGGGAGCGGGATCCGGGTTGGTGGTTAGGGAAAGGCCGGGCACTGCTGTTTGCCTCTGTTCTTTGTCTCTCGTCGTTTATCCTTCTCTGGCGGCTGTTCCGTTTGACGATTATTGACGGATTTGGCTATCGAACCCTTGCCGACAGCAATCGGACCCGCGAGATTATTGCCCATGCGCCGCGGGGGATATTTGTCGACCGAACCGGAAAGCCATTGGTACAAAATGAAGTCACCACTCGCCAAAATGGTCCCTATGCAGAAATTGATTACAACAGAGAGTATCCATTCGGAGAAGCACTTGCCCATGTGTTGGGATATACCGGAGAAGTGACGAAAGAGGAGCTTAGGGACGAGTATTATTCGCTTCGCCGATATTTACCCGGCGATCGAATAGGCAGAATGGGAGCTGAGGCGGTATTTGAAGAAAAACTCCACGGCCGGGATGGACGGGAATTGGTGGAGGTAGACGCAGCTGGTCAGAAGGTTCGGATGCTCGGGACGGTGGAAGCAATACCCGGTGAAACCGTGATGCTGTCATTGGATGGAACACTTTCCCAGGTTGTCGCGGCGTCTTTCCCTGCGGGTGGAAAAGGAGCAGTTGTCGTGAGTAATCCGCAAACCGGAGAACTATTGGCGCTCTATTCGAGCCCGAGTTTTAATCCGAACGGGTTTACCCTTGGTCAAACCCCGGACCAATACGAAACGCTCTTGACGAATCCCGATAAACCCATGTTTTTTCGTGCTATCGGCGGGGTCTATCCGCCCGGATCAACCTTCAAGCTCGTGACTGCCGTTGCCGCACTTGAGGAGGAAGCGGTGAGTGCAGATACCCAGATAGAAGATATTGGGGTTATCAAAATCGGTGTATCGAGCTATCCCAATTGGTTTTTCTTGCAGTATGGCAAAACAGAAGGGCTTGTTGATATTGTTCACGCGCTCCAGAGAAGTAATGACATTTATTTTTATAAAGCAGGGGAGGCGGTTGGTATCCAAAAGCTTGGAGTGTGGGCAAGAAAAATGGGTGTGGGTGCGCCGTTGGGCATTGAAATTGCTGGCGAAGCCGGCGGGCTTATGCCCGACGCAGCGTGGAAAAAAGAACGGTTTACGAGTCCCGCTGATTTAGAAGCGCGCAATCAATTGTGGTTTTTAGGAGATACCTATCACGTCGCCATCGGACAGGGATATCTCCTGACGACCCCTCTCCAAGTCAACACCTGGACCAACGTTATCGCCAACGGTGGAAATGTTTGTCGTCCAACGATAAAAAAGTCCCCGAGCGATTGCAGAGAGGTTGGGATAAAAAAGGAAACGATTCAATTAATCACCGAGGGCATGATAAAAGCGTGTGAGCTGGGTGGGACCGGGTGGCCGTTATTTGGGTTTTCTGTCCCGATTGCGTGTAAAACCGGTACCGCAGAATTCGGAGATCCGGAGAGTAAACCCCATGCATGGTTTACGGCATTTGGCCCCCCACAGTCGCCGGAAATTTCTGTAACTGTCTTAGTCGAAGGCACGGGAGAAGGCAGCGACGTCGCTGCTCCCATCGCCAAAAAAATCCTAGAGGAGTGGTTCCGACGCTAAAATAAGCTACACTATTGTTTATGTCAGAACACAAAGAGCCATCACCAGGTTTATATCTGGACGCGTTGTTCCGTTCATATCGACAAAAACGATCATTTGCCGATGCTGCAAGAGATGTCTATCTGGCAGAAACATCACGCGTCGTAGTTGGCAGGGAGCTCATTCCTCACTCCGGGCCATTTCTTGCTGTGGCCAATCACTTTGCACGATTTGATAATCCTCTCGATAAAACCGGCAGGTTCAAAATGCAAGATATTTTTGCTTCTATGGGAGCTGTGGCTGAGCTTGTCAAGAAACAAGTTGGAGAAGAAACCCCGGTAGTGTGGACTCCCTCTATGGTTCCTCGACCCGAAGCAGTCCTTCCTCAAAATGCATCTGCTAGAGATGTACTTGATTGGATGGTAGGCGGGAAGGCGTCACTCGCAGCGGCAAATCTTGGAAGAGAAGTGTTTCTGCAGGCTTTTAAACACGACCCGAATATGATTCCATTGCCATTCGAGGATAGAGACAAGATACCGTTTTTTATGGCCTTACGACATAAGCTTTCCCAGGGGGCAGTGGTCGGAATATTTCCGGAAGGGGATGTTTCGTATGTCCTTGAGCCCGCTCAACCCGGGATGGCAATTCTTGCAGCACGAGCACGGGTTCCTACCGTGCCCTTTGCTATTTATAGAGACGGAAACACACTCAATGTTCATGTCGCAGATCCCATTGAGCCACCAACGTCAATTAAGCAACGGGATGCATTTACTCATCATATTATGAAAACGATTGCAAACATGCTTCCGCAAAATCTTCGCGGTTATTATGATGAAAAAGGACATGCATAAAAAATGAATATTCTTGTTATTACCGCTACCTATCCGCCGAGTGTCAACGGGGTCGCGATTTCAACACAGCGAACAGTCTTAGCACTTAAAAAACGTGGACATACTGTTTTTGTTTTGGGCCCAGGCGAATTTCTTACACTACATAATGTTCCATTCGCGCCTAAAGATTATCCAATTATCTTTCCTTTTCTTTTGTCATCTATTAAAGAGAGATTAGCCAGAACATCATGGGATATTATTCATGTTCACCATCCTTCTGTTATAGGTAGTCTTGCAGTGTCGTTGGGAAAACGACTGGGTGTCCCCGTCGTTTTTACCTACCACACGCAATATGATCGCTATATAGACACGTATGCACCATTCTTGCCAAAAGCATTGCGGAGGTCAATCTACATCGGGGCATTAGCATTTTGCCGAGAAGTTCAAGCTATTATCGCTCCGACACATTGGCTTGAGGGACAATTGCGCGAGCGCTTTCCAGAAGTACCTGTGTATTATGTCTCAACAGCGGGTTTGCCAAAAATTTTTGCTCTGAAAACTCCAAAGAGCGCGTTGCGGCGGCAGTTGGGACTACCTGAGAATCTTTCCATTTTTTTGACCGTTTCCCGTCTGTCAAAAGAAAAAAATTTAGCGTTTCTCATTGGTTCTTTTGCAATCTGGTCTAAACGCAATAGATCAGGACTTTTGGTTATCGTGGGCGATGGATCAGAACGCTCGTCGCTCCGGAAGCTTGCCGTATCGCATAGTATGGACAAGAGCATACGATTTGTAGGGAAAATACCAAATCAAGACCTTGCAACATGGTATAGCGCATCCGATGTATTTCTCTATAGTTCAACGACAGACACTATAGGAGTAAATATCATTGAGGCAATGTCTGCAGGGCTTCCGGTTGTCTCCATAGACGATACGACAACCAGAGAGGTTATTCGATCGAAAGTAAACGGTATCCTCGTTCCTCCTAAAGAAGAAGCATTTGCCAAAGCGATGGCATTAGCACTCGAGCAAAAAAAGCGTCTGGCAAGCGAGTCTCGCGATACTGCAGGGGCGTATATGTTGGAGGCAACAACACAAGCTCTTGAGAGAGTCTATCGCACCATCATCCAGTCACGATAGATAAAAAAGAATAGCGCTGCACAAAAGATCCCCCGGGCAACATAAGATAATGGAAGCGAAAAACGACCGATGCTGACCCACGGGTACCAACGCGTTTGTCTGGGATTCCATTTACCAAAGGGATAAAGCGGGTTAACCACAAACCATGTAAAATCTTCTACACCAGTCCCGATAATGTACGAAAACGATAAGACGAGCATAAGATGTGTATTCCAGCCAACGAGCAGGAGTGGAAGCCCGAAAACGAGGAGTGGAAACGTAAGGTAATAGGCATACACATGATAGGCAGTATACGTATAGCCGTTGGGGAGTTTGATTCTCCACCAGGCCGGGTTCCAGGTCCAACCATTTTTTCCTTCCATATAGGCCTCCGCATGTGCATAGAACATCATGGCTACAATAATCGTCAAAAACAACAGAATATCCCGAAGTATCATA
>MFJJ01000033.1 GCA_001780895.1 Candidatus Gottesmanbacteria bacterium RIFCSPHIGHO2_01_FULL_46_14
CAACACGCATTCCCGGGTTGCTATTATCTTGTCCCAGTCAGAGGGCAATGCCTTGGTATTGCCAATATCTGCAAAACGACGAAACCGTTCGTCAAATCACATCATACGCATCAGTTTCGTCGAGAAATCTCGCAATTTCCACTGTGCTATTTGTCACTACGGTTCTCTCGTTTTTCTACTTTCGACTGAACAGACGAATTTTTTTTATCTCAGTTACCGGCCTTATGATTCTCTGGGTGAGTTACTATGCCAATAAACTACTTTACTTTTCCGATAGAGCAAACGAGTATCCGGCGATTCCGGTTATTACCAGGCTAAAAGAACTCGCTGGTATAGACCGTGTCTGGAGTTATGGAGATGCACACATCATACGGAATATTCCTTCCGAATTTGGTCTATACTCCCCAGAGGGTTATGAAGCGCTCTTTTCACACCGCTACAATATGCTTCTTAATACTATTAGAACGAGGGGAGCGTTGTCATCTGATATTGCCCGTACCGATGCAACGCTTTCCGAAACAGGACAGTTTGAGATCATGCCAAGCCATCCCTGGAGGCAGAGACTGCTGTCGCTTTTAGGAGTTAAGTATATATTGGAATACAAAGGCAACAGTAACCCGGACCGTCCGGCAAGTGAACGATTTCCATCGAAAGTTTATTCTATATCCTGGGAAGATGATACCTGGAGAATTTGGGAATACAAAAAAGTGCTCCCAAGGGCATTTTTTGTGACTCATTATATCGTTGAGAACGATGATCAGAAAATTATTGACGCGCTCTACAGTCCCTCAGTCGACCTTAGAAAAACGGTGGTTCTCGAGGAAACACCGCCTGGCTTTGCGGGTAATGTAGCAGACGATGCAACTGTTTCCATCACGAACTATGAACCGGAAAAGGTTGAGCTGTCTGTTGAAGCTCAACGTGATGGGCTCGTATTTCTCTCCGATACGTATGATCCTGGATGGAAAGCGATGGTCGATGGGAAGGAAACAAAAATTTTCCGCGCAAACTTTACTTTCCGCGCCGTCGTTGTGCCGCGGGGTTCTCACCAGATACTGTTTACTTACGATCCACTCTCGTTTCGGATTGGTCTATGGACAAGCATTGTTTCGGTCATTATAGTTTGTATTGTAATAATCCGTAAGCATGAAGCGTAATCTGTTGCTTGTCCTGATCGTTTTTGTTGGATTGTTTTTGCGACTTTACAACCTGTCTGAGATTCCTGTTGGCCTTCATGGTGATGAGGTAAGCATAGGCTATAATGCGTATTCGCTTCTTAAAACCGCCCGGGACCAGGATGGTAATTTCCTCCCGCTTTCATTTGATCAGTTCGGAAATTTCAGAGCTCCGGGCTACGAGTATATAGATATTCCCTTTGTGGCCATTTTAGGGCTCAACGCATTGGCTGTACGATTGCCTGCCGCGATTTTCGGATCATTAACAGTTTTAATTTTTTACTATTTTTTGCTTGAATTTTTTGGAAAAAAATCAAGTGCATTGCTGGGATCGTTTCTTCTGGCAATCTTGCCATGGCATATTAATATCTCGCGTGCAAGCTCTGAAGCGGTAATCGCCTCGTTTTTTGTAATTTTTGGCATATACCTTGTTTATAGGGATAAGTATATTTGGGGTTTTGCTTCGTTTCTCATAAGTTTTTTCTTTTATCATGCCGCAGGACCTTTTGTTTTGGTATTTTTACCCTTTCTGTTTGTATTATCAAAACGTAATCGTTGGAGATCTTGGATCGTTTATGCGGTACTCATTATTGGATTTGTGGTTTTTTTGACAGCTGGAAGCGGAAAGGGGCGCGTATCGCAAGTCAGTCTCCTCAATATTCCGGGAGGAACACGGGATCTCATTCAGTCAATGGACGAAGATGGATCTCAAAACCCGCTGCTTACTCGCTTTTATCATAATAAACTTTATTTTTACGGCAGATTATTTACGACATTCTTCTCTCAACATATTTCACCGGATTTTTTGTTTGTTAATAACGGTAAACCGGAACGGTATCGATTATATTGGGTAGGCAATTTATATTTTATTGAGGCGCCATTTCTTGTCTTTGGGTTTGCCGTGTTGCTGGTCGAAGGAATAAAAAAGAAAAAGTATCCTTGGTTACTGCCGCTTGTATGGCTTATCGCTGGTATTGTCCCGGCAGCGCTTACCTGGGAAGATATCCCAAACGTATTGCGCGCTAACCTCATGATTCCGGCGCTTGTCATGATCATAGCATTTGGATTCTTTGAAGCATTAACACTGACGAGAGGATTCGTAAAAACCCTCTTTATCGGCATCTGTGCGTTTCTGCTTTTCCAAAATACTTCCGTATTTTTGCACAACTATTTTTACCATTCCAAAATCCATGAACCCTGGTTTCGGAGTGCGAGCGAGGAAGATGTTGTGTTTACGGCGGATGAGTTATCCAGGCAATATCAGGAAGTAGTGATGAGCACTGAAAGAAATAATAATCTCATATTTCACCTTTTTTATCTTAAGTTTGACCCACTAGAGTTTCAACGCTTGGGTTCACCCAAAGAAGAGGATGGTCTCAGATTTAGCAAGCTCGTTTTTCGCTACGGACCGTGCCCCATTGAGCAGTTTAAGCTTGAAAGTGAAGAGCGCTTATTAAAAGCCGTTTTTATTGTTAAATCAAGCGAATGCGAGATTAATCCCCTCAAGTGGGAGACAATCAAAACGATTTCGACTCCGGACGGTCTTCCTGCATTTTACGTTGTTCGTCGATTATCACAAGTTTGAACACGGCAGAACTATCTCCTCGTTTGACTGTCGAGAGGGTAATAGCGCCTGGTACATCTTCACAGGTTCCAAAGTTGGCATAGAGCGTGCCTGGACTGCCGGTGATTGTTTGTATACCGTCTTTTTTTACTAGTCGGATCGGGCATTCTTCGGTAGTAAAGACATAGTTATCAAACGATGTCCTGTCGCGATCATCACCGGGAAGTTCACGCGTTTCGGCAATAAATTTAGCCGGATCGTACTTGTTGTAAAAGAGGAAAAAAACTGTGGGAGCCGTTTCTCGGTTGGTAATAACGAAGCTGGTAAATTGATTTTTCCGTTTCTGTACTTGCGCAACTAACTCTTTATATCCCTCATGACGATACAAGGTACGATGAACTGGTAGATGGATATAGTAAGCATGAAGAAAAGCTATAAGGCTCACACAATAGCTTATTGTCACGAAGTTTCGGAACTTCAATATTTTTTCTAAACCGATGGCGGCAATGATTGAAAGGGCGGGAAATGCCAATAGCGTCCGCTGAAGGTTTGGAACATCGTCAAAAGCCAAGCTGCTTCCGACGGGCGCGATGAGTATCCACCCGAGTAAAAGTTTTGATTCCCACGATCTCTTGTTGATAAGTGTGACAGCGCCGATTATAAGTAGTGGAAGTTCAATAAGATAAATGAGTGGAGCACCGGGGATGCGGTAGCGTTCAGGAAGACCTTTATCGGTAAATAAAAACGCATATGAAAAATGCGAGAAGTAATTTTCTAAGAACTGCCCGGCAAATCCCAGTGGTTTGTTATGGAATATACGAGAGAAAATCGGTTTTACGCCACGAACACCATCCTCACGGATCGCTTCTTCGGCGGTAAGCTGCACATTGCCGCTGGCTGGGATTCCAACGGTACGAAGTCGTAAGGATAATGCTGGCGAAGCGAGTATAAACGCGATTGGCAGGATAATGAAGATAAGAAAACGCACAATGTTTGTTCGAATATGCGATTTAGCTCCCAGGAAGATAAGAAGCGGGACAAAGAACGGCAAGAACGCTCGTGGTGCTTGATACAGGAGCATTGAAATACTAAAAGACATAAATGCAAGAATAAAACGCTTGCGCAAGAAGAGGAGACAGCCGACTGTAATAAGGAAAACGACTACAACGTTTTCAATTGCGGTCCTCGAGAGATTAATATGCCAGGGAGAGATAGCAAGAAGAAAAGATGAGATAAGCGCCAATCGGTAGGATTTGAATAGTTCGAAGACAAGAAAATACGTTACCAAGATAGTGGCGATGCCGAACACAGCCGACGGAAGGCGGACCGAAAATTCATTAAGACCAAACATTGCGACAGGTGGAATCGCTAAGTACGAGTAGCCTGCAGGACTATTTATAAATGATCGCAAATGGAGAGGGAGGAAATTTCCATTCATGTCCCGGCCAGTCTTGAGGATCGAGTAGGCGTTATAGCCCAAGAATGCCTCATCTCGATGAAACCCAGCAGGAAGGGAGCCCAACAGGTATAATCGAAGTACAGTGGCCAAAAGCAATATAAGAAATAATTTCACCACTCTTATTATAGTCTTTCTTGTAGCTATTAATATCTTCCTTTCCTCTTGGAGTGTCCTCCACGGTGACATTAATTTCATTTCGGATGTTGCCCGCGATATGTTTTTGCTTGATGAAATACGACAAAAAACATTCGTTCTCATCGGGCCCAGAGCAAGCGGACTCATGTTTCATGGGCCGCTTTGGTCGTACCTCAACTATCCCGGATTTGTTATTGGCGGCGGTAATCCTGTTTTCGTAGGTTGGTACTGGATATTTCTCATCATTGTATTTCTGGTAGCCGGTTATGTCATCGCCAAGCGTTTGTTTAATAAAAT
Source organism: Candidatus Gottesmanbacteria bacterium RIFCSPHIGHO2_01_FULL_46_14 (assembly GCA_001780895.1). GTDB lineage: Bacteria > Patescibacteriota > Microgenomatia > UBA10105 > UBA927 > 2-01-FULL-46-14-A. Next base: position 4,631 of record MFJJ01000033.1, read on the forward strand.
TACAGCGACGCTGTTTGTACTCATGGCGTCCTTGTACCTGGCGTTTCATGCAAATTCGCTGTCAAATCCAAACGGAGGCATGTTTGCCATTCCGTTCTTTTTCTTTTTTTTCATTCGATACATACAAACTTTAAGAATCCGATTTCTCATTTTTCATATAGTGACGGCCGCAGCAATGGTTCAGTTCCAGATTGCTATGGGAGTGCCCTTTCTTTTTCTCTCTGTTCTGTTTACAACAGTGTTTGTCATAAAAAAACGAAAAGCAAACCATATTTTGGCATATGCGCTTGTTCCTCTGTTGCTTGGTAATTTTATTGTGTTTGACATAAGGCATGAATTTCTCATTGCAAAAAATGCATTTCGTCATCTGGGGACTATTGATTCAAACGTGACCATGTGGGACCTTGTTGTTGATCGCGCGAGGAATATTCTGACCGGAATGGAATTTTTGCGATTTGGGCCACCGAATGGCCAAACGTACGCAATTATCATATTTTTTGTTTTTATAACTATCCAAATTAAAAACAATATTCATCGCGGTATTTATCTTGTATTTCTCTATTTTTTCTTTGGGTTTTTCGTCTTGAGCCTTGCAAACAGATTTCCGCTTCTTTCCTTTTACGTTTTTCCGCTCCACCCATTTGTGTTTCTCATGTTTGCTTCTTTTATTACGTCTCCTCATAAACGGGTGTTTGTCTGTATTTTTACGGTTATATATGTCCTCAATCTCGTTGGTATCTACAACTACATAAATGATTTGAATCATTTTATTGGGAAGAATCAGTATTCATGGAAAGCAGTTTTTACTGCCGCAAGCACTATCTACCAAGACGACGAGAAAGAATTTGGGTATTTTATCTATTCCCCGGATATTTTAGGATATGGTCCGCGATATGCTATGGAGTATGCAAAAAAAGTCTATGACAAAAACGGATTTGGATATCAGAAAAAACCGATTACATACCTGTTGATTGAACCACCGGCTCGAGACAACCCTTTCACTTCAGAGGAGAAGTGGAAGCTCTACCAAATACATATCTATTCAACTCCCGTTATGGTAAAAACGTTTGATAACGGATACAAAGTAGAAAAGCACCTCCTAAATGCCGGAGAAATAGTAGTTCCATTTGATCCGGGAATTAACCCCGGTCTTCATTATAGATAAGAAGGAATCACGCCAAATTGTGCTACGCGAAGCATACGCGATTTATACTGATCAGGAATTCTTTCCGGGTAATCTACGAGAAGCGCATTCGGATAAAAAATATCCCGCTCCCAGTCTATCTGTCTGAATTGATAGCGACCAAACACACGGACGTGACAGAAGCCGTCGGGCGTGGGATCGTACCGTTCGACTTTTTTCTGAAAGAGCGCTGGGTTTTCTTTTCCGTAAAAAGCAAGAAAAATATACGGTGACGTTTCGGGATTGGCTATGATGATCGTTTTTGGTTGTTGTAGAGGAAGGTTAATATAGTGTAACAATTCTTTATATCCCACTCCCCACGCTGCTACCTCTGTTTTTGGAAAATGAACATAGTATCGATCGAGATAGAGAGCGATGTTGATTGAGTACAGGAACACTATAAGGATTAGGACAGTTCGTCGACGAAGAAGAATTTCTAATCCCATTGCGACAACGATGGGAAGAGCTGGGAAAATTGCGAACATTCGATTTGTATGCGGCGCATCTTTTGTGATACTTGCTGCGATGGGAGAAATCGCGATCCACCACAAGAGAAAAAGGTAGGATCGTTTTTTTCTGTTTATAAGACATACAAAAAGTCCGATCAGGAGAAATGGTGCTTCGACGAGATACATGTTGCCGAAGTTTGGAATGTTGTGCGCTCCGTTTGTGCCCCCTGATATAAAGAGAAACTGTGGTGAAAAGGACCTGATGTAATTATCGGAAATTGTTTCTATCGAGTAAAAAAGACGGTTATGGAAAACAACGGCCAATAGCCCGGGAGTGGAATGTTCGGATCGGGGTAGTTCAATGCGCTCGTGAACAACAAACGGGTCTCCGAGCAGCCCAATGCCGGACAATTTCGTTGTGTCAGCCCCCAGCAGTGTGTGATAGAGAATAAATCCAACGAGAACAATAAATAGAAGAGCACCCATTATGGAGAATTTAGTTTTGTTAATCTGGGACCAATAGAGAGCAACAAATCCGACGATAAGGAGTGTTGTTGATATATGGTTTCCGTGATAGGTGTAATAGGTAAGCGCGAGCAACACGGCTGCCGGTATAACAAGAAATTGTTTGCGAAAACTTTTAAAAAGCAGGAAGAATCCAGTCGCCGTTAGCAGGACGGCGACGTTCGACTCGGATTCAACCCGCGAGAGATGAAGATCCCATGGCGCTATGGCAACGAGAAAAGTTGAAAGAAGGGCTAATCGTTCTGATTTAAAAAGCTCCCGTACCAGGTAAAACGTTACAAGTACGGTGAGTATTCCGGCGATCGCCGAAGGCAAACGCACAGCTACTTCCGTCATTCCCAACGTAGCGACGAAAGGGACAGTAATATAGATATAGAGAGGGAGTTTCCAGTCCCCAAACGATTGAAAAGAAATGGGCAAAAACTTTCCGTACTCGTCGCGTCCGGTTTGAAGAAGGCTATATGCTGTAAATCCTATGCTTGCCTCATCGCGGTTTACTCCGGGGGGAACTTGATCCAACCGAAAGAAGCGAAGAAAAAGAGCAAGAGCCGTGATTATCAGGAGAATAATGCTATTTCTTTTCATATCTCCATAATAAGGCAGCCAGAGTCAGAATGGAAATGATCGTTATCATAATTCCTAATCGAACGGATTGTGGTTCGTAGGAAAACATTACTTCATGACTGCCGGCAGGAATGACGACCGCGCGCATTGTGTGATTGGCCCTCCGAACCTCGGTTTTTTTGCCGTCGATTCTGGCAATCCAGCCGGGATAGTAGGTATCGGAGAGTACGAGCGTATCTGGCGCATTCGTACTTACGGTAAGATCGACACGATTTGGTGTATATGAATCTATATGCACGATACCAGTACGCGATTCAAGTACCGCACGAGGTACTGCGTCTTTATTTTCATATACGATCCAGCCGTCGCTATCATAAATCTTGGTCAAACTTGCAGGAGCTACTGTCTGATTTTCCACTCGGTCAAGGATGTATTTGACACCCAAGTTGTTAAGTAGGGTAAGCCGATCGGTGTTGTTGATCAAATCTCGTGACCCATAGCCTGGTGTAACCTGTGCGTCTGATCGAGACGTTTTACCTCCTTTACTTGACGTTAAATATTCGCCGTACCATGCCGGATAGAGAGGATCATACCCTTCAGGAGAATAGAGTCCGAGTTGGGTAGCAAAATTTGCTTCGATTGCCGCTGTTCCGAATCCCCAAATTCGATTAGTCTCGGCCCTATCTTTGAGGAACGTGACGATAGCGGTTGTTGGATAGAAGAGATCAGCCGGAACAAAAGGATTGAATTTTTGAAATGCATAGAAGAGATCGGCTGTATGAATAAATAAGAGTATGGTGAGGGCCAGTACCATATACTTTTTTTTGCCAACTCCGATAAAAAACAGTGCGAGCGCGGCGGCAGAAAAAATTGCTCCGTAAATCAGTGATCTTGTTCCATACCCCAGAAGTCTTGTCATGAGAAAACCCAGTCCCAAAAGAATGATGACTAGGAGAGATCGCTTCATAAGCTTTTTTATGGTATGTGGTTCCCGTAAAAAGAGATCAAGGCCAATGCCTGTTAAAATCGCGAGACACAATTGAAAAAGAAATATAAAAAGCGTAGGACTACTAGTTCTCAACTGAGGAATCCGGTAGAGGAGAATGGTGAGCGGGTTTTTTGTTGCCAGTAGGAGAATAACGCCAGCGGTGATCATAAATATATGTTTTAATTTATTTTTAGATCGGAGAATGGCCGGAAGGAAAAATAAAGGTACGAGTCCGATCGAGAGCACTTTTCCGATATAAGTGTCAGTGAGTATATAGTTGCGTGTTGCCGGGTTTCCAAAAAAGTCAGGAAAAACCAGCATGATAAGTTGTTGAGGTTGGATAAGGACATTGTTCACAAAAAACTCGTATGGATGCGCGTTTCGAGCAGAGTTAAGCGCCAGTTCGATGCCCGGAATAAGTTGAACAGCACTAATGCCAAGAGGAATCAGAATGACTGAAATTTGTAGTCGACCGGTTCTAACTCTGAGGTATATGAGGGAAAATAAGTAGACCATTGTTGCAATCTGTGGATGTCCTGCAAAAAAAGGGAGAGACAGAGAAAGAATGAGTATAAGAGTCCAGCGATTTTCAATGGCTAAAAGTGCTAAGGGCAACCATACTATGACGTGGCCGATCGTATTATACTCAAGCCAGACAGTCATGAATGAGCCATAGGAAAAGCTTATGGAAGCAAGAGCCGAGGCCATTGGGTGAAGACCGATTTTCCGGCAATACCAGTAGGAGAAAAAACTCGATAACGCCGGCTGCAAGAATACGAGAATGCTCCATGCCAGTGGCTGCGAAAAAAGAAAATAGAGTAGCGAAAGGGGGTAGAGTGCCGAGGACTGGAAGTTTGCCAGCAGCGGCGCGCCAGAAAAATTATGAGGATTCCACAAAGGAAGATTTCCAGATTTGAGTTGTTCGATGACTTGTGTTTTCCATGGATAGAGTTGCTTGAAGGTGTCCGGATACTGCGCTTTGTTGGGGTAACTTCCTGGATTGTATCCGAGGATTGAATATGAGCGCCACGGCTTGTATTCAGCAATGAGGAGGTCTCCGGGGAAGGGAAGTTGACCCAAAAGAAAAAACTTATAAAAAAATACTCCGGCAACGAGAGTGCTCGTGATTAATGATAGAAATATTTCTTTTTTACCCATATAAGTAATAAGAAGAGCAGTGTGCTGACACTTACTACGTTAGCAATCAAACGTACCGGCGTGTGACCAAAGGCAACGCGTACCGAATGTTGACCCGGGGGTACTGAGAAGGTAATGAGACCGCGCCAATTAATATCCTGAAACTCTATAGGAACTTGCGTGCCATCGACGTATGCCCGCCAACCCGGAAAATACTGGGTATTATCGACAATCGTGCTTTCCGTGGTTGATGAAACTTGAAACGTATGTTGTGTTGAACGCTTTTCAATATTCGTCACTATCGTATCTCCTGATGCAACTTGGATTGGTGAGGGTGGGTAAGACTGGTGAGGACCAGCAGACCAAACCACGTCCGTTTCACCATAATACGTCGTATTTAAAGGATAGTTCCAGTAAAATCCTTCATCGCTGACGGTATCAAATCCAAGAGGCGGATTCCAAAAATAGAGCGTGGAGACAATAACCAACGCGAGAGTTCCACAATACATAAGAGGTTTTTGGAATACGCGCATCCGCATAAGCAGTCCCGATGCGAGTGTCGTCATGATGACAAATATCGAGAGGAATCGCCAGGGGAATTGAAATTGGCGTAAGATCGGAAAATATCTCCAGAGGAATGAAGAGATCGGTTGCATAAAAAATAAAGCAATGAGTGACCATAGAATTATGTAACGCCATAGGGTTTTGTCGCGGGCAAAAAAGAGAGCGATAACGTGGAAGATGCCAATTTGAACAGAAATGCCTTCTGTTAAAAAAGTTGGAGCGTTTGTAAAATTAGGGATAAAGAGTTGATAAAGTTGCGGAAAATGCATCTGAAATACGTCTTTCATAAATAAATCACCATAGGTGAATTTTCGCTCGACGATCGCCGGGAGCCAGTACGTCGCGGAAAGTGCAAGTGCCCCGGCGAGTGCTCCGGCTTGGTAAACCCGAACACGCCACGTCTTACTTGTCACAAATGCAAACGTAGCTGCGAGTGCAAAAAATAGGAGGCTCACCGAGTTATGGCTCAGGATAAGGAAAGCTCCAGCGACAGCAGTTATAAAAATATTTTTCCGAACTATGCCGTACAAGACAAATGGGAACGCCGCGTATGTGTACGCTTCACCAAAACTTCCCCGAACGTGCGTTTCCACGAGCCGAAACGGCGCAAACTGATAAAATACAGTGGCGAAAAATGCGATTCGGTCATTGCGCCAAAACTCCCGCGAAAACATAAACATTCCAATTCCTGAAAAAACAAAGCTTAGAGCCAAAACAACTTTGAATGTATTGACGAGTCCTAAACCGAGAGAAATAAACGGCACAGAAACCAAATACGGCGTGTGGTAAATAAAGTTAAATAGCGGCATGCCATAACCATAATTGAGATCTGATGCCCACCTGGGGAGGATTTGACCACCGGTTATCGCTTTATAATAGGCAGCCATTCTGGCCAAATGTACGGGGCCATCGTGGGTATGAGGAATGTCATTTGTAGTGAAAAAAGGAATAAACGGGAGCAGTGAGATTGCAACAATGAGCAAATACTGATGTAATACTGATAATCTCATTATGAGAATTATAGCAAAGATAGCACCATTTTTTATTGTACTGCTATCCTTGATTCTAAGACTCTATAACATAGAGCAGTTTGCGGAATTTTTGGGAGATCAGGGAAGGACCGGTATCATCGTCTATGAAGCCTGGCGCGACCGGACAATTCCCCTTATCGGACCGACGGTGTTAACCGGTCAGCATTTGGGTCCGGCTTGGTATTACCTCATCGGCCCGTTTTATATCCTTTCGAGATTTAATCCTCTCGGACCGGCAGTTGGAATGGCACTTTATGGCGCTTTGGCTACACTTACACTCTACCTTCTCACAAAAAAATTGTATGGCCCTTTTATCGGATCACTCGTTGCACTTCTTTGGTCAGTATCGCCTTTAATAGTGCGACAGGATCAAACTATTTGGGAACCGAATCTCGTACCATTATTTGTTCTCGTGTTTCTTCTGGGTCTCAAAAATCGCAATTACCTTCTTCTTTGGGGAGCGTGTGGAGTACTTGTTCAACTCCATATACCCAATATTATTTTCATCCCGATTGCGATAGTCGTTTCGCGAAGATGGAAGCCTGCGTTTGCAGGCGTTCTGTTGTTTTTGCTCATTCAAGTGCCGTTTTTTGTGTATGAGACGCAACACGGATTTAGAGATATTGTCGGAGTTATGAATGTCATGAGTCAGCCGAGCGCGTTTTCAAAGACCCAGTTTCTTATGTCTTTTATTGACTACACATCTCGAGTGTTTTTTCGGGCAATACCTACGGGAAATCAAGTTGCCATGATCGTTATTCAGCTGATGTTGGGACTCCTCCTTCTGGTCAGCAAAAGTCGTTGGAATATTTTTTTATTGGCAATCTATGTATTCGGAATTGCTGCAATGGCAAGATACCAGGGGCTCGTTCACGATCACTATCTTAATTTCCTACTGCCGTTTCCCTTTCTCTTTATTGCCAATGGGCTCCGCATCGTTCATAAATACTCGAAATTGGGAACAGTTCTTGTGGGGAGCATTCTTATTATCTGGCAAATAACAAAGCCCGGGTATTTTCCCCAACCCAGAGGCGATATTGATCGGGTTGGGGAGGGAGCAAGTGCCATTGTTCAAGATGCGCAGGGGTTTTCATATTCATTTACCGTGATCGGCTCGCCGTCATTTAACGATCTTCACTACCGGTATTTTTTCTTACTCAACCATTCCGTTCCCGCTGACATTCGTACACATAATGTAGACAAACTTTATGTTATTTGTGAAATAGGGAATATGTGCCCAAATCTCGACCAGCATGCAGTGATTAATGTGATGTGTTTTGATGCCCACTGTGAGGGCGAGTACCCAAAGCTCAACTTGTGGGAATGGAATTATGAAAAAACTATTCCTGTTGGAAGTAGTTTTATCTTCGTCTTTGGTACAATAAAAGCATGAACCTTGCCGCAATCAATGCCATTGTCCTGTTTGTCTTGGCTATTCCTATGGTCATGAAGTATCGCATCCTGCCGATTGAAGGAACACCATATTGGCTATTTGGTATCTTGTTTATCCTTCTTGTTGCTAATGTCGTTGTATCACTTTTTTCAAAAGAGAGGAGGCTTTCCTATATTTGTATATTTACGAGCATTGCAATTTCCCTTGGGGGTGTGCTTTGGACTTCTATGGTTGATCGAAGCAGAACCGCACCTGCCTTGGGAGTTCACGACATTATTCTTCAGCAGGAGGCGGCGATGCGCTATGTAATTGAAGGAAAAAATCCGTATAAAGAAACGTATTTCGGTACACCGGTTGAATCCTTTCATTATGCCGATAGTACGGGTAAATCGGCGATCAATCCGGCTCTTTACCATTTTGTGATGCCGCCGTGGTATCTCATACTCCCTTTCCTCTTTTATTTTCCGGCAACTTCAATCCTCGGGTTTTTTGACGGACGGATGGTGTTGGGTGCCGGCATGATCGTGACGGTAATTCTCCTCTGGCGATGGTTTCGCGATAAAGAATTGGGAATTCTCACGATCCTTATTACCGCGTTGTCTCCGGCAACCGTTGATTATTTCATCGAGGGAAGAAGTGATGGATTTGTGCTCCCGTGGCTTGTCGGTGCATTGTTTGCACTTGACCGTAGAAAGTGGTTCGTGAGCGCGGTTCTTATGGGGTTTTCCCTTATGAGTAAACAAACGACGTGGATCCTCTTGCCCTATTTTGTTGGTTTTCTGTGGATGAAGCGAAAACGTATGCCGTTACTCGTTACAGCGAGCGTCGTTGCCTTACTCTCTCTCCCGTTTTTTTTATGGGACGCAGGCGCATTTATCGAAAGCACGATCTTGTATCTAAGTGGCAACAGTGCTACCAGCTATCCAGTTTCAGGATACGGATTGGGAATGGTGTTATATGAACTGGGTTTCATAAAAGATCTCCACGCCTACTATCCATTTCTATTCTGGCAGATGCTCGTAACGATTCCAGCCTTAGTTTTGGGATTTCGATGGCTTAAAAAAACGATGAAAATATCCTCTCTCATTCTCGTGTATGCATTGACACTATTTCTCTTCTGGTACACGAGCCGGTATTTTAATAATAGTCATGCAGGTTTTTTGTCTTGGATTTTTGTTCTTGGAACAATGAGGTATATCGATGAAAAATCTTAAATACGTTGCCCTTTTAGGAATTGTCCTGTTCGGATTCGTTTTACGAATCTATAAGGTTTCATCCATACCACCTTCCTTGACGTGGGACGAGGTGTCTATCGGATACAATGCCTATTCGATCCTCAAAACCGGACACGACGAGCACGGAAGGTATTTCCCTTTTGACACATTCGCGGCCTACGGTGACTACAAACCGCCAATTCCCATTTATCTCACTGTCCCGTTTGTTGCAGTATTTGGGCTCAATGAACTGGCGGTTCGATTGCCTTCGGTGCTGGCCGGGACGTTCACTATTTTATTCGTGTATTTTTTTGTCAAAGAACTCTTTGGTAACGAGGAGGTATCAATGCTCACGTCGCTGCTTCTAACGATTTCTCCTTGGCACATTCAACTCTCACGGGCGGGGTTTGAAGCAAATATCGCGTTATTTTTTGTGGTTTTGGGTTCGTATCTCATTCTCAAGAAGAAGTTTTTAATCTGTTGGACTGGGTACGTCGCGGCGATTTATACGTTTAATAGCGCCAGATACGTCGTGCCGTTTTTGTCTATTATTTTCTTCGTCTACGTAAGAAAAGATCTTCTTGCCTATAAAGGAAAAATAGCCAAGGGTTTATTGATTGCATTCATTTTAATTCTTCCCATAGTGCCGCACTTACTGTCGAAGGAGGCGAGGATTCGGTTTTCAGAAGTAAATATTTTTTCTGATCCAGGGCTAGTGCTAACGGCAAATGACCGTATGGCCCTTGATGGTGGTCTATGGGCGAATATTTTTCATAATCGTCGGATAGGATATATGCGTTCCTATCTTTTGCATTTTTTTGATAACCTCGAACCACGCTTTTTATTCACCCGGGGTGACGGCAATCCTAAATTCTCTCTCCAGGATGTTGGCGAGTTTTATCTCGTTGAGGTACCATTTTTTATTTTGGGCTTTATTTGGTTATTTCGTAACCAGCGTCGTATCGTCTGGGTGCTTGTGGGATGGATCATTGCATCAATTATTCCGGCAGCCACAGCACGCGAAACACCGCACGCACTGCGCATTGAAAACACCTTACCTGCGTTTCTTATCGTCATCTCCTACGCAATTTCACAAATGACACGCAAGCGAATTTTTACCATCGGTATTGTCGTCCTGTATGCAGCCAATTTTTCCTTTTTTTGGCACAACTACATGAATCACTACGCAACAGAATTTTCCGGCGAATGGCAGTATGGGTATAAACAAGCACTTGTTGCGATTAGGCCCTACCGTGATCAATATAAACAAATAGTAATAACAGAAAGCATTGGAAGGCCGTATATGTATGTCTTGTTTTATGAAAAAATCGACCCTTCGACGATAAAAGATTTACTGTCATCGTATTTTGACGCAGATGGGTTTTATCATGTTACCCGCGTAGGCAAATATGCGTTTGTCAAAGAAGTGATCGGTTTTGAAAAAGATACACTGTATGTCTTGACGCCTCGTGAGGTCCACCCGAAGGCACAAATTCTCGGTGAAATTCAGCTTCTCAATGGTACAAAATATCTCAGTATTTTTGATATATGAAAAAATATTTGTTTTTTGGAATTATTATGATTGCAGCCGCTTTGCGGCTTTGGCAGATTGGACAAGTGCCCGCAAGTCCGGACTGGGATGAAGCAGCGTTAGGCTACAATGCCTATTCCGTTCTTAAGACCGGTCGGGATGAGTATGGGACGTGGTTTCCCATGGTGCTTCGCTCCTTCGACGATTATAAACCGCCTTTATATATGTATTTGACTATTCCATCTGTTGCAATTTTTGGTCTCGAAACGTGGGCAGTGAGATTACCATCGGCGATAGCAGGGGTTTTGGCAGTGGTTGGTACGTATTGTTTGGTACTGGAGCTTTTTAAATCCCGGCGATTGGCTCTAATCGCCTCATTTCTGTTAGCGATTTCTCCGTGGCATATCCAGTTTTCCCGGATTGCGTTTGAGGCAAACATTGGCGTGACCATTAATATCTGGGCCGTTTATTTGTTTCTCAAGGGTCTGCAAAAAGAAAAACTACTAATGATTTCAGCCTTTTTATTTGGTTTAGGTTTTTACGCGTATCATAGCGAACGTATATTTCTTCCGCTTCTCGTGGTGATATTATCCTTGATATTTCGACAAGAGCTTGCCAAAAGGCGCCGAGAGGTATTGGTTGCGGCAATCATTGGGTTTATTACGATTGCTCCGATACTCTTTACATTTTTGGATCCGGCGACACTCTCGCGTCTTCGAGGAACGAGTTCATTTGCCGATCAAACACCACTTCTTTCTCGAAGCGTTGCAAAGCTCGAACAGGATCAAAGAACCGGAAATCCGTGGGGAGTGATTTTTGATAATCGCCGTCTCGTATGGATGAGTACTGTAGTGGAAGGATATCTATCTCATTTTTCTCTCAAATGGATATTTTTAACGGGTGATAATCCAAGGCATCACGCGCCAGATACCGGCCTCCTGTATCTTGTCGAGCTTCCGTTTGTTTTGTGGGGTTTGTATCATCTTGTTATTGACTGGAAAGAAAAATCGTCTCGACTTATTCTCTTTTGGTTTTTAGCAGCTCCGATTGCAGCAGCCCCAACGACAGGGCTTCCCCATGCCATTCGGACTCTGGTATTTCTGCCGACGTTTCAGATCATGACGGCTATCGGAATCAAAAAACTTCCTTCTCGTTTTTTTCCGTTTTTCGTTTTGGTGTTTGTCCTCAATGTTATCTTCTATCTTCATATGTACTTTGGACATATGAATCGTGAATACTCACAGTTCTGGCAATACGGATATAAACAGGCGGTAGATTATGTTAAAGCCAACAATAGAAAATATAAAAAAATTGTCGTCTCGATCCAGCTTGAGCAACCATACATATTTTTCCTCTATTATCTTGCATACGACCCCGCCAAATACTTGGCTCAAGGTGGTACAAAGTCAGGAGGATTTGAAGAAGTGCGAAACAAATTTGATATTTTTGAATTCCGTCCGATCGACTGGGACCGCGAAAAGCGAAACCGTGATGAGCTTTACATCGGGACTCCAAAAGAAATCCGCGGGTCTGTTTTGCAGTCGATTCTGTATCTGGATGGAAGTGAAGCGATCCGTATTGCCCAGCAGTAATATATGAAGATACTTATCACCGGAGGACAGGGATTTTTAGGTAGCTACCTCGTCGATTATCTAGCCAATAAAGGTCAGGAAGTGATTGTTTTCGACAAGCTCGCCCACGACGTTTCTGGGGATATTACGTCTCGAAAAGATGTACGCACAGTGTTTGAGAAATACGGCCCGTTTGATACTGTGTATCATTTGGCCTCTGCGATGCCTGACAAAGTGGTTAGTAACGACGTGACATGGAAAACAAATGTACATGGAACAATCAATGTGGTCTCTGAGGCTGTCAAAAACAAAGCGAAGTCATTTGTGTTTACCTCAAGCAATGTGACATACGGTATTCCCAAAGAGCTTCCCGTAACAGAAGAAACACAACTCCATCCACTTGAGGTGTACGGGAAAAGCAAGGCACAAGCCGAAGCGGAGCTTGCAAAATTTGCGGGTCAGATCAATATTCAAATCTTTCGTTGTCCGGTCATCACCGGCGTCGGCAGATTGGGTCTGCAGGCAATTCTTTTTGAGTTTATTTCTGAGAACAGAAACGTCTACACACTGGGAGACGGATCAAATAAATATCAGTTTGTTGACGCGCAGGACGTGTGCCAGGCATTAGAAAAGGCGAGTCACATGCTTGGATTTGACATCTATACTATCGGGGGCGACGGTGTTATGACAATCAAGGAGGTTTACAAAAAGCTTATAGAAGCAGCGGGGAGCCGGTCAAAGGTAATACCTCTTCCCGCATTTTTGACACTTGGTGTTCTGGCGTTCCTCGACAGGTTTAATATTTCGCCCCTTGGTGTATATCAGTATTCAATGCTGGGTAGATCCCTTTATATGGATACGACAAAAATTAAGAAAAAGCTTAAATGGAAACCCAAAAAAACCAATGCACAGTCTTTTATAGAAAATTATGAGTGGTATGTAAAACATAAAGGAACATTTACAGAAGTAGGATCCGGAAAAGCATCAAATAACAAAAGTCTTCCTAAGATGAAAATTTTTAAATTGTTAAAATTTCTCTCGTGAATAGATATCTTATTGCAATTCTCATTCTGGCTGCTTTTTTGCGTCTTTGGAAGTTAGGAAGCGTTCCGCCGAGTGCAAGCATGGACGAAGCTTCTGTTGGATGGAACGCATACTCTGTATTAAAAACCGGCGTTGATGAGTACGGAGAATTTCCGCTCATATCGCAGCGTGGGTACGACGATTGGAGAAGATCAACATATCTGTTCCTTACGATCCCGTTTATAGCTTTTTTTGATTTACAGGTAATTTCAATACGTCTTCCGGCGGTAATTCTTTCTTTGTTTACTATTTGGGCAACGTACCATATTGTGTTGCGTTTGTTTTCAAAAGATAGAATTGCAATACTTTCCGCACTACTCCTTGCCATAAGTCCATGGCATATCTACATTTCCCGCCTTGGGCACGAGTCCAATGCGTATTTGTCATTTTTTGTTTTCGGGGTCCTGTTTTTTCTGGAAAGTCGATGGTTCGTGGCCATCGTATTTTTTACTCTATCGATGATGAGTTACTATGCAGGGCAAGTATTGGTGCCGCTCTTTGGCTTAGGGCTTCTTATAATTTATCGCGATTCATTTAAGAAGTTTGTCGTTCCGATTATGGTATCTGTTCCATTTCTCGTTCCAATTTTTTGGACTATTTTTTCGCCAAGTGCAATGGTGCGTTTCCAAGGAACGAGTGCCTTTGATTTTACACAGAAGAAGATAACCAATGGAAAAATACTTATGAATAATTATCTGTCTCATTTTAGGCCTACATGGCTGTTTACGAATTCCGGAAGTGAGTCATTTAAAGTGCCGAATCTGGGACTTCTTTATGTGTGGGAACTGCCATTTATTGTCATCGGAATTATTTCATTGCTGCGTCGTCGTGATGTGGATCACCGTGCAAAAAAACTAATATTTCTTTGGTTTTTTCTTGCTCCGCTACCGGCGTCGATTGCGACACAGGCGCCTCATGCAATGCGTTCATATGCATCTGTAGTTCCCTGGCAAATAATAACCGCCCTTGGACTTTATTGGACCGTATCAAATCTTAAAATTCCTTCGTTTATTATTGCGTTGACATTGCTCCTGGTCAGTTTGCGTTTGTTTTATCCGAATTATTTTATTGTTTTTCCAAGAGAACAGTCTGATTCATTTCATTTCGCACTATCCAAAGCACTTCCGAATATTTTTTCTAGAGAACAAGGGGTTAATAAAATCGTTTTTTCCAATAAAGACAATTTGTATCAATCATATATGTTGTATTTATACTATCGTCATTTTGATCCGTTCACGTATCAGCGAATGGGCGGGACAAAATCAGGTGGGTTTGCCGAAACGCATGCAATCGGCAAATATGAATTTCGTCCGATTAATTGGAGCAATGAAGAACCGGGATTGTATGTTGGCAATGTATCCGAGTTTCCCGACGGGGTAACTGGTATCGGAATGACAAATAAAACAGGAAAAGAAGTGATTAAAATAGTAGAACGGAAATAATGGTGAAATGGACTCTTATCGCACTGCTGGTTTTAGGATTTTTTCTTCGCGGACAGGAATTATTAAGCGGCAACTTTCTATTCCTCAAAGATCAGGGCCGCGATATGCTTGCGGTCAAATCCATTGTTGTTGATAAAAAACTAACACTCATTGGCCCCTATACCGGACTTCAAGCTGTGTTTCAAGGTCCCCTCTACTACTATCTTCTCGCCATACCGTTTGCCATATTCAGAGGAGATCCATGGGGCGTCATGCTCCTTTTGATGATCACAAGTCTTGCTTCGATCAGTATGGGATTTTCTATTGGAGGAATTCTTACTGCTTTTCTTTTTGCAACGTCGCCTGCGCTAGGAGCAGCAGCAACATTTTTTTGGAGTCCGTTTTTTGTGATTCCTATTATGTGTGGATATGTGTATTTTTTTATGCGGTGGGTCAAAAAAGGGGATAAGCATTCATTCGTATGGTTATCAATAACCCTTGCCCTTTTGTATCATTTTGAGCTTGCGTTTGCAGTGCCGTGGACGATAGTGAGTATTTTACTGTTTTTCCATGCTGGTGTTCGTTGGTATCCAAGAATACTATTCTTCCTGATTTTATTTTCAATTTTTCCGCTTATTCTATTTGACGTTCGTCACGATTTTCTTACCACTCGATCAATTTTTGCTCTTGTAGGAGGATCAGCGCAGGGACTTACGTCAAGCTTCGAGCCGTATGACAAAATAATCCGTGATCATATCGTTAGTTTCGTCAGTAGTATTAATGCATCGTTTTTTATAAACGCGTCGATTGCTGGGCTTACGTCTGTCACCCTAATCGTAGGAGGAATTTGGTATCTCGCGTTCGGGAAAAGAGTTGAAATAAAGCTTCTGTTTGTGATGCCAGTCCTTTTGTGGTTTGTCTATCTTCTTTATCCTTTTCAGCTCTACAGCTGGTACCTCGTCGGGCTTTTTCCTGTCTATATGATTCTTTTGGGATATGGATTATCGAAACACAAAAATATTGCAGTTGGATGCATGATTCTCATATCGATATTTACCGTTCAAAAACTCCTAAAACTTTACACGGCAACAGATTGGGGTGGAACGGCAAAAATACGGGGGAAACTTGCTGCGATTGACACAATTATCAAGGATTCACAAGGCAAGCTGTTTAATGTACTCGTTTTTACTCCTGTCGTCTTAACTGATGCCTATGATTATCTGTTTTGGTGGAAGTATGGATCAATTCCTTCAAAAGAAAAACAAGATTTAACATATTTGCTCATTGAGCCGGATCCCTCAAAGCCGTGGTCGCACGAGGGGTGGCTCGAGACGGTCGTCTCTGGCGGTGGTATCATTGAAACCAGGACCTTACCTTCCGGATTTATTATTCAAAAGCGATTGTATGACTAGTTTTATTTTATTGATATTTTCACTTATTCCCCTCTTCGATTTACTCCACCCCGGATTGCCGATAACCCATGATGGACAGGATCATGTGGCCAGAATTGCCAATTTTTACCAGTCTCTCACGGAGGGAAACATTATTCCAAGATGGGCGGGGAATCTTAATTGGGGCTATGGTCATCCCATTCTCATGTTTCTCTATCCGTTGCCCTCATACGTTGCGTCGCTGTTTCACTTTATAGGATTTTCCTTCGTTGACAGTACAAAGCTGGTGTTTGCAGTCGCCTATATTGCCAGTATTTTTGCGATGTATCTATGGAGTAAATCTCAATGGGGAGAACGAGCTGGTTTCGCCGCAGCGCTGCTGTATGGTTTTGCGCCGTATAGATTCGTCGACCTGTATGTTCGTGGCGCGATAGGCGAACACGTAGCATTCATTTTCCCACCGCTCATCCTCTGGGCGACTGATCGCAAACGATGGCTCATCGGAACACTCGCGGTAGCAGGACTTTTGTTATCTCACAACGCAGTCAGTCTTATGTTCGCACCGGTAATTATTTTGTATATTCTATACCATCGTCGATCCTTTTTACCTATCGTTTTGGGACTTTTGATATCTGCATTTTTCTGGATACCAGCGCTCTATGAGGGGAGATATACGCTTCGTGATATCGTGACCAATGAAGATTTTGCTGGTAGATTTGTACATTTTAGTCAATTTTTTTATACGAGGGGCAATGAGCTATCAAAAGAAATCGGTATTGTTGGGTTTCTCATTATAGTTTCTGCTATTGTTTTGTTTTTTCGGCGAAGAGAAAAATTTCTTGGTGGAGTACTTATTGTTCTCGGAATATCAATATTCTTGATGTTACCAACGTCTCAACCAATATGGCAAACAGTAACGATTCTGCAGAAGTTCCAGTTTCCGTGGCGTTTCTTACATCTGGTTGTATTTTGTGTCGCGGTTTTGGGTGGACTTGTCATGAGTAAAGTCAAAAATCAGTTGCCGGTAGCAATGTTTGTAGCGATTGGACTTTTAATACCTACATATTCTATGTGGAACGCTCAATATTATCGGGAGTATCCGGAGTCGTTCTTTACCTCGGTGTATAAGGGGACAACCGATACCGGTGAAAGCAGCCCGATCTGGTCCGTGCGTTTCATGGAGCACGAGCCTTCTGTGCCAATCGAGGTTATAGATGGGAATGCACAAGTCGAGTTTGGTTTGCGAAACACCACAAAACGGGAATATAAGGTCAATGCACAAGATAAAACGCGACTACTTGAAAATACACTCTATTTTCCGGGATGGCAGGTATTGGTGGACGGTCAACAAGTCCCCATCGAATTCCAAGATCCAAATCACCGTGGCCTCATGACATTTGCCGTAGATTCAGGTGTACATATGATACTTGTACGGTTCACTCGGACAAAACTTCGTCTTTATGCTGAACTTGTGAGTTTGGGCGCTTTCGTATTATTAGGAGGCATGCTCATCTATAATAGGAAGTTATGAAGCTTTCCGTAGTTCTGGCAGTCTTTAACGAGGAGGATGTGTTGGCGACGTGTCTTGAGTCAATCAAAGGTCTTGCTGATGAGATTATTATTGTGGATGGGGGATCAACGGATAAGACAGTGGAGATTGCCAAAAAATACGGTGCCAAAGTGTTTGTGACGGATAATCCGCCGATTTTTCATATCAATAAGCAACGTGCGGTGGACAGGGCAAAAGGTGATTGGATCTTGCAGTTAGATGCAGATGAGGTTGTGCCGGAGGCACTGAGTATCGAAATTCGGACTGTCATCCCGGCCATCGAGCCGGGATCCAGGCAAGAAAAAGACTGGATTCCGGGTCAAGCCCGGAATGACAATGGATTTAATGGATATTATGTTTCAAGGAAAAATTATTTTCTCTGGTACTGGATGAGAAAAGGCGGGCAGTATCCGGATTATGTTGTGAGATTGTTCAAACGTGGAAAAGGAAGCTTTCCACAAAAAAGCGTCCATGAGCAAATTGTTGTGGATGGACCTATCGGATATTTAAAAACGCCGCTGGAGCACAGACCGTATACGTCGTTTGCCGAATATTGGCAAAAAGCACATACCTATGCAATGCTGCGGGCCAGAGAAATGGCAGGAGTGAAGCTTGAGGTTACTCCTGAGACATTCGTACAATACTATTTCCTGCGTCCGACGAAAACTTTTTTGAATCTTTACGTACGCCATAAGGGATTTGTCGATGGTATATTTGGATTCCTTTTCGCATTATTTTCTGCATATCAAGAACCATTGGCGTTTAGGAAATACATACAGTATGGAAAAAACTTCAACTAAACAACATTGGCAATCCTATTGGAAAACGCCCGACCATCAACCACCGGTAGTGCACGAAGAAATGCTTTCAGAGTTGCAACACATTACAAATATAAAGGGCAAGAAAATACTTGAAGTCGGAGCTGGAATGGGAGGAGATAGTGTTCGATTGGCGGAATTTGGTGCCTCGGTAACAGCTGTTGATTATACCCAGGAGTCTCTTGATGAAATTGATGAGTTTGCCAAAAAACATAACGTGAGTGTTGACACCGTCAGGGGAGATGCGCGAGAGCTTCCGTTCAAAGACGAAGTCTTTGATATCGTTTTCCATCAAGGACTTCTCGAGCATTTTAAAGATCCTTCGGTAATTCTCAGCGAACACGTTCGAGTACTAAAAAAGAGAGGCTATCTCGTTGTTGATGTTCCTCAAGCATTCACAACCTATACGATAAAAAAGAAAATTGCTATTGCACGGGGAGCATGGTTTGCCGGTTGGGAGCGGTCGTTTTCCATTGGGCAATTAGAGCATCTCATGAGAGAGGCGGGTCTTTCGATAGTGAGGGCATACGGGTGGGGTTACTACGGAAAACTCCATGCGATACGAAATCTAAATCTGGGGAAATGGTATGAACAACTTTGGGGTATTATCGAGAAATCCAGAATGAAACTGTATCTCAATTGGTGTATTGGAGTTATCGCACAGAAATGAAACGATTTTTTATTATTCTTCTATTGCTCTTGACTGTGCGTGTGCCTGTATACGCAAATTATGTGCTTCCGTACCCTTCCTACATGCCCGGGCATACGCTATATAAGATTTCGCGAGTTCTTGACGACCTTAAGCGGTATTGGTATTGGGGCACGATTGCCCAGGCAAAATACCATCAAGGTCTTTCAGATAAATACCTCGTTGAGGCAAAAACGCTTTTTGAATATAAACAGTACCTGCTTGCGCTTGAGGCGCTCGTGCGATCTGACCAGCATTTTCCAAAAGGAATACGAGAGTCGCGTGACGAGCATATTTCAGTCTTAACCAAGCTCAAGACCGAACTTCCGGAAGCGTTCGTCTGGCAGGATGAACATCAAGAACCACGTTCATTAAACATTCATGAAGCACTTAACCGGTCCATGGGGATCCGCAATCAATAAACTATTTATTATTCTCCTTTTGTGTGTACCCATTCTTAGTGTGGGAAGGGTAGTCGTGACTTCGTCTGGTGGATATTTTCGGCCGTATTATAACGATGGAATATACACACAGTTGGAAAACTTATTTAACAATTCACAATACCGACTAAAAAATCCAACTTCGATTATCGCCGATGAAATTGTATTTCGTTATGCTGCAGGAGCCTACATGCGTGGCGTTGACCCAATTCTTATTAACTCTGAACACACGCCTCTGGGGAAATATATGATAGGAGCTTCGTATGTATTATTTAAAACAGATACACCGCTCATTCTGCTTTCCGGTGTGGCAGTCCTTGCGGCAATCTGGTGGCTTGGCCGATTAGTTCTTGGTAATACTACACAGGCGCTTGTCCCCGTAGCATTATTTTCTGTTGAACCATTATTTGTCAATCAATTTCGTTTCGTACCGCTCCTCGATATTATTCAATTACCGTTTATTCTGTTGTCCTTAGTCGTTTTTTACCTGGAAACTAAAAAGAAGTATTTTTGGGCCACGATGATACTTGTAGGTCTGGTAGCTGCGACGAAATCGATTGTCCCTGCGGTTTTACTGTCTATTTGTTTTTTGTTCTATTTACTCCTTGCGAGAGACTATAAGCGCATCAAGATATTTATTGTAATGAGTCCATTGTCTGTTGGAGTTTTTACTCTCTCTTATCTTCGAACTTTTTTGAATGGATATTCGCTCAGTGACTTCGTTGGATTTCAAAAATGGATATTTCTGTATCAGCAAAGTAAATTGATACTTCCATTATCGTTCTGGCGACTCGTGATGTTAAATGAATGGCAGACGTGGTGGGGAGACCAGTCACTTCAGACCTCTAATGACTGGACAATCGTATGGCCACTCCTTATGATTCTCCCTTTTGTTTTTGTAATACTTTCGTACTTTCGCAAATTTACAATGCCGGGCTTAGTTCGACTTCTTCTGTTGTGGATCCTTGTGTATGAGGCATTTTTATCAGTCGGTGCTGTAGTAACGAGATTTCTCTTGCCGCTCCTTCCTATCCTCTATATTGTAGGAATCTATACGGTTCGGGAAATGTTTTTATCTAGAAAGCGTCTATGAAATTTATTTACATGTGTGCGCTCGTTGCCGTGGTGGTATTAAGCTTCGGTTTTATAGATCCCAATTTTCCTTATCAACCGTTTCCGGAGTACTTTACCTATCTTCATTCACAAAGATTAGTCTCAACGACTATCTACGTTGCCACTATTTGTGTCATGTTCGGATTTTATCTCAAGGTGTTGGTAGACGTCAGGCGGAATCGAATAAAACCATCTCAAGTTTGGCAATTGATTCTATTGTCGGTTGTTATTCTGTTTTTTTCGTATCCTGCCGCGTTTACCTATGATATTTTTAATTACATAGCAACCGCTAAAGTAACATATTTGTACCACCAAAACCCGTATCTCGTCATGCCGATTGAGATTCCCAACGAACCGATGCTTGCCTATATGCATGCGGCCAATAAAGTCGCTCTCTACGGAGGGTTCTGGATTTTTTTAACAGCAATTCCTCACGTTTTAGGATTGGGCAATATAATTCTCACTCTTGCCACATTTAAATTATTTATCGTTCTTTTTTACTTTTTGCTCCTTAAGCAATTAATTAATCTTTCTGACAACAAGATATGGACGCTTGCGTTTTTTGGACTCAATCCGCTCATTCTTCTTGAAACTGTGGTTAGTGCTCATAACGACGTTGTCATGATGTTTTTTGCCGTTTTTAGTTTTGCGCTTCTTCGGAAAAAACGATATTTTTTGTCGATTATTTTTTTCGTTCTTTCTATATGTATCAAGTATTCGACAATACTGCTTCTACCGCTTATCCTCAAAAAATCTATGAATTGGCGATACGCCGCCATATTCATGTATATCGCGTTTTTACTCTCGCCGCTTCGGGAAGAGCTGTATGCGTGGTATTTTATTTGGGTATTGCCGTTTGTTGCCTTGATACCTGAGAGTCAACTTCTTGTCAATATCTCGCTCGCATTTTCATTTGGTCTCATGTTTCGGATTGCGCCGTATCTCTATACCTGGCGATGGGATGGGATAACGCCGATAATCAAACGGATCGTGTCATTTGTTCCACCGGCATTTGTTGCACTCTGGTATGGTTTCAGAAAAAAGAATTAATATTTTTATCGTTACGTGCTGCTTTATTTTTTCCTGGTGGTTATTCGGGAAATCATTTGGATATGATAATGTCAAGCATGCCTTTAGGATAGCCCGCAACGAGGTTGGCGATTTTGGGCTTCACCTGTCGATCATTCGCTCAATCTCATTAGGCAATAATTTTCCTCCCCAGTCTCCGTTTTTTCCGGGTAGACCATTGTCATATCACTGGGGGACTGATGTTTTTATCGGTATCCTTGAGAGGATTGGTGTTCCGATCGACTGGGCGATCAATGGAGTCAGTGCTGTCGGAATGACTATTCTTCTCTGGCAAATTTACGTTTTTTCGCAAATACTTTTTCGCCGTAAGCTCATAGGCTTAGCGTCAATAGTGTTATTTCTTTTCCCCAGTACCCTTACGATCGTCAACTATCTTAGAGCACCAAGTAATATCTGGAGGCTCCCTGACTATATCGATAAGGGCCCCTTCGACGGTTCTTCTATTTCGATTTATCAGACCCTCAATCCGTATCTTAATCAAAGACATTTAGTTGTAGGACTGGCTATTGGTCTTTTTGTCATCAATTATTTTCTGAGGAAAAAACCTATTTCGTCTCCCAAACTCATACTGCTTGGACTTCTCGTCGGTATGCTCTATAAAGTTCATAGTCTTATCGCTATTTCTACCGCCTCAATTATCTTTTTCCAGTGGTTGGTATTTCGGAAACAGTGGATAGTATTTTTTGTAATGACCTTATTGGTTTGGGTAACAATTGCCCTTTTCGAAGGCTTGCCAAAACCTCTGATTTCATTCTATTTTGGTTATCTCTCGACCGGCAACATACTTGCGTACTGGTGGATGAATATGGGATTAAGCCTCCCCTTTTTACTTTTGGGTTTTTACATGGTTCCGAAAAAAGCAAGGCTGGTGTTTTTATCTTTCCTTCCTTTATTTATCATCGCCAATACCATACAACTGAGTTTTCGAATAGAACACAATCACTCACTCATTAATTTTTTCTGGATTGTGGTTTCGACTATTGTCGCTTTTGTGTTAGTCAAAATTTTTGATCGATCGAAACTTGTTGCGGTTGTCCTTTTTGGATTTTTAATATCATCAGGGATTTTAAACCTCATGGCGGTTAAAAACGATTATCAGGCCTACTTTGACGATGGGCCACAACGGATCAAAAAAAATACTGCGCCTAATGCTATATTTTTAACGACTCGCTCACTTTATGACCCCGCAGCTTTGGCGGGGCGGTTCACGTATGTTGGTCCGTCGTATTACCTTGAGGTTATGGGCATAGATTACCAGGAACGTGCGCAATTTGCCGCTGATTTTTATAAGAATTCCCAGTTGTTCGCCCAAGAAGCCAGGGAGCGAGGGATTGATTATTATATATTGCCAGACGGCTCGATTCACGCGTTATGAAATTACTAATTCTTCTTATCATCTCTATCTTCGCGGTACGCTACCTTTTGTTACCTGGATTTATTCCTACTCACGATGGAGAATATCACATCATTCGATTTTGGCAGTTTGAAAATGAGATCCGTGCCGGGGATTATTTTCCCATCTGGGCTCCGGATCTTAACTCCGGATACGGATTGCCTCTGTTTTATTATCATTACCCGATGCCAAATTATTTTGGTGTTCTATTTCACCAGTTTGGTTTTTCGTATACGGATTCCTTCAAGCTCGTACTTGCGACATTTTATATACTAGCGGTCCTCTTTTTTTACTTGTGGTCACGCAGTTTTTGGGGCACTATTCTATTTGCCTGGACGCCCTACTGGTTTGTTAATCTTTTTGTCCGGGGATCAATCGGCGAAGTTATGGCAAGTGCGGGTTTTGCGTTTGTCCTTTGGACAAACGCTTCTCGCCGCAATATCCTTATCTCGCTGGGTGTTGCTTTTATTATCCTCTCGCACAACATTGCTGCGATGCTATTTGTCCCTATTGTTCTTTTATTAAATTTTCGATCAACGATTGTTGGAATACTACTGGCTGCGTATTTTTGGTTACCTGCAATTTTTTCCCGAGACTTCGTTTTGGGTCTAACAAGCGTTAATCTTTATGATCATTTTTCCGAAATTTCCCAGCTGCTCATTCCATCATGGGGAACTGGATTTTCCCAACCTGGTGCTCCGTATAATGAAATGTCCCAACAGCTCGGATTAGGTTCAATCCTCGTTGGATTTGCCACAATACCGCGGTCGTTTATTCTCGTTCTTATAGCGTTCATGACTACAGCTGGTTCTCGGTTCATATGGAACACGTTACCATTTCTGCAATTGGTTCAATATCCGTGGAGAATTTTGATGTTAGTTCCCTTTGTCGTTGGATACCTTGCCAGAAAAATGTCTGGGCGATTTGCAATGATCGTTGCCGCCATTTCCGTTCTTGCGGCTTTGCCCTATACAAAACCAGTCGTTTATGAACCGAGGGATGATCAATATTATTTATCCCGCAGGGAATTTACCGACGGCACCTCGTCTTTGGGTAATAGCATGTCGACAGTTTGGTCACCATGGAAACAGGAGCGTACGAAAGAAAAAATTGAGATAGTCAGTGGCGAAGGAAAACTTGAGATGCATGAACTCCTCCCAACGCGTTTGAGTTTCGCGGTCAATGCATCAACTCCCGTCACAGTAAGGATAAATACCGTGTACTTTCCGGGATGGGAAATCCAGCAACGTGGCCATTGGAGTCCGCTCGTCCCAGATCAAAATGGTCTCATGAGCGTAGAACTTTCGGCTGGAACAAGCCAAATACGAGTCGAACTTCATAACACAGCGCTTCGAAAGGGAGCACTCATCGTCTCTCTTATTAGCTTCATTTGGGTGCTCGGATCAGGTATACTCAAGAGATGAATATCGCCATAGATACGTCGCCACTCAATTCCGGTCATAAAGTCCGGGGAGTCGGAAAATACACAAAGCTCCTTATTGAGTCGTTAAAAAAGTACGAATCACAACATTCGTATACTTTAATTGAACGAGGGCAAAAAGTACCCAATAATGTTGATTTAGTTCACTATCCTTATTTCGACCCATTTTTTTTGACGTTGCCCCTCATTACGGCTAAACCAACTGTGATTACAGTTCACGATCTGATACCTCTTGTATTTCCTGACAAATTTCCCAGAGGCCTCCGGGGAGAATTAAAATGGAATATTCAGCGACTTGCTTTACGAAATGCCAAAAAAATCATTACAGATTCCCAAAATTCAAAGCGGGATATAGTAAAAATCGTTGGGACTCCCGAGCGAAAAATTTCTGTCGTTCATTTAGCTCCCGATCCGGCAATTATTGCTGGATCAGCCAAAAGTAGCAAACCAGAGCGATTCTTTATCTATGTTGGGGATCTCAATTGGAACAAAAATATACATGGGCTATTGGAGGGTTTTTCTCGGGTACAGACTGGAATAAAATTGATGATTGTAGGTCAGGCGTTTCTTAATAAGAATCTGTCTGAAGCAATCGCCGTTCGCGAGTACGTAATAAAACTTGGTATTGATGATAGGGTTAGGTTTTTTGGTTACGTTTCAGATGAAAAACTTGGCGTGTTATATGCGTCGTCTCTGGGGTGCATGCTGCCTTCGTTTTATGAAGGATTTGGACTCCCGGTTCTTGAGGCAATGGCCTGTGGAACGCCGGTTATTGTGAGTCACGGATCCAGTCTTGATGAGATTGCGGGGCCAGCCTTCCGTGTGGATCCCGCCAATCCCGATACGATAACCGATGCATGTACAAAATTAGCCAATGTATCTCGTCAGGAGAGAAGTACTATCGTTGAAAAAGGGCGTGTTTGGTCGGCAGAATTTACCTGGGAAAAAGTTGCGCAAAATACTGTACGCGTGTATGAATCGTGTATATGAAGAAAGTTTCTATTATCATTCCGGTATACAACGAAGCTCGTACTATAGATCTCATCATACCCAAAGTGCTCGCCGCTCATATTTCGGGTTGGACAAAGGAAGTTATCGTTATCGATGATGGGTCTACCGACGGAACTGCCGATAAACTTGGGCGTTGGAAACGACAGTGCCGAATTTTTTTTGAGAGGCCAAATAGAGGAAAGGGAGCAGCTGTTACTGTTGGGTTAAAACACGCAACGGGAGATGTGATTCTTATTCAAGACGCTGATTTAGAATATGATCCGGCAGATTACCCCAAGTTATTGTCTCCATTTGATAATGCGCATGTGAATGTTGTCTATGGTTCTCGGTTTCTTGGTCCGCACTTATCAACCATGCTTGTCTACGAATTGGGAAATAAGTTTGTTACGCTTATGACGAATATTTTATTTAATACCAATATTACAGATATGGAAACCGGATATAAGGCATTCCGCCGGAGTGTGTTGGGTGGTCTCTTGCCGCTTCGGGCAAAGCGGTTCGATTTGGAGCCAGAGTTGTCAGCAAAGTTTTTAAAACTAGGGCTTCAAATATATGAAGTCCCCATTTCGTATTTCGGTCGTAAATTTTCAGAGGGAAAAAAACTTACGTGGCGCGATGGAGTCATTGCGCTCTGGACACTTTTGTGGCTTAGATTCTTTTAGTTATGGACTTTACCCTTATC
This sequence comes from Candidatus Gottesmanbacteria bacterium RIFCSPHIGHO2_01_FULL_46_14, assembly GCA_001780895.1. Classification (GTDB taxonomy): domain Bacteria; phylum Patescibacteriota; class Microgenomatia; order UBA10105; family UBA927; genus 2-01-FULL-46-14-A. The sequence goes on from MFJJ01000033.1 coordinate 30,900, forward strand.
CTTCCTTGTTATAATGAATCAGAGCATCTGGTTGCAAGTATTGAATTTATATTCCGGGTGCTTCGCCTGAGCCGTTTTACGTATGAAGTTCTGCTTATAGATGATGCGAGTACCGACGGAACGCAAAAAATTATCGCAAAAGTCATACGGCGATATCAAAACGTTCGAGCCTTCTATCATAAACAAAACATGGGAAGAGGTTTCACCGTTAGCGAAGGCATTCGATTAGCGCGATCGAAGATAGTTGGATATATTGATGTAGACTGTGAGGTGTCACCTGTATATATTCCATTATTTGTTGATACAATAATGCAAAACCACGCAGATATTGTTGTTGCCCATCGCTTTTATCTTTTTCATATTAATTTTCGAAGTATTATACGAACGATCTCGAGCAGGCTTTATGCCTGGCTTGTAGATTTGTTGCTTCCCATGCCTATTGGTGATACGGAGGCTGGATATAAATTTTTTAACCGTAGGAAAATAATAGGGATTTTAGATATAACGGAAGATCGCCGGTGGTTTTGGGACACAGAAATTTTGGCAAGGAGTAAAGGGCGTCTTATTGTACAAGAAATACCTGTGTTCTATTCCCGAAATCTTAATAAAACGTCCACCGTACACTTGGTACGTGACAGTATAAAACATCTTGTTTCATTGATTGCCTACAGAATGAAGTTTATATGAAAAGAATTTTTTCGTATTTCAAAAATGACCGAACGGTAAAATCAGCGACACTCATGGTCGGTGGACACGGACTGGCTAACATCGGAGCCTATTTGTATCACCTCTTTATGGGTCGCCTCCTTGTGCCGAATGACTACGGGGCACTTCAGAGTCTTATTTCGCTTTCAAATTTATTAAACGTCCCCATAGCTTCCATGAATACGGTTGTAGCCAAGTTCGTGTCGAGATATGTGGGTCGCGACGAACCGCAAAAAATCGCCTCCCTGTATTATCAGTTGAGAAAACTATTTTTTATATTTTTGATTATCGGAGGAACGGTGTTCCTTCTTTTTTCAGATATGATCATGAATTTTCTCCATCTGGATTCGTGGGTAAATGTACTCATTTTAGATATCGCTCTTTTTTTTGGTCTTGTTAATTTTCTTAACCGGGGAGTGCTTCAGGGGTTATCGCTTTTTGTTCCTCTCACGATCACTCAGTTTATCGAAGCCTTTGGAAAATTCTTTTTTGGTGTTGTGGCGGTCGTATTGGGTTTGCGTATACCGGGGGCGTTCGGAGCATTTGTACTTGTGATGTTTATTTCCTACGCATATATGATCCGTGTTCTTCATGGAAAATTAGGTACATTCACTCCACAATCCCTGCCCCTCCGGGAAATGGGTAGATACGCAATTCCCTCTGGTCTTATGACGATTGGGATTACTGCTCTTTACAATACAGATGTAGTGTTGGTTCGTCATTTTATGACGGGGTATGAAGCGGGCCTCTATGCTGGGCTGTCGGTTTTAGGTAAAATCATTTTTTTCGGTACGGCTCCGGTGACAACAGTTATGTTTCCGCTTGTTTCTGAAGCGCACGCGAGAGGAGAGGCATTTCATAGGATATTCCTGTTGAGTTTGTTTTTTCTTTTGGGAATTGCAGGAACTACAACACTGATTTTTGCTTTGGTTCCGACGTTGGCTATGAAGGCGCTCATAGGAGCCCAGTATTTAGATGCAGTTCCGTATCTTACTACATTCAGTATTTTTATATCATTATGCGCCGTTATTTATCTTTTTGTTAATTTTTTTCTTTCGATCCATAAAACGCGATCAGTGTATGTTGTGCTTCTGGCAGCATTAATTCAGGCAGTTGCAATTTGGTTTTTTCATCCCACTATATGGGCAGTTATTTCTATTTCTCTTACCGTAACCACGATATGCGCAGTTCTTTTGACGCTTTATTATATCTATGTCGCGCGTTCCTAAACTATTATCGGTTATTATCCCGGCCTATCATCAGGAAAAAACAATTAAAGAGGATATCACCGAGATACTGATTGCACTTTCCCATTTGGAGGATATTTCTTTTGAAATAATTGTGGTTGTTGATGGAATGATGCAGGATAAAACATTTGAAAGAGCAAAAGAAATCCGTAAGGAAAACCTTCGGATCGTGGGATATGAGCACAATCGTGGCAAAGGATACGCGGTTCGGTATGGGATGGCACGGAGTAAAGGTGACCTTATCGCGTTTATCGATGCAGGAAGCGACATTAAGCCCGAGGGGATTTCAATGATGATATCTCATTTTCGGTGGTATAACGCTGACATTGTTATTGGAAGCAAGCGTCATCCCGTGTCTAAGGTAAACTATCCTTGGTACAGGAAAATTATTTCTTTTGTGTATCAGTTGATTGTAAAGGTCCTCTTTGGTCTATCGATTCGTGATTCTCAAGTCGGTCTTAAGTTATTTCGAAGACAAGTTCTTGAGGATGTATTACCGAGACTCCTCGTGAAACGATTTGCTTTTGACATCGAAATGCTAGCAGTAGCTCGTTCACTTGGATATTCAAGGATTTTTGAAGCTCCTGTTGAGTTGGATTTTTCAGCACAGAGTTCCCTAACGTCAGTTAAACTATGGCGAGAAATTGCAAGTGTCCTGTGGGATACGGTTGCAGTGTTTTACCGTCTCCGAATTTTACGATATTACGATGCGACCAACAAAAGACGGTGGCGATATGATCCAGAACTTAATTTCCGTATAAACTTGCCATAATGAGAATTCTTATCCTCAATTGGCGTGATATTAATAATCCCGAGCATGGTGGGGCGGAGATTCTTACTCATGAAATAGCAAAGCGCTGGGTTGTTTGGGGACACGAAGTGACGCAGTTTTCGTCTTTCTTTGCAGGAGGGGTAAAGACAGAAAATCTTGACGGTGTACACGTAATACGCCGGGGATCGAGCATGATCCGTTCATTTCATGTTCCTGTGCACGTCGCTGCATGGTATTGGTACCGTTTGCATAGCCGTGAATTTGATGTTGTAATCGACGAAATTCACGGTATACCTTTTTTTTCGACTCTCTATGTGCGCCAGCCCGTGATTGCACTTATTTGTGAAGTTGCAGGCGACCTTTGGAATATTACTTTTTCCTGGCCCCTGAATCTCATAGGTGCCTTCATTGAACGCAATTATTTTCGTTACTATCAAACCACCCCGTTTATGACAATCTCGAAATCTTCAAAAAATGAACTCGTACAAAGAGGCGTTCGTGAGTCCCGCATAACGGTGCTTCCTATGGGGGTTACCGTTCCTCCGTTTGCAGGGCAAAAAAGAAAAGAGGAAGTCCCCACGCTTATATATGTGGGAAGATTGACTAAGGCAAAAGGAATTGAAGATGCAATAAACGTAGCTGGTCGCCTTAAAAATTCTCTCCCAAACATAAAACTTTGGGTTGTAGGTTCCGGAGATTCCGATTATATGTCGACGCTGACTAAGAAGATAAAATCGCAAGGCCTTTGGCCCAATATCCAGTTATTCGGATATATAAGCGAACATAAAAAGTATGATTTAATGGCTAGCGCTCATATTTTGATCGCCCCTTCGAGTAAAGAAGGATGGGGACTAACGCCAATTGAGGCAGGCTGTGTCGGAACACCATCCGTTGCATATAATGTTGATGGACTCAGGGACTCTGTGCTTCACAACAAAACCGGGCTTCTCACAGTGCCTTCGGTTTCTTCCATGGAGCAGGGAGTACGGAAGCTATTGGGTGACCAAATTTTATATAAAAAGTTAATGACTGGTGGGCAAATGCGTGCAAAAGAGTATTCCTGGGACAATACAGCCAAAGTTGCCATCGATGTTCTTACAAGGGTTGCATGAAGGTTTTATTTATTACCTCCACATTTCCAAGAAGCGATTCTGATACACAGGTCCCGTGGTTATCTCATCTTATCTTGGAGCTTTGCAAACGAGGAATTGCCCCTCTGGTGTTTGCGCCATCGTACAAAGGTCTCCCGTCACACACCTATCGTGGCATTCCCGTCGTTCGTTTTCGCTACGCTCCGGCGCCCCTTGAGATACTCACCCACGAGGAAGGTGCGGTGTTTAAACTTCGGCAGCGTCCGTGGTTATCTGTGCTTTCCATTTTTTACCTTTGCGCGGGACTTATGGGGCTAATTAGGCTGCGGAAAAAACAATTTGATATTGTCCATGTGCAATGGCCATTTCCCAATGGCATTCTTGGACTTTTTGCTAAGTTGGTTTTTGGCGCAAAACTTATTCTTACATTCCATGGGGCGGAGTTTACCCTGATTCGGAAAGTTCCACTGGGAAATTCGATTCTGCGATATATACTCTCCAAAGCCGATCAGGTAATTGCCAACTCCACCTTTACGCGCGACTTAATTCATCAAATTTTGAGGATTCCGGTATATATTATCCCTTTCGCATCTACTGTTTCGGTTGGCCAAAGAGCAACGTTCAAACGAATTTTATCCAAGAAAACATTCAACATACTTTTCGTTGGTCGACTCATTGAGCGAAAGGGCGTGCAATACCTCATTTGGGCATTTGAACGCCTCCACAAAAAAAATAGTAACGTCAGACTGGATGTAGTCGGAAATGGCCCGTTACTAACCCAGATCAAAGAGCAAGTGGATGCATGCGGATTGCATGGGGTAGTCAGGCTATATGAGAATATTGGCGAGAAGGAGTTGGTCCGATTTTACCAAAAGAGCGACCTATTTGTTCTTCCCTCCATTGTCGACCGGTGGAAGGACACGGAAGGGCTTGGCGTCGTCCTTATTGAAGCCATGAGTTTCGGTATACCAGTCATAGCTTCCAATGTGGGAGGAATACCCAGCGTGGTGAAGCATTATGAAAATGGATTATTAGTTCCGCAAAAAGATCCAGTAGCACTTGCCAATGCAATCGACGAACTTATTCGCAACCCAAACCTTGCGAAGAGATTGGGGGAAAATGGCGTATCTTTTGTGAGAAAAAATTATAACTGGGAGTCGATAGTGGGCAAAACTATCCGTCTTTATAACAATCCGTACGATAATATTACAGGAAGCTATGGTAAAAGGCGTCGCGCCACTTAATGGGGGATCGATATTCAGGTAGCTCTGGTAGCGCCTCGGGAGCAGGAGTCGATTCGAACACTTCCACGTTATCAATGTAGCTTGTGTACGGGTAAGCAGGGTTTTTACGCTGAAAACTCACCGTCATAAAGCGAGCGTTTTGGGGTGCTTTAGCGCTGACCTCTACCTTGTCCCACTGGCCGGAAGCGGTCGCTCTTTGAGAAATGGCTACATCCATGCTCATGAGTGAAAGAGTTTTGGCTGACGCATCGGGATAAAAATCGATGCGCAGGAACCCGTCTTCCTGTTCAGGCTGGCTCGTGACATTTTTTATCCATCCGGAAGCTGTATAGTGTTTGTCGGCAGTGACAGCAAGGGGATCAGAAACCACTTTGGTTGTTGCGTCGCCTCCTCCCGGGGGGACTTGCATGGAGCCGGTATCGTTTTTGCCCGTTGTAGTCCACTGGGGGGTCATGGGTGATAGTTGAAACGGGTCTACCGGATGCCAGAGAGTCATTGCGTTCTCAAAGCGAAAACGACTTACCATAGCGTCAAGCGAAATGGGCGGGCGCGGAATTTTAAATACCAGATATCCAAATTCACGTCCTTGCCACGGTTTGTAAAATTCAGCGACAGTATGAGGGATGAGTTCCCGTAACGTCAACCCGTAAAAGCTTTCGAGAATATAATCATAGGGTACTTCTCCATACTTGAGAAGCCAGGTTTGTCTCGGAAATTGCCTCCACCAGTAAGTGACACTCTGAAATTGTTGTATGAGAAGTATGGCAAAATCAGTTCTCTCCTTTGAAAATTCAGCTAACGAATTTGGGCCTTTGGAGTAGTCCCACTCCGAAACGTTTATGTTTTTGTTTTTGATCGCGTCCTGGCCCTTGAAGTTCATAAAAAAGAACAATTGATACGTTCGGACGTTGCTGTTCGCCGGTAATTTTTCAATAAACCAATTGGCCAGATCGTTTATGTTCCAGTCCTTACGAAAGCTTTTGTCAAGGAGGATGACATTTTTGATAGGCTGCACATTAACCAACACTAAAAGTAATGCGATGATGATCACAGAGATTTGTGACGATTTCAAAATCGGTTTAACGAGAGAATAAAATCCGTACGCCGCCAACAGCATAATATATGGCATTGGAGTAATAAAATTTCTTGAAAATATGCCGCCATTACTAAAGTACGTCATAAAAACAATGAAAGAGCCGGCAAATGCCAGGATAAGAAAAAGTTTCAGTTTTTCTTTGAAAAATAGGAAGATGGTACCTATCACGACGAGAACTGACGGCAATCGATCAACTCCCCAATGAAACAGGTAAAAATAGTGATACATGCGAAATCCGAGCGCTCCTATTTGATAGCGTCCCACGTCCTGCCGATTTCGAAAAAAGGCGTTTTCAATATTGGGAAAATAATACGGATTGATGATGACAAACGTAGCAAGCGCGGCAGCTACCGCCAACCAGGCATTTTTTCCTATAATATAGAAGAAATTTTTTTTTCGAATGGCCCATACGATATGCACAAGAAGTACCGGTAGGGCCGCAAATGGTTGGTATTTTAGTGAAAAGGTCAACGCAACAGCCATGCCAGCAAAGACGTATCGTTTGGCCTTATTTTTTTCCAGGAGGAGCACAGACGCATAAAGGGTCAAAAGTGCAGCAAACGCGTTAATTATATCGGGTAAACCAAAGAGACTGCCTAAGACATGCCTGTGGTTGATTGCTAGAAAAAATGCCGCAAACAGGCCAACGGATGTATTAAATAATTTTTTCCCAACGACATAAAGAAGGATAATCGTCGCTGATCCGATGAAAGCAGAGATATATCGGGACCAATACATAGCGTATACCATGCGCAAACCAAAAATAGATTTTTCATATATCTCAAAAACCCTGGGGTTGAGCGTAATAAAATTCCATAGACTATTGGGCTCTGTGACAAACAGATGCAATAAACTGATTGGAATGAAAATATTGCGATACACAAGTGCGTGAATGAGAGCCATGCCCGCCGGATAGTCGAATCGGTCGGGCTTCCAGTTATTGAGATTCATGTAAATTGCAGTGACAAAACTCGTCGGCTCGTCTGGATGGTAGGGGTTATAGCCGGGATACACTGCGGCAAATCGCACCGCAAAGCCGATCATAATGACGGCAACTACTAAAAGCACATTTTTTTTAAACCTCATAGTGGATTATTTTTCAGCCGATATACCCTTATGTCTTGGATTGCCGCTAAACAATCGTCGGATACATATGAATTTAGAGTAATTGACTTGGCCTCTTCTGCCGCTAGTAGGTAGAACGGCTTTGGGTAGAGAAATTCTTCAAATATTTTATACCTTCTCGCTGGAATAACAATAGGGCTCTTTTTATTATTTCCGGTTTGGAAGGTAAAGCTTCCAACTATAGTGTCTTCTCTGCTGCATGAATTTGGCAGGTCAAGTTCTAACCTCGTGACAAAACTTTGCTCCGGTAAGTTTACCTGCGCCCCATAGAGATTTGACGTAAAGGTTATTCCGGCGACGGCCTCTTCCTCTTGGAGATACCCCTTTTTCGTATGCTCTTTGTCATTTTTCCATATTTTCATAAGCGGAATGCCGTCTTCAGTTATGATGTAGACAGGATTTAGAAAATTTTCAACATACCGCATCGGGTACCACATGAGCCTGTCTTCAATTTGGGCTGTACTAATAATGTATTCCCCTTTCCGAAGCGTCCCGCTTACCGGATCATCGGTATAGGCGATATCGTTTCGTACCCAAACTCTCGGTAAATTAGAGTTTAATTCATAGCCTAAGACTAATGTGGCGTTGGGTTCGGCATATCTATTTAGCCAAAGGACCGCTTGTCTATACTCGTTGCCTAAACTTTCGCCCGCACCCGGTATACTTTTTTCTTCCGCGCCTTTAAGACCACCGATCAGCGGATTGAAGTAGAGACTCTCGTTGGGGTGCATGGAGATCATCTTGAGGGTGATGGGGATAAACGAAAGAAAAATGAGGATCTGAAGTAAAAAACTATAATCTTTATACTGTTTATAACGAGTATAGTTTTTATATATTTTTATCAAAAATCCTGCTCCTATCCCCGCGAGGATGGCCATGGGGGGGATGTACTCCATAATCTGTCGGACGCCGCTGTAGATAACGGCTCGTGGAAACATGACACGAATTATTGGAACCAAGAACCAAAAGAGAACGAGGAAAAAGGCGTTTTTAGCTATTCCTTTGAGCTTAAATCCGAAAATAATACCAAGGAGCCAATAAAGGAGAATTATCAAGGGTGTTGCAAACAGGACATAGTAGAGCGGGTATACCTTAAGTCCAGCGCTTGCAGATGTTCCGATTTTTTTATAATACGCAATTGACGCCAACAGAAGTTTTGGTTCAAACCAACTTGCAGGATAGCTACCCACCCAAACGAGTACAAATATCAGCGGAATGAACAAACACCATACAATGAATAGACGATTGTTACGTATAAATTCATGGATTTTGACCATACCGGTTTTACGAAACGCAGGGATGATCATGGTCGATATCCAAGGCAAAAATATAAAAATACTGAAAAGGAAATTAAATTTTGTCGCAAACGCCATAGCGCCTACGAGAGAGAATGCTATGAGATACTTGAGGCTCATTTTAGTTACTGCAAAAAAGAAGAGGTAGATACTTAAGCTGAAATAAACCGTTTCCGGAATATCTTTCACATTAAAATGCAGCTCTCCCCAATAGAGGGGAAACAACGCAAGAGAGAGGGAGGCAATGAGACCGGAAAACCAGCCGAATATTTTCTCGACCCAAAGAAATGTGGCTAAAACCAACAATGCTCCGAGAAGCACCGAATAGAAATTATACGAATAGACATCAGAAGCTATCCCGAGTTTTTGGAAAAAAATGTAATTGCTTACGGCGGCTATCATATCGCTAAATACCGGGTGATTGCCTCGATTTTCGATATCGTCTATGTAGAAAGAAAATGGCATGAACTGATACATGCTTCGGCGGATAACGGTGTGTGTTTTTTCGTCTTTGAACACATACCCAAAGTCTTGGACATAGCTTCCCCCCTCCAGGTCAGGTAAGTTAGAAAAATCCTTTTTACCCGTTAAAACATAGTTGAGAAACGTCTGTCCCCTGATAAAGTGGGCACCTTCATCCCAGTTGACTCCGTAGTTAGGAAGGGTTGCAATTGCTAGTATCAAGTAAAGAACGCAAAAGACGTATGGAAGCAGTCTAGATAATTTCATTGTTGGTAAGCGATGATTATTGTATCATGGACGTATGAAAAAATTGTTAATAACAGCATTTATTGGTTCTGCAAATCTTGGGGACAATGCTATTTTTGTGGCTATATCCCAACATTTATTGAGTAATAAAACTATCAGCCTTTCAGCATTTACTTCAAATATACGAAGACATACTCATATGGAGCCTGTCCGTTTCATTCAAACTATCAATCCTATAAGAATCATATCAGAGATCGCGCGTTGTGACCTGTTGGTTATCGGCGGTGGAGGTATCATTCAAGATGAAACAACAGCATACAATCTCATTCGCCATACCTATAAAGCATTGATTGCAATACTCCTTCGAAAGAAATTCATGTTTTACGCAGTTGGCGTAAGCCGGCTTAGGTCTTTGGTTAATCGCATGCTCGCGCGTTTTGTCCTTGAGAGAGCTGTTGCCGTCACCGTGAGGGATGAAGAATCAAAAAATATTATTCGATCATTAGGAGTAGACCGAGAAGTATTCGTCACAGCCGATCCCGTAGTGAATTTACGCATCAACAAGCTCGCTCCGTTCCCAAAATCACCGAAGAGGTACATCGTCGTTTGTCTGCGGCACTGGTTTGACATCAACCGGTATATCCCGGTGGCTGTGGTAAACAAAATACACTATAGATCCCAAACGAATAAAAAGAAATATGAAGCGTTTCTTGCGGTGATCGCTCCATTTTTTGACTGGCTCGTGAGCCGGTATAACTATACCATTATGTTTATGCCTTTCTTCGATCAGCGGGATGACGTGGTGCACGCAGACGTTATGAAACACATGAAGCAGCCAGACAGCTGTATAAACATAGGCAGACAGCCGTCGCTTGAAGAAGTGTATACTCGTATCGCCGGCGCCAGTTTTGTTTTAGGCATGCGTCTTCATTCGTTGATAATCTCCTCGACCCAAAATACGCCGTTTATCGCTCTGACGTACGCACGGAAAGTTTCTAGCTTTGTCGATGAACTATCGCTTTCAACGTATAGTCTAGGACTTGAAAAGCTTACGGTGTCAGAGCTTGAGGATGTGTGCATCAAGCTCCACTCTGAAAGGACTCATATACAATCTACGCTCAAACGCAGGTTCGCTGTTTTACAAAGGAGAGAGAAGAGCAATGTCAGAATTTTACGAAAAGTGCTTACTGCAGCGAGTATTCTGCCTCAAGAATGTTAAGCTCGTTCTCATTTCTTTGCGAAAATTCCAGAATTTTTTGTAGCTCTTGTTGGATGTCGCCGGAGGATTTATCGATCATTGATTGGATGACTTGGAGATGATATGGATATGCGTCGTGTGCAAGCTTCGTTATGTTTAGATCCAGGGAGTCAGTGGAATCGGCCACGACCTTGAGTGTGTTGACAAATAAGGTCATGTAGTTCTCTCCCCGAAATGCGGTGTGAAGTGCAAGCGGACCGTTACCCTTCTCCAGCACTTTCACAGCAGTTGTCAGTTCCCGATCAGCCAATGCAACGTATTTGCGTGCTTTGGTATACGGATTGGGTGATAAAATGAGTGAAATCCTGTCCAGAGCTAGTCTGATTTTATAAAGCGGGCTATCGGGTAAAAGGTTTGTTTCTGGTGCTTGGTAAACAACCTGCGGTTGCACCGAAGGAACAGGTGAGGGAGAAATCTGTGCGTTGGCCTGGGATGAAACCGTCAGAAGAATGAAAAAAGCAGCAAATAATCGTTTCATAGATGAACACTATCACAAAAATATTCTATAATCAAGCACCAGTTGGGTATATCCTTTCCCAAATATACATGAAAAGCAACCGAATGACACTATCTATACTTTTGGCGGTGGTATTTTTTGGAATTGGGCTCTCTAGTTTGCCCCACTATGGAGTGAATTGGGATGAACCGGTGCATTTTGGTCGAGGACAAGCGATACTTCATTATTTTTTTACCGGGAAAAAAGACTATGCTGATTTGGAAAAATTCCAGCCGGCGAGGAGAAGTTTTTATCAGAGCGAGGCATATACGTTTAACTTTTTTGAAAAAAAATTTACAGCCGCTGACCCTTTGACCGTTGGCGGCCACCCACCCTTGAGTGGTTTTTTGGCAACAATATCGAATGTAATTTTTTACCAAAAATTGGGAATTTTGGGAGATATCGAAGCATATCATTTGTATGGTGTATTTGTTTCAGCGGTGTTTATTGGAATTATCTTTTATTTTGTTCACGATATTTATGGGCCTTTCATAGCAATGGTTGCTACAATTTCTTTGATGACGTATCCGCTTTTTTTGGGAGAAAGCCGTTTTAATATCAAAGATCCACCAGAGGCATGTTATTTCGGTATCACGTTAATTTGTTTTTACTATACTGTCGTGAGAAACAGACCGGGATGGATACTTTTCACAGCTATCTTTTTTGGATTAGGATTGGCGACTAAGCTCAATATTGTGTTTGCGTTACCCATTATGTTTTTTTGGGCCGTCGTCGTGGGTAGAAGAATATTACCCCGTTGGATTTTTGTAGTTCCTTTGATTGGAGCAGTAATTTTTTTCGTCGCTTGGCCGATGTTGTGGATGGATCCAGTGAGCCGAATCCTAAAAGTATTTGAGTACTATACATCAATTGGGACTAATGCTGGTTTTGATCCGCGGTATTTGACCATTTTCCGTTTTAATACGTACGCGTTGCAATGGATTCTCTATACGACACCCGTAGGCACATTATTTTTTAGTTTCTTGGGTATATTTTATGCAGTACGAAGCGTAAAAAAAGATAAAAATAAACTTTCGCTCCTACTTCTCTTGTGGTTTTTCGTTCCGCTCGCAAGAGTTACCGTTCCTAACGCCAATATCTACGGCGGCGTCCGGCAGATCATGGAGTACATCCCCCCCATGGCTATCCTTGCGGGGATAGGAGCAGGATTTTTGATAAAAATATATAAAAATTATAGTTTTTTACTTCAAATCCTCATTCTTCTCTCGTTTGTCCCCATCACCCTCAAGATGATCTCCATGTATCCCAACGAGAGTGTATACTTTAATCCATTAATAGGTGGGCTGAAGGGAGCTAAAGAGCGCAACATTCCTGGTTGGGGCAATTCTCTCGGGAGCACGTACCGGCAGGGAATCAGATGGATCAATACCTACGCCCAGCGGGAGGCGAAGATTGCTACTCTTTTTGGCCTTCGTAGTAATATTGCTCTTACTGACATCCGAGCAGATATCGAGTTTGAAAGTCAATTTCGTAGCGGAATCATGCGTCAAGGAGAATACATCATTGGACCCACACATGAAGGAAGTCAAGAAGACTCATATCTGTATAAATATCTTGAACGCTTTCTTGAACCTGCCTATCAACTTAAGGCACAAGGGGTGCCTATTCTCAAGGTGTGGAAAAATGATCTCGCGCATACCAAAGAGGATTACCAAAATGAAAAAAAAATCATAGGGGCACCATCGTATTCCCAAAACGGGAAAACACTCATTGTTGATGCAGGCAGTTTGGTTAAGTTTACCAAAGTAGATATACGATACCCTCCCTCCTCTTGCTTACCGCCGAGAGAGGGTTATATTGAATATTCGACTGATGGAGAGCGCTGGTCGCGAGAAGGAAATGATCTGGCCCACCGCCCCATCCCTTTTTGGTTTCAAACCGAACCCGATCCTGGGACGTTTCAGTTTTTGTTTGCAGCGGAACCCGCCCGTTATATCCAATTTGTTAACATAGATCCAAGCTCGTGTTTGTTTAAAAAACCGTTGCATGTGACTATCTCATATTTATGAAACGTTGGTGTCTGTTTTTAGGAATTATATTTATGGGGGCGTACTGCTTGATAAATGTTCGCTCGCTATCTG
>MFJJ01000034.1:0-81 GCA_001780895.1 Candidatus Gottesmanbacteria bacterium RIFCSPHIGHO2_01_FULL_46_14
CACGCCAGTCTTGCGCGAAAGATTGCAGGACAGTTGGGCGGCGAAGTCGCTGCCATACCGGCCGGCGAAACCGTGCCCCAA
>MFJJ01000034.1:95-6963 GCA_001780895.1 Candidatus Gottesmanbacteria bacterium RIFCSPHIGHO2_01_FULL_46_14
TGTAGACATCCTCGTCATCCTGGGCAGCAGCTTTACCGGTGCCTCACCGACCCCTACCCCGTAGCTGGCCCGAGCGCCCCCGAGAGGAATCGAACCCCTATCGAGCCCTTAGGACGGGCCTGTTCTATCCATTGAACTACGAGGGCTGGTCGGGGTGCCGAGACTTGAACTCGGAACCTCTTCGTCCCGAACGAAGCACTCTACCAATTGAGCTACACCCCGCCTCTTCGGCGGGTCGCCGACGAGGCGACCCGAATGTGAACCAACTCATTGTAGCAAAAATGGGCGGATTGAGATATAATAGGCTTCATGGCAATTCGGTTTACGTCCCCCAATCAGCCTCCTCCCCCCCAACCCATTCACATTATTTTGGCCTCACAATCCGTCGGTCGGCGGACCCTGTTGGAAAAGCTTGGCCTCCGCTTCCGCGTGGCGGTTGCCAGGATCGATGAGGAAGCCATCGTCGATCGCGACCCAGTGGTCATGCTCAGAAAGCGGGCAGCAGCAAAACTCTCCGAGATTATCGATCACCCCCGCGTTTACGCGATCAATGATGAAGCTAAAACGGTCGTTATTGCCGCTGATTCGATGGCTATTTTAGGAAAAAAAACCTTCGGCAAATCCCGCGACCGGGATCATACCAAAGAAATATTGAGGGCCCTCATGGATCGGACCCATACTTTCGTGACTGCAGTAGCTATCGCCGTCATGGACGCCGGAATTATCAAAAAGAAATGGGACAAAGTCGAAAAAACAAACGTGACCCTGCGCAAACTCAACGCCGTCGAGCTCGAGCAGTATGTCGCCCGCTATGACTTTACGCGCTTTGCCGCCGGCTACGCCCTTACTGATACTCCCTGGGATCTCGTTACCAAAGTTGACGGAAGTTACACAAACGTCGTGGGCCTCCCGTTCGAAGCCCTCCTGCCGGTCCTCCGACACGTCAAGATTATTGAGTAAATTCCACTTTAATGACCTGAGTCCAAAACTACATCTTGTGCATGGCGCAGCCTGGGAATATATCCCACCCCGAGATCAGGCAAGCGGGCCAGTCCTGTTGGTCTAGGCACATCGTCTTTCAGTACTAGCTCCATCATACTCATAAGATCACTCGCCTCCTGCTTTAGTGTTGGTCGATTGGAACTCATCACATTGGTTACGATAACCTCCGCCTGCACTGGTGCATGAAAAATTTCCCATGCTGCCCGATTGGCCCGACTCTCAACTTCTCCGGCTGGCCGATGGCCCGGCAACCACTCGTTGAAATATGCTTGAGCTCTCATTTCTGGAAGCAAAAAGATATCGAATTCTCGGGGAGGGCTACCTTGATATTCTTGAGTCAGATAATCATGAACAGCCGGCCAGCCGCTTGCCATTTCAACATGCGTTACGATAAACGGCACGGACCCCGCAAGGGCGTCATCGAAACTCCGCTTTGGCAGGCCATAGGCACGATCACCCTGTAATACATGTTCAACAAAATCACCATGTGCAACCGCCTGCAACAAAGCATCTCGATCATCATAAAAATAATAATCAACTCCATGTACCTCCCCCGGCTTGGGTGGCCTGGAGGTCGCCGTTACGACTCGCCCGGTAAACCCTGGTGCCTGACGCTCCATTTCTTCCCGAAGCGCATCTTTTCCACCAGCGGAAAGACCTGAGGCTTTTGCAACTACCCGATCATATTGAAATGAATCTCCTACTATCCCAGCAAGACCCATCATTGTTGTCCAAATTCGATACCCACGGCGATGCAGATGCCAGTCGCCATAGGCTGGAATCAATTTTTGAAGGTCTGGATCGTCAGGCGTTAAAAGGGGATCTGCATTGATGAGGGTTTCTCGAAGCAACGGCCCTTGAATTTCGATGTCATGTTCAACTTCACTGCGAGCCATATGGGAATTATATCTTACTCTCGCCAGGTTGGAGCGGGAAGGTTTTGAATTCAAGTGATTTTAAGGCTGATTTCAAGGCTAAGCCTTGAATTAACGAAGCGCCGCGATACAATACTTTTAGATGAGACAATTGCAATTTGTTTCCGGCGAATATTACCATATCTATAATCGCGGCGTCGATAAACGTAAAATATTTCTTCGTTTTGGTCACTATCGCCGATTCCTGTCGACAACAAAACGCATCCTCGATGCAGGAAGCGCCACACAAAAGCTTAAACAAAATCAAGGCTTAGCCTTGAAATCGAAAGTTGAAATTATCTCGTATTGTTTGATGCCCAATCATTATCATTTTCTTATCCTACAAAAGGAGAACTTTGGCATTACTCAGTTCATGCACCGGCTCAACACAAGCTACACCATGTACTTTAATCTCAATCAAAAACGAACTGGACGTCTCTTTCAATATACCTTCAAGGCTAGGCATATTGACAATGAAAACGCATTTCTTCATGTAGGAAGATATATTCATCTCAACCCTCTTATCTCCGGGCTTGTCGATTCGATAGATCTTTGGCCATGGTCATCCTATCTTGGAACAATCGGAAAGCGAACTGACGAACTTTGTCATCCTGAAAGAATTCTTTCTTATTTTCATACATCGACGCCAGAAATGAGCTACCAAAAATTTGTGAATGATCAGGCAGCATATGCGCAACTTTTGCATACTGCCCAAAAAGCGGAAGATGAGGATGCTCTCTATTTGTAGCCTATTCTAACAGGCTAAAGAATTTCAAGGCTTAGCCTTGAAATGAAAATAATTCCTCTGGTTTAAATAGCAATCCGATTTCTTTTTGGGCTGCTTCCACAGAGTCTGAGCGATGGACGACGTTTTTGGGCTTACTTTCCCCAAAGTCTTTGCGGATCGTCCCGGGAGCGGCTTGGGCCGGATCGGTCGGACCGCATATATCAAAAACCTTCTGTATCGCACTATCTCCTTCCAGCACCATCGCCACCACCGGTGTTGACGTCATTTGTGCAACAATATCGCCAAAAAATGGCTTGTCCTTGTGATGGGCATACCAGACTTCAAGAAGCGGTTGGGCCAATTGAACCATCTTGAGTGCAACGAGTTTTAACCCCGCTTTTTCAAAGCGTTCAATGATAGTACCGACGACATGTTTTTCCATGCCATCGGGCTTGATTAATACGACAGTTCTCTCAACCATAAAGCGTTGTCATCGCGAGGAGCGCTAGCGACGTGGCGATCCCCCTGGGATTGCTTCGCCGTCGGAACGGACTCGCAATGACATTATACCACGAGTAGTTTTTCCAACTTCTCGTCTCGCTTCTTGTTCCAAACGATGGCCATGTTCAAACATTGTGTTCGAATATATTTTTCTGCCAGGCGGGAAATGTCCTCCTTTGTTACATTTTCTATCTTTCTGATATAGTCATCTAATGTCAAAATCGGGTTGTGATAGACTTCCTGACGACCGAAGTATTCGACGAAAAATTCCGGATCTTCGGATTTGAATGCTAAAATAGTCTTGATTCGTTTCTTGGCAACGGCCAGTTCATCATTGGTCACGCCTTTGTCTCCTGCTTGAGAAAGTTCTCTCACAATTGCACGCGTCGCTTCGGGAACCTGGGCAGTACCCACGCCGGCGTAGATACTCCAGTAGCCCGTTTCCGTCCAATTGTCTGAGCCTGAACGGATATGATAACACAGGCCCCGTTTTTCCCGAACTTCTTTAAATAACCGCGACGTAAAACCAATCCCCATAATCATATTGAATAAACTCCAGGCAAACCGATCTTCACTTGTCCGGGCAAACGTATGGAGGCCAATGGTTATGTGCGCTTGTTGAGCGTCGGGCTTGGTGACCACTTCGAGCTTGGGCGCAGTCTGGTCAACCGATACCTGCTCAATAGCTTTTGGTTTTCCTTTCAAACCACTGAACCATTCTTCCACGGCGCCGGTGATCTGTGGTGCGTTATGAGTTATGCGGCCAGAGACAATCACAACGATGCTTTCCGGCTTGTACCAGCTGTCGTGATACTCACGAAGAACCCCAGAATTTGCAGCAAGCAAACACTCCGGCGTACCGATGACGCGCATCCCAAGCCCAGTCCCCGGATACATCATCTGATGAAATGTTTCGCCCACTTTATTGGCCGGCTCGTCTTCCCCGCGCTTGATTTCTTCCAAAATCACATTCCGCTCTTTTTCAATGTACTTTTCTTCAAGTCTGGGCGCCAGTGCAAGCTCGCGATTAATCTCTAGCGCTAAGGCCCAGTCAGTGCTAAGTGCTTTATTGTGGTAGCTGGTCACATCGATATCCGTATAGGCATTCTGGAGCCCCCCGATCCTTTCGATGACGTTGACATCCTCAGTCGTCGGATACTTTTTCGTGCCCTTAAACACCATGTGTTCGAGAAAATGGGAAACACCGCTAATTTTTTTCGTTTCATACCGGCTCCCCACCCCGACCATGACCGCCGTCGCCACACTGTTGACTCCGGGAACATCAACAAGAAGCAGCCGCACGCCGTTGGGAAGCTGTTTGCGGACAAACGATGAAGACTTCATATTGACGACATTATACTATATCTCTAGACTGGTCTTATGAGCCCCGATGACATCCGCCAGGAAATTGAACTGAAAGTCGTCGAGATGATCAAAACCAATCTTACCGAGGGCGTGTTGACCGAAGAGCGCGCACAGGAGCTTTCCCAAATAGTCCTTGATACCCTCCGGCCCGGGATGACATTCACCGAACTTTTTGGTGCTATAGCACGACTTGATGATACGGCGCCGGAACTCTCGCCTTTCATCGTCCCGTATCTCAAGCAATACGAGCGGGAGATCGCGCAAAAAGCAGAACAAAACGTACGAAACCTTATTAAACAGGGTCAATATGACGCAGCAAGCAAACTTGCAGAGAGCGTCATCAAACAGAATGTCAGTGTCGTATGGAGCGGAAAAGGCACAAATAGAAATTAACCTAATTCCTAATTACTCTAATTGACCTAATCAATGTCCCAAACAAATAAAAAATACGATCTCGAAGATAGAACCGCAAAATTTGGCGAAGGTATACTGAAATTCTGTCAGAAAATTCCGCGATCCCCAATCACAGATCCGCTCATAACACAACTCGTTAAAGCAGGAACAAGTGTGGGAGCAAATTATTCCGAAGCCGATGATGCCGAAAGCAAACTTGATTTTAAGCATAAAATCGGAATCTGTAAAAAAGAAGCCCGAGAGAGTAAGCATTTTATACGCATGATTGTCATCGTAGTGCCAAATCTCAAAGAAGACGCAAGACCGCTTTGGCAGGAAGCAAAAGAGTTAAACCTCATATTCAACTCTATCTATAAAAAACTACCATAGAAATTAGAATAATTCTGACGAGCCCCTCTTTGACATTTGTCTTCCTATAGGATATATTTCACTCCATGAATTCCCGTGGAGTCATTTATCAGCGCACCAGCAGGCCATGGCTACGGAGCCTTGGGATGGGCCTTATTGTTTTGAGCCTGGGAGGCATGGTGGGTCCGTTTATTCCGAACCTCAAGCTTGAGGCTGGATACGCCTGGAAACAGCTAACAACCGAAAAACCCGCAGAGCTGCCTCATGCCGTTCCTGTGGTCTTTAATCCGCTCGTTACCGAGGACGGCTCATCGATTGATCCGATTAATACGGAATTTAGCCTCATTGTGCCAAAAATAGGAATAAACGCCCCGGTCTTGGCCGGGGTCAATCCTGCCAAACCCGGTGAATACCAGGCAGCCTTGCAAAAAGGCATTGCCCATGCCTCGACCTCCTACTTTCCTGACCAAGACGGCACCGTTTACCTCTTCTCGCATTCAACCAACTACGATTGGTTCGTGAAAGATTTGAATGCCGTATTTTACCTCCTCAAAAACCTCTCCGAGGGCGACCTCATGGTTATCTTTTACAAAGGGCAACGCTATACCTATAGACTGAAGGAAAAACGGGTCGTCGGACCAAACGAGGTTTCCTACTTAGTACCTCAAACCGGAAAGAAACGGCTCATTTTACAAACCTGCTGGCCGCCAGGGAGTACCGCCGAACGACTACTTATTTTTGCTGATCTAATAGAAGAACAGTATCAGCAGATATAAACCTGGCGAGCCTCGCCTTTGGCGGGCCTCCGGGAAGCACGAGCGAACGCTTGCTCCTGTTCGCAGACCTCGTGGAAGAACAGTCCTATAGTACTTGACAAACGGTTCAGTTCTATGCTATAGTCCACGGATCAGTTTGTTTTGGAGCCTATGAATAAGCTAAAAACTATTCTTTCACTTGCCTTCATGTCTCTGCTGTTGACCGCAACTGCCCAAGCTGTCAATGCAGATTCCTGCACCACACAGTATGGAAACGGCCAATATGGCACAACGTGTGTCCCCACCGACGTAACGATCAACAAACAGGTCAAGAATCCTATCTCTCTCGTGTTCGTCGAGAACCTTGGCCCAACTGACGAAAAATTTTCCCCGGGCGCCGAAGTTCACTTTAAACTCATCGTTCATAACGCAAGCTCACAGGATTGGAGCAACGTCACCGTGCGGGATACGCTCCCCCAATACCTGTCGTATGTAGCCGGTCCGGGCTCCTACGATACCAACAGTAAAGTACTTACCACTGACCTTGAAAACGTCAAAGTCAATGAGAGCCGAGAAATTGAAATTTTAGCCAAAGTCGATGGCGCCGGATCCTTCGCCAAGGACAAAAGCCTTTTCTGTGTGGTCAACCACGCGGAGGTCAAGACTGACAGTCGTACGGATGAAGATACCGCACAACTCTGTATACAAACACAAGTATTAGGCGTCACAACCCTGCCGGTCGCCGGTTTTGATAGTTTTGCGTTACTTATTCCGTTTACAGGAATTGGATTAACTGGTTTAGCGCTATTAAAAAAGCGATGGTAAAGGTCGCGTAAAGCCAA
>MFJJ01000035.1 GCA_001780895.1 Candidatus Gottesmanbacteria bacterium RIFCSPHIGHO2_01_FULL_46_14
GTGAGCTACGACAAGGCACTCAATCTGTTTGGGTCAGTAGACCTAGATTACGATGGTCCTTTTCCTAACCAGGTTGGCCTTATCACTGGATGTCCCACCGCAGGAAGAATAACTCAGGGGCCCTTTGGCGGAAAGTCCCATGGAAATGTTGACGCGTATGACTTTGGCGCGCCATGGAATTCACCCGTCTATGCGACACACGATGGCATTGTTGCCACGGCAGTTGATGGATACGCCCCGTGGTTCTACTGTGACACCAGAAACTGCAGTTTTGGAAACGTAGTCATAATCGCAGGCACCGGGCCGGGACCAAACGATCATTACACCACCACATACGCGCATCTTCTCACTGTCGCCGTATCTCAAGGACAACAAGTAGAAGCGGGGAAAACCCTCTTAGGATATGTTGATGCCACGGGATATACATTTGATGAGAATGGAAACCCAGGTGGAACACACTTGCATTATCAGTATAATGGTCCCGGAAGACTCGAGCTTCCCGCTGGTTGCGGTATGTAGCATATGAATAAACAATTGCTTTTTGTTTTGGCAGTTCTCAGTGTTGTCGCCATTGGCGCATATGTATTTACCCAACGTACACAAAAATCACCTACGACACATTCTTGGGCTGGTCAGGCGCCGATTGCTCCTCTTGTAAAACCTTCGTTTCCCCAATCGGTATCTCGTTCGCAACCAAGCTATCGCGTCGATATGCCCGGGCAAATATTTCCTCAAACAGTGCCCTCAGTAGTCTACACAAATCCCGCATCATCCCAGTCGCAAGCGGTGCGCATCGCAGGTGTCTTGGGCTTAGGAGGGCAGCCAGTAGAAATTAAAGGAAACAGAGGTGTTCTTTATACGTGGAATGAAAATGGACAAACACTTACCCTTGGGGGGGACCCCACAGAGCTCTCGTATACATTTTATCAGCCATCCCAAACCACCATGGGTACACGCGCCATTAACGCCGACACGACAACAACGCAGTTTGTGGGACGCGTGGGTATTAGCGTGCCCAATTTAACGCTCACAAAAATAAAAACGACGCTCTATGAACCGACGCCAAGCGGACCAAGGGTGACCACCAACACCCAAACCGCTACCACCCTAGGCGCAGAGTTTCAGTATAAAATTGACGGTCTTCTGGTCTACACACGATACCCTACAACATCCGCAGTAAGCGTCCAGATAGACGGTGAGGGGGTTTTGGAACGATTTAATGGCCTTTGGTATGCGGGGATCCAAAAAACAGAGTCGGTGACACCCGTCATCGCGTACAACGAGGCAGTGAGGAAGCTTTTGGGCGGAGAGGGAACACTTCTGGCGTTTAACTCGGATGAACCACAGGCGACGGATATTCCAGAAAAAATTTCGGTTCAGACAAGCTCGATAGTTCGCGCGGAGCTCGCATATTACTACACACCGGGCACGCGGTTGCTCGCACCTGTGTTTGTTTTTTATGGCCGGGGCACCGACAGTAGAACAGGTAGGGCTGTAAACACCACAACCGTGGTCTCTGCGCTACCAGAACAAGTGCCAACGCCCTAGCTTTGTACCCGTACCGGCATAATAATATGGAGGAATGAATCGTCGCCGACCAGATGAAACGCGCCCGGATTAAGAGAGCCTGTCATCTCGAACACAACTTGATCGCCGGATATGGCAGAAAAATATTCCAACAAAAATCTGCTGTTAAATGCAATTTCCCCTCCCTCTCCCTCGACTTTTGATTCAATGTCAATCTTGTTTTCTCCAACGCTTGGGGCATTGGCAGACACGACAATGCCGTCTTTATTAACGGTGAGTCGCACGATGTTGGCATTATCACGAGCAAATATTGCAGCCGACTTGACTGCTTGCACAAGGGCGTCTCTGTCGGCGGTCACCCGAGTCGTCCAGTTTTTGGGAATTATTTTTTCAATCGGCGGGTACTCTCCATCAATCCGTCGCGTATAAATCTCGACGTCACCTACGGCAAACAGGATTTGTCCGTCCGTGGTAAGCGCAAGGCTCATGTCTGCGTCTTGGTTGGTTTGATTGGTAAGTCGGACGGCTTCAGAGAGGGCTCTTCCCGGCACCACCATGTCAAGGGCTCCGGGGAGTTTTAAAGAAATTCGTTTTCGGGAAAGTCGGTATCCGTCTGTTGCAACGGCCGTCGCTTCGTCACCGGTGTTCACAAACCGCACCCCGGATAGAATCGGTCGCGATTCATCTGTTGCTGCAGCAAACAACACGTGTCTCAAAAGGTCCGAGAATGTTTTTGTGCTTATCTTGGTGGCAACAGGCTTTGAGATGGTTGGCGGGGGGGGAAACTCGGCGGCTGGGCTTGTTGCAATCGTTGCGCTAAAGCCGCCGCAGGAAACAGTCAGGCCCCCGCTGCCCGCCTCAAGAACAACCGTTTGCGGCGGAAGCGTTGCAACAAGTTCAACGAGAATCTTTGCCGGTATACAAACGCCTCCTTCTTTTTCTATTTTTCCGTCGCACCAGCACACGATTCCCGTGTCGAGACTCGTACCAAAGACCACAATTCTCCCCTCTTGCGTATGGACGAGAACGCTTTGTAGAATCGGCAACTGTGTGCGCGTAGGGACAATTCGAGACGCAGCGGTTATTGCTTTTAAAAGGTTTTCTTGGAGAAGGGCTATTTTCATTAATATTTACTAGGTATAGTAATAGGAAAAGAGTGTGGAAAAGTGTATGGAATTTCGCTTGGGCTGTCAACAACGAGAAAAGAAGGCGAGATCAAAGAGGTAGACCGAAGGACGTTTTTGGGGATAATTTTGTGGATAAGTTTTTGATTTTGTGGAAAAGTGGAAAACTCAACATGGTTATACCCATAGCCTCTGTTTTATCCCCTCAACACTCCCCCGTAGGTGATC
The DNA here is from genome assembly GCA_001780895.1 of Candidatus Gottesmanbacteria bacterium RIFCSPHIGHO2_01_FULL_46_14. Classification (GTDB taxonomy): domain Bacteria; phylum Patescibacteriota; class Microgenomatia; order UBA10105; family UBA927; genus 2-01-FULL-46-14-A. The sequence continues at coordinate 2,880 of MFJJ01000035.1, forward strand.
ATTTGTGGATAACTCGTGGGTAATGGTATTTACCCCGTGCATAACCGTGGTGTGATCGCGACCACCCAACAGGCCGCCGATGTCATTGAGGGTCATCCCCAGCTCGGTTTTACACAGATACATAACAACCTGCCGCGGTCGGGCTATTGGTCGATCGCGCTTGGGTCCCTTGAGCGTTGTGGTTTTTACGCCAAAATAGTCTGCTACCGCGACCAAAAGCTCTTGCGGCGAAACGCGCTTGGTTTGGGGGGTTGTTTCGCCTGGTCCCTGATTTGGTTTTATCTTGAGGAGGGCGGCAACAAGCTCCTTATTAATGGGTACACTCTTGGTGGCCGCCTCGGTGGAAAGGCGCTTGAGAAACCCCTCTATTGCACGGGCGTGAGAAAGATTTGCAGCGATCATCTGTGCCGCGTCCCGAGGAATACTCATCCCGGCCTCTCCGCTTTTGATGTTGGTAATTGCAACGCGAAGCTCAAAATCAGGGGGAGAGATGTCCACAATAAGACCTCCCTCAAAACGACTGCGCAGGCGGTCTTCGAGTTTGGATATTTCCGTGGGCGACCGGTCGCTTGTCAGGATGATTTGTCCTCCTTCCCGGTGAACCGCGTTGAATGTGTGAAAGAATTCTTCTTGAGCGGTTTGTTTGCCCGCGATAAACTGCACGTCGTCAACAAGCAGGAGCTGCGCGCTTCTATATTTTTGTTTAAATTGTCGGGCGGACTTGGTCTGAATGGCTTCGATAATTTCATTCATAAATTCTTCACCCATGCAGTAGACGACACGTGTGTTTGGTTTTTTCTCGAGGATTGCGTTGGCTACCGAGTGCATGAGGTGGGTTTTTCCTACCCCCACCCCCCCATAGAGAAACAGCGGGTTGTACGCGCTTCCCAGGGTTTTTGCGACTGCAGTAGCAGCTGCGTAGGCCATGTGGTTGGTTGTAGAGACGGCAAAAGAGGCAAACGTGGTTTCGGGGCGAATATGGAGTCTTCTGGCGACGCTTTGGAAATCGACACGAGGAAGGCCTGCGATCTGAGAAAACAACGGCCCGGAATCCTGGGGCGAAAGCCGTTCCTTTTTTGCCGTAACAACAAAAACAAGACTGGTGTTTTCTTTTGTTCGTTGGTCCAGAATGCTTTTAATAAGGCTGTAGTAGCGCGACTCAACAAGTTGTCGCATGAGGGGGTTGGCAACGCCAATAGTGGCAATCCCCTTGTCTAGGGACAAGAGTTGTGTTGTGGAAAAATGTGTTTGATAGGTCGCTTTCGTGACCGAGAGTTCAACTTCAGCAAGCGTCGACCTCCAGAGTTTTGGTAAATCCATGGTGTGGACAAGTTGTCCACATCCTAAAAAACTTATCCACACTTGTCAAGATATGTTTTTGGCTGTATTCTAAAAAAAGCACTATGAATGAGAAAAAGCTATTTGTGATTCTTGGGGTCGTCATCGGAGGGGCAATTTTGTTGGTTGGTGGATGGTATGTATATTTCACTAGTCCAGCCTTCCGACGCGTCGCCGCACCGGTTGTCCTGCGAGCGGCTTCCTTGGGGAGTGTAAAACCCAAACTGCTCTCTCCAAACCAGGAAGCTCTGGTGCGTTTGGTGGGAATACTGGAGAAAACTCCCCAGGCGACCGTCTCTTTTTACCGGCTCGTCGGGCCGGATTGGTCCATTGGTTTGGACGTGTCGCAGGTTCGAGGTATTTCCATGAAAGACGCGACGGGAAGCGTCGTGACGGTTGAAGGCGTACAAAAACGATTACAGTTCATACAAAAATCACCATCCGGTGGTCCCGACTCCATGTCTGAGCCGCACGAGGGAAGCATCGTCTTCGTGAGCAAACTCTCTTATTAAAGATTTGGAGTTTAAAGGCCCCAGCAATGGGGTCTTTTTTTGAGGTGATTTTTGACACATCATGAGAAAATTGGTATAACGATAGTATATGAATGGCAAAACGTTGATATCGGACACCGCCTACCTTTCGTTTCTTGATGACCTTACGCTGTTAAGTGAGGCTGCTGTTCGTGTGAGAGAAAAACTTCTCCTGCTTGTTCCAGCGAAAGAGGGATCATATCTTCATCTTGTGCAAGAAACCACACGAGCGATAGAAGAGTCCAAAATTGGTAAAGGGACGGTGTTTGAAAATGCGCAGGAAGCTATAGAAGATTTACACCGATTGCAGAAAGCATATGCGCGTAAAAAGACTCCCGCGGTTTGATGGGGCATATCTCAAACTATCACCAGCTACCCAGAAAAAAGTTGAGAAAACCATAATGTTTTTAGTTTCTGATCTCAAATATCCATCACTGCGTGTAAAAAAGATGCAAGGTGTCGACGCTTACGAAGCGCGAGTGGATATCCACTACCGCTTGACATTCGGCATTGTTGCCGACGTTCTGGAGTTATACACCGTTGGTATGCACGACACGGGGCTGGGGAAGAAGTGAGGATGGGGTTCTTGAGAGCACAGAATTTTGAAGGCCCCAGCAATGGGGTCTTTTTTTGACATTTTTTTGACAGTGTTTCTAAAAAGTGATACAAAGAGTGCATATGGCAAACGGAAAAACACTTCAGTACACCATCGATGAGAAAGCACTTTCTGATCTCACGCGCACTCTTGCGTCGTTTTCTGCCGCATCAGAAGCGCTGCGGAAACAAATTGTCACGCTTTTTCCCACCAAATACGGCAGTGATTTGTGGTGGGAGCAAAGTATTGAGCGGTCAAAAAAGGATATCGCTGCCGGGAAGTACAAAACATTTGATTCTGCAAAAGACTTTGTCCGGTATCTCGATGGACTTTCTTCATGAAGATCGTATTTTCGCAGGAAGCAGAACGGGTGTTTCTCAAACTTGCCGCTCCCATCCAAAAGAAGGTCAAGAAACAGTTTCTTCTCCTCGACCAGGATTTTTTCTACCCCTCACTCTATACAAAGAAAATGTCCGGTATTCCCAACGAGTGGGAGATACGCATTGACCGGCACTACCGAGCCAGTTTTCGTAAAGAGGGTGACGAGATTACCATTGATTCGCTTGGCCCCCACGATACCGGCTTGGGGAAGAAATGAGGACGGTCGTTTGACAGGAGGCGGTATGATTTTGTATGGTAGGATACAAACGAGAGACTCTCCGGACATTCTTTGTATAGAGCTTAGTGAAATGGAGTTTTGAAGGCCCCCGAGCACCGGGGTCCTTTTTTGACTTGACTGGTACAAATCTTCTATACTCATCGTATGACGCACCAGACGCAAAAGCAACTCGACACCATTGTCCAAGAAATCGTCACCAAGTATCAGCCGGAGAAAATTATCCTCTTCGGATCGGCGGCCCGCGGAGAAGCAACGGAGGATAGCGACTTTGACTTTTTTATCGTGAAGCACGACGTCCCTCATCGTGGGATAGATAGGCATTACGATCTCATGAAGCGAATTCGGTACCGGCACGCGAGCGACTTTCTTATCTGCACCCCCGCGGAAGTGGAGAAACGTTTGGCGCTCGGCGATCCGTTTATCCGGGACATCGTGACACAAGGAAGGGTACTCTATAGTTGATCAATCCATCGTTGACGAGTGGCTTGCGAAAGCAGATGAGGATTACTTGTTTACCGAGAAGTATCTTCAGGACGATACGCGCTATCCTACGGTGTGGCCCGCCGGGTATACCAAAGACGATGCGGTGACCGCACTGGCGGCCGCCGGGAGAATACGGGAGTTTGTGAAAGCAAAGCTTTCCCATTGAAGGCCCCAGCAATGGGGTCTTTTTTTGAAGCAATTGGTTAAGTTTTTTCAAAAGTATATAATAAAACTATGACTCAGGAGGAAGTCGTAGCTTTTTGGAAAGAAACATCGGATAAGGACTGGGAATTTTCTCAGGAAATTTATGCTGGGGGAAAGAGATATGATTATGGTTTATTTTTCGTGCATTTATCACTCGAAAAATTGCTCAAAGCCCTTCATTATCATCGCAAAGACAGTCATCCGCTGGCTATTCATGACTTGGTGGAGCTGGCCAAGAGAGCAGAAGTCGAGATGTCCCAATCTCAACTGTCCGATCTCAAGGAAATATCTTCATTTAATCTCTCTGCGCGTTACGATGATTACAAGAAAAATTTTTACAAAAAAGCCAATAAAGAATATGCAGATGTGTGGATTCAAAAAGCGACGGAAATTAGAACATTGCTCATTTCATATTTTGCTGTATGAATCAAACCGATGCAACAATACTATTGAAAAAATACGTAGCGTTGATAGCCCGGAAATATCCGGTGCAATCTGTGTACCTGTTCGGGTCGTTTGCGAAGGGATTTGTCCGTGAGGGAAGCGATATTGACGTCTGCATCATATCTCCGGCGTTTGGGAAGGACTATGTTGATGAAGAAATGGATTTGCGGCGCGAAACATTAAACGTGGATACCAGAATTGAGCCGGTAGCATTTAATCCTGTCGATTTTGACGATAAATATAATTTATTGGTGCACGAAATCAAAACCCATGGTATTCAAATAATGTGATGAAAGCATATCGGGACATTCTTTGTATAAAG
>MFJJ01000036.1 GCA_001780895.1 Candidatus Gottesmanbacteria bacterium RIFCSPHIGHO2_01_FULL_46_14
AAATCTCCCAGCCTTGCTCTCAAATCTATGTATTTCATGCGTTTTGTTTAATTTTGTTCCTATTTTTAGGAACTATATTGAATATATACCATTTTTAACTATAAAGTCAAGCTAGCGGCGGACGAGAATCGTTCCTAAGTAGGACTGATTCTCATAAACTTGCTCGGGCTTGATTTCAAATGTTGTCAGCAGGCGATAATTGGTTTTGAGGAACTGATTGCCAATTTTTTCAGGCGAATAGACAACTTCGCGCCAATCCCCAAGGGCGAAATCGCCGTCGTGTTCCTTGTAATTGGTGATGACGATATAGCTGACTTTATCTTGATGGCCGGAAAGCAGGTCGGGTGAGAGCGGAAACCACATCGTGGTCAAGCCCTCGTACCAGGCGGCCCAGGCGTCAAGGTTGGTTATAATGAGTTTTCCCTTTGGAATGGTTTCGGCCATCAGACTTGATATCTGCCGGTAGACCGGAGGCTTGTCGATGTTGTACTGCTGACGTCGGAAGCGGGCATCGAGGGTAAAAAATCCAATGGTTGGTAGGGTCAGAAAAACCAATACTGCAGTGAGTTTCAAATAGAACCGGCGGGGAGAGAACTTTTCCAGTAGTTGAATTAAAGTTGGGCTGGCAGAGATAACAACCAGTGGTATAACTGGATGGACGTAGCGAGCGTTGGGTAAACTGGCGGAAGCACCTAAGAGAAACAATAGGAAAACGCTGGCAGTGTAGAAAGTAAACTGACGGTGTTTGGAGGTAAAAAAAGAAAATAGATATAGTAGAAAAATAGCGGTGGGAGCAAGGCGGTCAGGGCTTTTGGCGAAGTTATAAAGGTTATAAACAACCTTAATAGCAAAGTCTTTTAGGGTGATGGGTGTGGCGGAATAGGTTTGACCGCGAAGATAGAGGCCCTGACTGACTCCCGCGGCCATTTGGACAGCATAAAACGGCTTAAGGGGTGAGTAGATTGAGGAGACGTCTTTTTTAGCGAGCGAGTATAGGCCGAAAAAGAAAAGGACAATGACGATAACTGACAAGAGGCGATGACGCCAGTTTTTCAGACCGAAGCAAATGAAGTAAGTTGGCAAGGCGAGTAAAAAAAGAATTGCCTGCTGACGTGTGATAAACATCAGCAACAGCGGAATGATAGCCAACCAACGCGGTTTGTTTTTTTGCAGCGCTAGGTAGGTAAAGAGAAGTATTTCTGTGGTAAAGAAAATCTCCGTCGAGGCATTTTGGGCATACTCGAAAAAAAAGAGCGAGGAAGAGAAAAGCAAGGCAGAAACGATGCCGGCGCGAGCGGAATGAAGTTTTTTGGCAATAAGAAAGACTAGTCCGATACAAAAAGCAAATAAAAGAAAACCGACCGCGGCTATGGTGAGATCGTTCGCGGGGAGGAGTTTAAAAGCGATGGAGAGAATAAATGGTGTTAGGGGTAGAAACCCGGTGGGCCAAGATTGTCCGGGTTGGTATGAGGCGAGGGCGGAAGGGCTGAAAAAACTATGGTGAATGGTGAGGCCTTGTCCCGATAAAAAGGAGGTGGCAGCTTCAGCAAACTTGGCAGAGTCGGAAAATGTAAGAAACATTCTTATATAATTTACTTCATTGACCGGTTATAATCCAGTTTTGATGTCCAGAAAAATCGTTATCACACCAAAGAAAAACCTGTTTGAGATTGACTGGAAAGAGATCTGGGATCAGCGTGATCTGCTTTATTTTCTAACCTGGCGAGATATCAAGATCAGGTACAAACAAACCGTCTTGGGGGTGGCCTGGATAATACTGCAGCCTCTGGTCTCAGTTGTGGTATTCACCATCGTTTTCGGTAATTTTGCTAAGATGCCTTCCGATAATATCCCCTACCCCATTTTTGTTTTTATCGGACTTTTGTTTTGGAATTTCTTTTCGACGACTTTATCGAGCTCGAGCGACAGTCTGATCTCTAATGAGAATATCCTAAAAAAGGTTTACTTTCCAAAAGTACTGGCGCCGTTATCGTCGACACTGGCCCATATCGTCGACCTGATCCCAATGTTGGTTATCCTAGTCGGGATGCTGATGTATTACCGGGTAACAGTCACGCTTCAGGCCTTGCTACTTTTGCCATTATTACTAATGATGATGCTAGTCTCTGCCTTAGGGGTGGGGATGTTCCTGGCGCCAATCAACGCTAAGTTTCGGGACGTACGCTATATCCTGCCATTTTTCATCCAGCTGATGATGTATGCCACGCCGGTGATTTGGCCTTCGAGTTTGTTTGGGGGGACATCGCAGATAATCAGAATTTTTAATCCGGTGGCAGAGGCGATTGAGGTATCCCGCTCTGGTTTTTTCGGAACCCGCCCGATGGATTGGCCGACGCTGATACTGTCGATAGGATTTACGGGGTTGATTTTTATTATTGGTTTTGTTTATTTTCGCCGACAGGAGGATAGTTTTATTGATATCTTGTAATTTTTATGGCAAAAGCAGTAATCCAGGCTAGCAAGGTGGGTAAATTTTATAACCTTAGTCATGAGGGTAAATACTATGACTTGCGGGATTTGATCATGGATTCACCTAAAAACATTTGGGAAAGAATAAAGAAAGGAAACCGAAGACAAAAAGATAGTTTCTGGGCCCTGAAAGACGTTTCGTTTTCGGTGCGCCAAGGTGAGGTATTGGGGGTGATCGGCCGTAACGGTGCGGGGAAAAGTACGCTCTTAAAGATCCTGGCCCGGATTGTGCCGCCAACAACTGGCCGGATTACGATTGATGGACGGGTGGCGAGTATCCTGGAGGTGGGTACCGGTTTCCACAGCGAGCTAACCGGCAGGGAAAACGTCTATTTGTCCGGATCGATTTTGGGGATGAAGCGGTCGGAGATTGATCGAAAGTTCAAAAAGATTGTGGAATTTTCCGAGATTGACCGCTTTATCGATATGCCGGTGAAACGGTATTCGAGTGGCATGTATGTGCGGTTGGCCTTTGCCATCGTGGTCCATTTGGATCCAGAAATATTGATTATCGACGAGGTGTTGGCTGTCGGCGACTTGTCATTCCAGCGTAAGTCGCTAAAGAAGATGCAGTCAATTGCCAAGAATGAAGGGCGAACAGTGCTGTTTGTCAGCCACAATATGACGGCGGTGGACTCCCTGTGTGATCGGGCGATTCTATTGGAAGAAGGACGGTTAGTAGCGGAAGGTAAAACCAGGGACGTGATCGGGAGGTATATGAGCGATTATGTGCCGGACGAAAACGAGTCAACGGTCGGAAAGATTCAAAACAGAATTGGTAATGGTAAGATCAGAATTGATAATTTCTGGATGGAGAACGCGCTGGGCCAGAGAGTAAGCCAAATCAAGACGGGTGACAAGTGTCGATTTATCTTTAAGTACTTTGCCCCAAACGGAGAAGGACAGAAAGATATCAATGTGGGGTTTGGGGTCACTTCGCCGATGGAGCAGTCCTTGTTTATTCACTATATGGATTACACCAAACAGGAACTGGCTAAGTGTCCACCGAGGGGCAAGTTTATTTTCGAGTGCCCCAAGCTGCCTTTGGCTAAGGGGCAATATAAGATGAGCGTTCGGGTAACGGTTGGGGGTGAAGAGGCGGATTTTATCATCGGGGCGATAAATTTTAATGTCGGGGATGGGGATTTCTATCACACGGGGGAGACGGTGGTGCAAAGACATAGTCCGATGTACGTTGACGGTAGTTGGCAATTAGAAAAATAATGAAGATCGATACCTGGGAAAATAATTTCAAGAAGATTGACCAAATCGAAGGTTTATTGGTTCCCGGTCAGGAAAAAGTGCTTTATGATGCGGCGGCTTCACTAAAAAAAGGCTCGACAATTGTCGAGATTGGCAGTTTTAAAGGTCGGTCGGCGGCTTGTTTTGGCCTTGGAAGAAGAGATAAGAGCATCAAGATTTACGCCATCGACACTTTTGCCGGCAACAACAAGGACTTTGTCAGAGGGGTGCAGTTTAAAAACAAGCAATTCCGAACCGATTTTGAGCGAAATATGCAAAGACTGAAGTTGGAGAATGTCATCCCGGTACCAGGTTACTCGAGCGAGGTTGGCAAGACCTGGCGAAAAAAGATTGATTTACTTTTTATTGACGGCTCGCATATATACGAAGACGTGAAGGCGGACTTAGAGCTGTTTTTTCCTTGGGTGAAGCCGGGGGGGTTGGTTTTGTTTCATGATGTCGATCCAGTCTTTCCCGGGGTCTATAAGGTCTGGCACGAGATGGCGAAAGGGCAGTTATCTCACCTCTCCAGTTGGCACACTTTATATTTTGGGCGCAAGCCGGAATCTCATGAGGTTTTTGTCGTTTTGCCGGTGCATAACCGGCTGGAATACACTAAAAAATGCTTGACCTCCTTTGAAAAACAAACCTACAAAAATTTCGAAGTGATCGTAGTCGATGATGGTTCAACCGACGGGACGGCGGAATACATGAAAGAAAAATATCTCTGGACGTTGATCCCGGGTAACGGCAACTGGTGGTGGACAAAATCGGTTAACCGCGGCATAAAGGAAGCCTTAAAGAGAGCCAGAAAGGGTGACTTTGTCCTGACAATGAATAACGACTGTTTTGTCAAGTCAGATTACCTCACCAATATTGTTAAGGCGAGCCAAGAGAACAAAAGGGCGATTGTGGGATCCTTGATTTTGGACGCCGATGACCCCAATCATGTTATTGACGCCGGGGTAAAGATCGTTTGGCAAAAAAACTTGATTTACGGCGTGGCGGATAAAATCGCTAAGAATGCCCAGTTTTACCGGGACCGGGGGATCATTAAGGATATTGACACCCTACCGGGGAAGGGAACGCTAATACCGGTGGAGGTATTTGAGAAGATTGGCAATTTTAACTACCGTCGGCTGCCTCATTATATTGCTGATTACGAGTTTTTTTGCCGCGCCAAAAGAAACGGCTTTAAACTAATTGTTTCCAACAAAGCAAGAAATTATAATTTTGCCAAGCAGACAGGAAGCGAGCACCTTGTTGGCCGAACGGCTAGCTACAAAGAGGTTTTTAATTTACTGTTTGGGCGGAGATCAAAGTTGAATATCATTGACTATACCAACTTTTTACTGTTGGCTTGTCCCAAAAAATATCTGTTGCCCAACCTTAATAGAACGTTGCAACGATTTATGGCTTATTTCTGGATGTTGTACCCATTGCATTATCTGCCGGAATATATATATAAGTTTCGGCTTTTTTTCCACAAGACCGGAATAAAAATTAGACAGAGCTCGTATTTGGTGATAATACGATTATGGTTACATAGGACAAAGATTAAACTGGAACAATACTTATTGAATGTCTAAGAAAAATTCTGAACCAGTTTCTTACGGTTATCGGAAGATATCGCTTGGGGAGGCAAGACAACTTTCTGATGCTTGGCTGGACAATTCACTCCCCCAAAGCCAATGGCAAATCGTGGCGCCAATTTTAAAAGAGAAAAAGGTTCCCGAGGTGGCAGCACTGGTGATAGAAATTATTAAAAGGTTGGGTCTGGTGCGACCAAGCATTCTTGATGTTGGTTGTTCCAGTGGTTATTATTATGATTTTTTTAAATGGGCTGGTCTTTCGACTAGGTATGTCGGGTGTGACGTGTCGCCACATTTTGTTGCGCTAGCAAGGAAAAGCCATCGCGGGATTGATTTCAAAATGGCGCCGATGACGGAGCTACCTTTCATGGACGGAGTCTATGACATTGTTTTGGCTTCCGGGGTGTTACACACAGACTTGGGGTATCGTCGGGCTCTGGTAGAGTTGGCACGGGTTTCCAAAAAATATATTTTACTTCACCGTCTACCCGTTTTCTCGACTGGCAGTAAGATGAATTTATCTTATTACAAGAAAATTGGCTACGGAGTGGAGATGATGGAAATCGTCTTTGACTGGAAAACATTGCTTGCACTTTTTTCTAGATTAAAACTGAATGTGAAGGAATATCTGGCAGGAGATAGACTGGATATTAAGTCACCGGCGTACTGGAGTACGATCTTATTGGAAAAACATACACATGGGCGAAGTGTTTGAAAAGATAATTAACCTATTTAGACGTCAACCCTCAAGCTGGATGTGGGTGGAAAATAAGTTGGTGACTTTAAACGAAATTGGGGGCAAGCATGGCTATCCTGATAAAAGAAAAACCGCCAAGGGTAAACGACTTTTGGAAAAATTAGATCCTAAGGTTTTGCTGTATGACGAAGCGATAAAAGAAAATGTAAATTTCATTAAATTGACATGTGGTCGCTTGAGGGCTATTTCCAAGGGAAGGTTATTGGACTTGGGTTGCGGAGGTGGAGACTACTATCAAATATTCAAATTGGCCAAATCTCCGTTATCCAAAATGGAGTATTTTGGCTGTGAAATTAATGACGCCTTAATAAAGACCGCCAGGATAAGATATCCGAAAACCCATTTTATTAAAGGCTATGCACAGGAGATAGATTGTCCAGCTACCTATTATGATATTGTCTTTTCTTCAGGGGTAATTCAATATACATTGCAGGATTGGGTCAAAGTCATCAAGGAAATTTCGAGGGTTTGCTCAAGATATGTAATTATTTCGAGGCTGCCGCTAACAGACAAGAAAACATTTTATGTTAAGCAAACTGTCACATCGATTTTCGGAACAGAGGTAAGATTTTTTGTGGTAATTAATAAAGCAGATTTCAAAAAGAATCTGAAAAAATATGGGCTAGAAGCGATGACCACAAGTAAATCTAAAGAAACATTCGGGGTAGAGGGCATTAAGGGGCTAATTTCTTCTTATCAACTTTTACTTAAAGTTAATCGCTCAAAGGATACCTCTCTACCTCGACCAGTCGCAGCGGGAACAAATATCTAGATTTCTTTTGCCTTTGGTTAACGCCCTAAAAGTCTGGGTGAAGAAATGGCTATGGAGAATACTTTCCAGAGAATTCTTTTTTAAATCGCCAAAAACAACTTTATTTTTCCAATCAAGGCAACAGATGGGCATTTTTCCCTCGCAGTTGATGGTCACATCATTGATATGAGCGAAACAGGGCTTGACCAAGTTAAGTTTGTCGGTCAAATAGATGCTTTTCCGGTTATCAAGAATGGAATAGAAAACTTTGTAGGGAAACTTGGCTTTTAGTTTGATTAGCCGCTGGTGTTCTTTGGGAAAGTAGGAAGAGACCTCCAGAATATCCAACCCCGCTGCATCAAGATCGTCAACCATAGTCTGGTTAAGATAGGAGCCGTTGGTTAAGAGCCTAATCTTGGCAGTTGGGGCGTGGGTTTTGGCGTAGGAAATAAATTCGAACAGGCGCGGGTCATTGGTGGGCTCATTGTAACGGTGGAAGGCGATGTAGCCCTGAAAGTTACCCTTGCCCAACTGGTCAATAACGCTTTTGACGACTTTAGAACTGAGTATGACTTTCTTTTTTTGCCAAGAAACAGGACAGCGGGGATGAATGCTGGCGTAGTTGCATAAGTTTGACAGTTCGAAAAAGACATGACGAAGGTCACTAATTTCTATCCGATCTTTGTCGGGTGGCCAATTTGCCGTGGTGGCGAAGAAGCCTAGATAGTCTTTTTCTATTTTTTTATAGTGATTGTTTTTGAAGTCGGGGGGTTTAACGAACTCAGGCATAATTCGTACATTGTAGGGTATTTTTTAGTGATGTACAATTGGCCGAGATGATTTCAATTTCTGGCCAGTCGCGCAAGAAACACATCACCCTTATTTGGCCAAGCAATCCCGGCTTGGTGATGGCGATGCCCATTTCTCTGGCCTATTTGACCGGCAATCTCGACAAGAAAAAATATAAAGTTGATGTTATTGATTGTGTCTTGAATAAGATTGACCATGATCAAATTGTCAGAAGGATCACCCGCTTTAAATCTCAGGTGGTAGGTATTTCGTCTTGGTCGATCAACTTTGATGAGTCGCTCGAAATTGCCCGGGCGATTAAGGCTAAGTATCCCCACCTTCCCATAGTCATGGGTGGGCCTCACGTGACCTGCTATCCGGACTCGGTTATGAAACACGAGGAAATCGACTTTATTTTCAGGGGGGAGGCAGAGTTGGTTTTTCCGCTTTTTCTGGAAGAACTGGATAAAAAAAAACGGCGCTGGTCCAGAGTACCCGGTCTAACCTACCGGACTACGGCAGGCCAAATCGTGAGGCAAAATCCATATCTGACCGCAAAACTTGATGACCTGCGCCTGCCCGACTACGAGGCAATCAGACTCGATGACTATCTCAAGAAAGGCTACCGCCTAATTAGTTCGCAAAAACGAAATGTCCCTCTGGTGACCACTCGTGGTTGTCCCTATGGCTGCACCTACTGTTCGGCTTCGTTAATCAACGGCAAGTTGGTCAGAAGCCACAGTATCGACTATTTGATGAAACAAATCAGGTGTCTTTACGACAAGAAGGGGATTAAATCTTTTAGCATCCTGGATGATAACTTCACTTTCGACACTAACTACGCCAAGGAGTTTTGCCGCTCGGTTATTGCGCTTGGCCTAAAAGGAGCCGAGTTTTGTACGACGAACGGTATCCGAATGCAAAGGGGCGACCGGGAGCTTTGGGGTTTGATGAAGCGGGCCGGTTGGAAGATCATCATTATTGCTCCGGAAAGCGGCTCAAAAAGAGTATTGCGATTGATGAAAAAGGGCTTGGAGCCGAGAATTGTCCCGCCGATTGTCGACGAGATTAAAGCGGCTGGGTTGCGGGTGACGGCCAACTTCATCATCGGCTTTCCGGGTGAGACGCGGGCAGATTTGGCTAAAACCACAGCTTTGATAAAGAAGGCCAATATCGACTTTGCCAATATCCACTTCTTTCAGCCGCTGCCCGGAACGCCGATTTTTGATGAATTAGTCAGAAAGGGAGAGATTTCGGCCGATTTTCTACCAGGAAGTTACGAAAAGGGGGCGGCCAGATATATAACTAAAAGCCTTAAAAACTTTAATTTTTCGCGGTTTTATTACCGGACGGTGATTTATTGTCTCTGGCGTAACCCAGCCTACATCTTTTATTTCCTGAAAAACTATAGTCTGAAGCCGTTGATAAGGCGTTTGATTTCGGAGTTTTTCAATATGTTTAATTTTTCGTTTCAGTTTATTTCATAAATATGAAACAAGCGTGTAAGATTTGCGGCAATAAAACCAGAATTAAGTATCGCCAGCTTTATGACGATCGGCATGGGTATCCTGGGCGGTTTGATTTGCGTGAATGCGTTAGTTGTGGTTTCATGCAGACTGCTCCTCAACTAACAACCAGAGAGATCGCCAAGATCTATTCAAAACACTATCCGAGGGCAAAGATATCGCCGGAGCAAGTCCTGGCGGCCGCTAAAAATATACCGTCCAAAGAGACAATCGAGAAGAAGGGCCTGGGGGGAACATGTCATCTCGACACTAAACCAGGAGAACGCGTACTAGACATCGGTTCTGGGGCGGGGTATTCTCTGGCAGAAATAAAAGCGTTGGGGGGAGTGGCTTACGGTGTAGATCCGGACAAGAACGCCGAAAGGATTGCCAGAAAGTTGGGGTTTAAGTTCCATCTTGGTTTCTTGCACAATAGCCATTTTCCAAAAAAGCATTTTGATCTAATCACCGCCTCACAGGTATTGGAACATACCCCTGACCCAGTCAGACTGCTCATCGCCTGCAAAAGTTATCTGAAACCGGGGGGGAGAATTCGGATGAGCTTTCCTAACACTGGGGCGCTGTATCGATCGCTCTGGGGTAAGGCCTGGCTTCATTGGCATGTCCCCTACCACCTGAATCACTTTAATAAGACGTCGGTAGAAATTATGGCCAAAAAAGCGGGGTTGAAAATCAGAAGCATCAAAACGGTGACTCCTAACCTCTGGACGGTTCTTCAAATCCGTTCCTGGGTCAGTCAGGTACGGATGGGTGAAAGAAATACCATGTGGGACACCGGTCGGGTCGATGAAAAGAAGATCGAGGCAAAAAAAGATTGGTTGAAAAGTCTTTCGCTACGTTTTCTGCCGATGCTGGAAGATAAACTATTTTTTAACCGAATTCTCGACTGGTTTGGGAGGGGCGAAAGTTTTGTGGTAGAGTTTCGCCTCTGCTGAAGTCTTCCCGGCGATTTCTTCGATGTTTTTGGCGACCGCCTTGATCTGCTGGTCGGTAATGGCCAAACCGGAGGGAAGATAAAGTCCGCGACGGGAAACAAAATCAGTAACCGGAAACCGATCTCCGGCTGATAAATAAGGCTTTAGAATTGGCTGGTCGGTCGGGGAATAAAAGAAATCTCTAGTATCAATATTTCTCTCTTTCAGTTTGACTTTTAAGTCGTCCCGGGTTAAGAATAATTTTCTCTCGTCGATAAGAATAGAGTACATCCAGAAAACATTTTTGACTAATGGCCTAGTGATAGGCAGTCTGATGCCGGTTATGTCTTTGAGTAATTCCGAGTAGAGTTTGGCTAGGTGCTGTTTTTTGGCAACGTACTGACCGATGTGTTTGAGCTCGCCGCAGCCCAGAGCTGCCTGCATATTGGTCAAACGATAATTGTAGCCAATTTTTTCATGGATGAATCTTTTTTGATCGGAGTGATAAAGGTCTTTCAACTTCCTGGCCTCTTTGGCCAGATGCTCGTCGTTAGTGACCACCATCCCCCCCTCACCAGTGGTAATGATTTTATTAGCGTAGAAGCTAAAACAATTCACATCTCCTAGACTGCCACACTTTTTGCCCTTGTATTCTGCCCCGTGAGCTTCGGCGGCATCCTCGATGACAAACAACTTGTACTTTTTGGCGATCTTTAAG
>MFJJ01000037.1 GCA_001780895.1 Candidatus Gottesmanbacteria bacterium RIFCSPHIGHO2_01_FULL_46_14
TAAAGATGGATATTTTCCGTCCATAATCATGAGTTCATAAAAATTAATTCCTGCAAAGTGAACTTTAATCGAAACATCGCGCGAACCAAGTGGAGGTAAATCTACAGATTCAATCTGCAAAGAAGATCCAAAAGAGCTTAGGCGTGCTGCCCGAAAATTAGTTGAGTTTCCCTTCGATGACATAGATTTTATGATATGAGTCTTTTCCACTAAGTCTTCGTTCTTCGGCCTCTTTTACTGTAATTCTCTCTATGCATGTGGGATCCTGAAAAAAGAAAAATTCATATCCTTGTTCTTCAGCCTGAACAAGCGTGGAAAGAGTTGTTTCACGAAGTTGCGCGATGCTGTCCTCAAATACAATATGTGGGGCATAGCCGTTACGTATATAAAGTTGTTCTGATATATTTTTTCCGGCTCTTCCGGAAAGAACCAGAACGACACTTCCGTTTGGTTTTAATCTGGTTTTTGATTGAACGAGCACGGCTTCATTTAAACCTAACCCATAAACATTCAAGGCAGATTGATATTTTGCAGCATCAAAATATCGTGCATAGCTATCTGCCGCGCCAAGTTCTATTGTTGCCGGTTTACTGACTTGAGGAAGACATCCGCAAATAACATCCACGGATTGATCGTCTGGTATAGATTCAAGAAGGTCGGATTGTAAAAGTGTTACTTTCTGCATATATTCTGGGACTTTTCTAGAAATATTATTGTGTGCAATGGGGAGTATTCTTGAATCAATGTCAATTCCAATATATTCTTGTGCTCCGCGTTTTAATAAGTCAATCCCTATGATACCTGTTCCCACACCAATTTCAATTATTCGTTTATCCTCAATAGGAACAGATGAAAGACCAGTTAAAAAGGCTTCAGTCCAAACATTTGGTCGAAATGTGAAATCTGGTATTTCAATGTCTAAATCTTGAGGGGTGAGTATTCGTCGTTCATGATTGCTCATGTATTTATTTGATTTGCAGAAATATAGCGTAAAGTAATTTTGCTTGCAAATACGCTCCGTTTTTGATTAGTAGCTTCACTCATCCATTTTGAGCCGGAGCAAGCACGAATGCCGGGACCGAGCGATTGGTCGCGACGGGCTCGTTTATCGCCAATTCTTTCTCTCTTCAGAGGGATCTTGACAGTGTAAGCGCCAATGAGACCACGGCTGCTGAACTGTTTATCTACAATCCCCGGCTCCTCTTCGCCATGCCCGACTCCATGCGGGATGTCCCCATTACGTGGCAGGAAGTTGCCCCTTGATTATGTGGCCCGCCTACGCCGAGGCTTCCGTCTTCGCCAAGGCTTCGGCGGACAGGTCGGCGGGTGAAACAGGAAGTGGCACCGTAAGTGCTTTTTTCTGTGTGTTATAATGCGCTCATATGGCCAAGCGCAGCCGGACCCTTTACTTTAAAGTGCTTATTGAACAGGATGAAGATGGCCTGTACGTTGCGTCTGTTCCGGAGCTTCCGGGTTGTTATACGCAAGGAAAAACCCTCGAACAGGTACGAGAAAGAATTCGAGAAGTAATCGGGCTGGTACTGGAGTCCGATAAAGAGATAAAATCGGAAAAATTCCGCTCTCCAGGTACCCAGACGCGCTTTTTCGGCATAGAAGATATGCATCTTCAGTATGCCTAAATTGTCACCAATTCGTGGTAAAGAATTTATTGCGCTTCTCAAAAAACAAGATTTTTCCACTGTTCGTCAAAAAGGAAGTCATGTCCGAATGGAGCACAGTGATGGGCGGAAGACCAGTGTGCCGATTCACGCTGGTGAACAAATCGGGAAAGGTCTTCTTCGAAAAATACTTCGAGACGTCAATCTTTCCCCGGAAGAATTCAGTAAATTAAGATAGAGCACGCCGTCACTTGGCCCTCCTTCGTCCTTCGACAAGCTCAGGACTACGGAAGGGTAAACAGGAAGTGGCACCGTAAGACTCGCAGCGTTATAATTGTGGTCGATATGATAAAAACACCTTATCGCTATTTATCCGATGATGATCTTTCGGAAACACAGATTTATGTGACCATGCAGACATATGACCGCTGTGCGCCTGAGTATGCACAAAAATGGGAATGGAATCCAATAACGGTGCGAGAAATTAAAAAATACAATATTGCACCATTTCAAAAATACGTGAAGCTTGGAAGCAGTGTGCTTTTAGTTGAGTGTCAAAGCGGCAGGGACTACAAACTATTATCTGAATTGGGCTATTCCTGTTTTGGTGTTGGATCTTCGTATGGACTACTGGTGGAAGCTACAAAACGAGTGCCTAATGGTCTGTTCGGACGGTTAGACCCCAGAGAACTTCCTTTTATCCCCGAAAGCTTTGATGGAATATATGCCGATGCATTAACCAATATTCCCAGACGGGATTTGCCATCAGCACTTGCGGATTTTCATATTTTCCTGAAGACAAAAGGCATTCTCTATTTGTCTCTTAAGCTTGGATCAAAGCATGTGCTTGAACTTTCAGATTTAGGAGGACAACGCTTTTTTTCTCTGTATCAAAAAAGCGAAATCACCACAATGCTTTCTAAAGCAGGATTTACCCTACTTTGGTCTGACGAAAGTTTTAACACCGATCACTCGTTGCCCCATTGGTTTAGTGTGGTTGTCCAGAAGAAGGCATGAAAGTTTATTTTACCGCTTCTCTTTCACAGCGAAACGCATACCTCCCAACGTACAGAACTATTATCACGTGGTTAGAAAAGAAACATCATACTGTCTTTGAAAAAGTCCTCTCATATCACCTGCGCGATACCACGCGAGCGACAACTCATGACATTTCGCAGTGGTATAAAGAATGGTCTTCGTATATCGCTGAATGCGATGTTATGCTCGTTGAGGGATCGTATCCCTCTTCGATTCATATCGGATACGAGGTGGGAACGGTTTTATCGCGAGGAAAGCCAGTGATATTGCTTTTTGGGACAGGAAAAAACCCGACTTTTATTGATCAGGTATCTGCACCCCGACTCATAAAAACTGAATATGACGAAGAGTCGCTTGATGATGTTCTCGAGTGGAGTTTTAAGGAACTTGAACACATTGTCAATCGACGTTTTGCATTCTTTGTCTCGCCGGACATCGATGAGTTTTTAACTCGGGTATCTCGATCAACTGGCGGGTCCCGATCAGAATATATCCGAATGCTCATTGAGCATGAAATGCGCAAGCACTCCTAGTAGGATGTGGTGAGCGTTCTGTGGTAAGGAAATTTTGAGGGTACCTGTGTACTAAAGAGCCATACTGCGTTATCGACGAGCGCCGGTGAAATATTCAAGATATCTGCCAAAAGTTCTCCTACCCAGATAGTTGCAGCCCGAATTTCAATCTCTTCTCTATTTCCTTCTGGAACAAGTGAAAGCGAGTCAATCTTTCGCGCGAGCATTGGTGTGTACTCAACAATACCAACTGATCGAAATACTTGCGGGAGTTTATAATCGGCAAACACGGTCAGTTGGTCTATATTATCAACGTGAGTATCTGGAAGTAGAGATATATCATAGGCACAAATCTGTGCCCGCTTAAAAAAGTTTACTTTTTTGCCATTGAGCATGCGAGAGTCAGAAAATGAGGGAAACTCGGAAATAATTAGCTGGGACAGCGCGTCTGCATGGTAGCTTGAAGCCTTCACTGCATTTGCAAATTGCCCATTAAAATCCCGCTGAAGAATGTCACCTGCTTCTCGAAGACTCTGTATGCGCTCCCCAAGTAGCGGGATGGGAGTTTCGTCGACGCTACGAAAAATATGAGTCGCGGTTTCCAGAGTTAGCCCGGCAAGAAACGTTGCATCAAAAATGGGATACCCTTCCTCGAGTGCGCGGTCGAAACATGCAACAAGAGCGTTCCAACCATCTACGTGAGTTCCAGGCGGATATTCTATACTCCATTTCTGTTTTCCAGCCGGCGCCCAAAAACAAAAGTTCACGACATCTTGGAAAAATACCCGTTGTATATCAACGTTCCTAGCCCCAAACTGGTCCTCTGAAAGAAGTTGACCATTTGCTATTCGACGTTTGATTTTAGTTGCAAACGACTGCAGCTTCTCCGGGTTGATAGAAACAAATCGAAACTGTCCAACTACCTCTGCGGTGGATCTCCGTATGTTGAGGGGATCCGAACGTTGCCGCAAGATTTTCTTGACTTGCTGTCGGAGTTTTTCCATATCATGAGAATTTTACCATGTCGATCCTAAGGAACACAGAATAATTGATGTCTCATCGTATGCATACCATGTATGCATTGCCCGAGCAGGCTTTGATTTTTATAACGAGCGCATGCCTCCTCAACTTTCCGATGGGATCGAATTCGTTTTTCGTGAGCATGTGAGATATTATTTCCTCGGACTTGTAAGCAGATCGTTCTTTAGCACAACAGTAGACAAATTATTGTATTCAAGCTTCAGTCAGCGAAATTATTCGCTTGATCCAAAATTGTTTCATGCACTGATGAGCGCGTCAGCGCTCTCGTCGGTTTTTTCACGAGAAGAGCTACACCAACTCCATAGCGAACTTCAAAACTTCATGGGCGTAAGCCTCGCCGTCCGGCAAGCATAGACAAGCATAGACATTGCATTTCCAGTTCTATATAATCCATCTGGTATGCCAAAGCGTGTGTATCAGCCGAAGAAGAAAAAGCGAGTGCGAAAGCACGGATTTCGCAGGCGCATGAAGTCCGCGGGCGGGAGAAAAGTTCTTGCCCGTCGAAGATTCACCGGACGAAAGCGCCTGACCGTCTAATTCATGCTTCCAAAGACAAACCGACTCCCCTCTTTTGAAATCAGAAACGTATTACAAAACGGTACGCGCCTATCAAATACATCCATGCACGTTGTATTTTTGCCCAATCATGAAAAATTTTCTCGTTTTGCGTTTATCGTTTCCACACGTGTCGACAAACGGGCAACTGCGCGCAATCGAATCAAACGCTTGATGCGGGAAGCAGTGCGTATGATCTTGTCGCAGACACAAGGAAATACAGATGCAATACTTATCGCAAAATCAATTCGGGAGACAGAAATCGCCAAAAACGTGGAGGAGCTTCTCCGTCGCGCAAATCTTCTATGAAACAACTCATCCTTGGTGCTATCCGTTTCTACCAGCGATACCTGTCTTTTGATACGGGAGTACTCAAATTTCTTTTTCTTTCGGATAAAGCGTGCCGATTTGTTCCTACCTGCAGCGAGTATACGTATCAAGCGGTCAGTCGCTATGGTATAATCTCTGGATTGTGGCTCGGGCTTAAGCGAGTCGTGCGTTGTCATCCTTGGAGCAAGGGTGGCGACGACCCGGTACCAATATTATGAACTCCTCTACCCTTTGGAACCAAATCGTTGTCTGGCCGATTATCAACCTTCTGGTCGCGTTTTATAAACTCTTTGAATTTTTGCATATTCCCGGCCCCTTGGGGTTTGCCATTATCCTCCTGACTATTTCGATTCGGCTGCTCCTTTACCCGCTCATGCAGACGCAACTCAAAAGCGCAAAGAAGATGGCTTCACTCAAGCCTCACCTTGATGCAATTAATATAAAACACAAAGGAGATAAAGCAAAACTTTCACAAGCGCAAATGGATCTCTATAAGCAGCATGGCATTAATCCGGCCGCAGGATGTCTTCCACTTCTTCTTCAATTTCCGGTGCTCATTGGTCTTTACTCGGTATTTGCCCATGTATTGGGCAATGGGAATTTGGAGACGCTTGTTGGTGAACTCAATCAAATTCTATACTTGCCACTCCTGAGACTGGGAAGTCTCGATCTGTCATTTTTTGGCGTCAATCTTGGCATCAAACCCAGTGATTTTCAAACCCATGGCTGGTGGCTGTTTTCTATACCATTAATTACCGGAATCTTGCAGTGGTATCAGATGAAGCTGATGATGCCGATACCTCAGACGCAAGCAATTCAGAAAACCGACGAGAAGAAGCCCGAAGACACGGCAGCGGAGGTGCAAAAACAGATGGCGATGATTACGCCGGTTATGTTTGGCTATTTTGCCTTTCAGTTTCCGTTGGGTCTGGCCCTCTATTGGAACGTATTCGGACTTTTTGGTATTATGCAACAGAGAAGGGTTAACGCGCAAAAATAGCTATGGACCACGTTGATCAGGTAAAACAGACAGCAGAAGAATTACTTCAGAATCTTGAGATAGAAGGTGTCGTTTCCGTAGCTATGGATGAGACCGGAGCGTATCGCGTGCACATCGAAACACAAGAAACCGGACTTCTCATCGGTTTCCACGGCAGGACGCTCGAGAGTTTTCAAATCATCTTAGGCATCATGGTTTCTAAAGTGATTGAGAGCTGGGTCAAAGTATATGTGAATGTGGGTGATTATCGCGAGAAACGGGAAGAAACGCTCATGCACATGGCCATGCGTGCTGCGGAGCGGGTGATGGCGACCGGCCGAGCCGTGGAGCTTCCTGATCTTACCGCATCCGAGCGGCGGGTAATCCATTTGACGCTTGGTGGTGACGAACGCGTTGAGACGGAATCAATAGGAGACGGCAGTCAACGGACACTTCTCGTCAAACCCAAGATTTAGTCTTTCGTGTCATTCCGGCTCGGAGGCCGGGATGACAAATAAAATGAAAATAGGAATTCTCGGTGGTTCATTTGATCCTCCACACATCGGACATCTCCTCGTTGCCCGCCAAACGCGAGAAATAGTTCATCTCGACCAAGTCTGGCTCATGCCCTACTTTGCGCATAACTGGGATCCGACTGTTTCTGCTGCTTCAGATCGGTTAGCGATGACAAAACTCATCGAAGAAGAAGGCGTTAAGGCATCGGACAGCGAAATACTGCGTAAGGAAAAAAGCTATACGATTGATACCTCGCGCCGATTAAAAGAACAGTTTCCCAAATACAATTTTTTTTGGATCGTCGGCAGTGATGTCCTCCCTGAATTCCACCGCTGGAAGGATTCCAAAACACTTCCAAAAGAAGTTTCGTTTCTTGTTTTTCCGAGGAACGGCCACCCTCTGCCCGGGCAGTTACCGGAAGGCTTTGATGCCGTAACCTCACCCGAACTGGTTACCTCTAATCTGTCGTCAACAATCATTCGAGGCCGTATTTCCAAAGGACTATCAATTGTCGGTCTTATTCCGTCGTCGGTTTTAACCTATATAGAGGAGCATGGGTTATATCGGTCATAGCAATGAAAGACGACGAACTCACGTATGGATCGTATTAATGCATTTATTAGCTATTCCTTAGAGGAGAAACAGATTGGCGGGAGGTTAAAACAGTTACTGATTAATTGTTGTGGCTATAATACATTTATCTAAATTCAATCATGAGTTTTCTGAAGTACAAGTGGCACAAATTATTAAAGCCATACAGACAAATTCACAGATAATTGGAGCGTTTGGACTGCCTGAACTGAAACGTATTCTGATTACCCAATACCATTGCAGTATTGACTAATATAGTACACGTGTTAGCATAAAGTAGGTATGAAGACTAAAAGAGAGAATAAACGAGAGTACAATAAATTGGCAAAATTGGTAGATAAAGCAGAAAAGAAAGCAATTGAGTTTGTAAAAAAGAATCTTCCTTACGATTCAGAGCTTCGACTACAAAATTCAATATCACGGAAACTAAATCTTCAGTAGTAGTATCTACTATACCCAAGCGAACGGGTTTCCAGTTTCAATGGCTTTGAAAATGAATTATTGGAGTAAGGAGACGATAGAGAAAATTAGAAAAGGATTCTATTCTGCTGTCTACTTCAATCGCACAAAATATATCCTCGAACAAGAAAAAAACTTTACGCCAGTGACGATGCAGGTTTTTCAGTGGAATGATAAAAGTATTCTCTGTGGGATTGATGAAGTAGTCGAACTGTTAAAGGCCGTTGTCGATACGTCTCTTGCCGTTCGCGCTTTGCGCGATGGAGATATTATAAATCAAGGCGAATCGGTAATGCATATAACTGGGTCGTATGTTTCTTTTGCCCATCTCGAGTCAATCTATTTAGGAATTCTTGCTAGAAGAACCGTCGTTGCCACCACTACACGACGGGTCGTCCGTGTAGCCAATGGCAAGCCGGTATTTTTCTTTGCCGACCGATTTGATTATTTTTTAAACCAGGAAGGAGATGGATATGCTGCATACATCGGCGGAGCTAGTGGCGTTTGTACACTTGCCCACGCTTCCAGATTTAACGGAACGCCAGTTGGCACGATTCCCCACGCGCTGATTGCGGTCTGTGGCGGTGATACGGTGCGCGCAACACAAATTTTTGCAAAACATATTCGTGACGCAAATGTTGTAGCCCTCGTTGATTTTGATAACGACTGCGTCGGAACGTCTCTTGCTGTTGCCAAGATACTCGGAAAGAAACTTTGGGGCGTTCGACTGGATACCGCAAGCAACATGATCGACAAATCTCTCAAAGCTGGATACGGAGTTACCCCACATCTTGTTAAACTTGTTCGTCGTGCGCTCAATGACAAAGGATTCTCTCATGTTAAAATACTCGTGTCCGGTGGTTTTAGTGAAGAAAAAGTGAGACGTTTTGAAAAAGCTCAAACGCCGGTTGATGGATACGGCGTCGGATCGGCTCTCATTCATGGGAGCAATGATTTTACCGCGGACATCGTCATGGTCAATGGAAAAAAGATAGCTAAGGCGGGTAGAAGATATACATTTAATAAAAGTTTTCATGAAATCAAATGAGCTTATCGGGTTTATAAAGAATTCTTTTGAGAAGGCGGGATTTGAACGGGCAGTTGTTGCTATGTCCGGCGGGGTTGATTCGAGTACGAGCGCGGCGC
>MFJJ01000038.1 GCA_001780895.1 Candidatus Gottesmanbacteria bacterium RIFCSPHIGHO2_01_FULL_46_14
ACGATGGGTCCAAACCGGCTTTCGCGAGAATCATGGCGATCATTGCGGTAACCGTTGTCTTTCCGTGACTGCCGGCGACGGTTATTTGCCGATGTCCCTCCATTGCCAACCCCAACGCTTTTCCGTGAGGAAGCAGTGCAATTCCCTTCTTTGCTGCATGTTGCACTTCTTCATTGTCCCTTCCTCCATGCGCTCCGGTGTAAACAACCAAATCCGGTTTGTATTGGTCGATATGCTTCGGATCAAAACCTACATCGAAAGAAATTCCAGCGGTTGTGAGGACTTGATCGGACGGAAATTGCTCACCAACGTCAGTTCCTGTGACAATTTTTCCTGCCTCTTTTGCCCACACGGCCAGGCTCGCCATTGCAATCCCTTTAATACCAACAAAATGTATATTCTTTGCCTTTGTTATCATGTTCTAAAACATAGTAACACTAGTGCTTAAAGAACTCCTTAACTGCTTCCTGATCGCTCCAGGGATATTCCTTATTGCCCCGTGCGAGACTTTTTTCATGGCCTTTTCCAGTCAAAATAACTAAGTCGCCGGGTCTGGCAATGGAAAGCGCGAATTCAATAGCCTTTTTTCTATCCGGTATTTTATGAACTTTCTTTTCTTTTGGCATGCCGCTTGCGATCTGATTGATTATTTCGTCAACATCCTCAGTTCGGTAATCTTCTTCGGTCAAGATAATAATGTCTGCGTATCGAGCCGATGCAGTACCCATAAATGGCCGCTTGGAGTGATCACGAAGTGCCGCTGAACCAAATACGTGAATGAGTCGGTTTTTTGTGAAAGGCCTAACAGTACGCAGGACTTGCTCGATGGCATTTGGAGTGTGAGCAAAGTCGACAATTACCCCAAACGGTTTAGTTACTACAGTCTCTAGTCTTCCGGGCACTCCGGCATAATCAGCAATAGCTTTTTGAATGACAGCATCATCTACTCCCAGTTCTCTTGCTGCAGCAATCGCGGCTAGACAATTTTGCCTGTTAAACTCGCCGAGAAGCCTTGTTTGAAACTGGAATCGCAGCTTGTCATACGCTATGACTTTTTTCCCGGGCAGCTTGATTTTAGAAGCAATAGCGGTTTTTGATTGTTTGAGAAGCGAAAGCTTGGTCTTCGTATATGACTCCATCGTTCCATGCCAGTCGAGATGTTCGTGCGTGACATTGGTGAGTACCCCAACTGCAAACGGAATACCCCAGACGCGGTACTGTGACAATCCATGTGATGTGACTTCAAGCACCATGTGTGTGTCTCCGTGGTCGACTACTTCTCGAAGGTACTTCTGCAGCCACCACGCACGGGGATTGGTTACATGGAAGCCTGTATCGTAGCTTTTGCCGGCGATGACCGCGGCAACGGAGGTAATCATCGAGACATTCTTCCCGGCGGCTTTGAGGATCTCGTAGATAAGCGTGGTCGTCGTGGTTTTACCGTCGGTACCGGTTACACCGATGACGGTGAGACTCCTCCCTGGGAACCCAAACCAAATGTTTGCAACAATTGCCTCAAGCAGGTGATATAGCCCTTTGGCGCCCCGAATCATAGCCTCAATTATACCATGTTTTCTTTGTCATTCCGGCCTCCGAGCCGGAATCCAGGCTAAAAAAACAATGGATCCCGGGTCAAGCCCGGGATGACACGAACATAATTACTGTGGTGGGATGGCCCAGTAGGAAAAAAGGTCGCGGGCTACGTTAAAAAAAAGCGGAGCGGCTGTTTCTGAACCCCAGGGGCTTGACGTTGGCTCACGAAGGGTCACGAGCATCACAAATTTTGGGTTATCCGCGGGTGCATATCCCACAAAAGAGGCGATAGTCTTGCTCTCGTCATAGTGTCCGGCCACGGGAATCTGGGCTGTTCCCGTTTTTCCGGCAATCCTGTACCCCGCTGGCTTAGCCCATTTGGCCTCTCCATTGTCAACGGCGTTGACTAACATCTCCGTTATAACATGTGCCGTTGCCCCGGTTATCACATCCCGAATTTTTTTTGGCTTCCGTTCCATCCGTTGTCCCTCGCCATCGATAAATGCACGCACAACGTGGGGTTCCATGAGTCCCCCGCCGTTGGCAAGCGCTCCTATAGCACGAACCATCTGAAGCGGCGTTACCGCAATGCCCTGACCAAAAGAGGTGGTTGCTAAATCAATCTCGCTCCACTGGTTTGGCGGTCGAATATCCGGAGAAAACTCGTCTTGCAAATCAACGTTTGTGGGTTTCCCAAACCCAAATGCGTCCAGATACCCCAGAAGCGCGTCTTTACCCAACTGACGACCCACATAGACCATCCCGACGTTTGAGGAGTACTGAAGCACCTCAGACATGCTAATGGTGCCGTGGTATTGACTGTTCCACGTTCGGATGGCATACTCTCCAATCTGCACCGGGCCACTCTCGTCCATGACTGTTACCGGAGTAACTTTTTTTTCATTAAGAGCGGCAGCCATGACGAGGGCTTTAAATGTAGAACCCGGTTCGAAACTCGCCGCGACCGTTGGATTTTTGTATACATCCTTTTGGAAATTGGTGTATTTTGCCGGATCGTAGGACGGATATGCGCTCATGCCGAGTATCCCACCGGTTTTTGGATCCATGATTATTATCGAACCCTCCTTGGCGCCATACTTGGCTATCCCCTCCTTAAGCCTTTCCTCAACAATTCGTTGGACTGTCCTATCAAGCCACAGCTCAAGCGTTCTGCCATTCTCGGGTTCAATTCTCGTTGGTTGACTAATAAGAATTGGCGCTCCGCGAACATCTTTCTCGAGCTGCAGTTTTCCGTCTTTCCCGCGAAGTTCACGGTCATAGAATCCCTCAAGGCCAAAATACCCCCGGTCGCGACCATATTGGTCAGATCCCACAAATCCCAATACATGCGCCGACGACGACGCTTCCGGATAGTATCGTTTGGGTTCTTTCTCAAATCCCAAACCCGCCAGGTTCAATGCCTTCAGTGTAGTCGCTGTCGTATTGTCGATTTTATGACCCAACGGTACCCACGCACGATTGGGCTCGGATAACTGCTCTCGCAAATCCTCCGGTTCTAAGGAAAGAAGTGGTGCTACATCACGGGCAAAGGCGCCAATATCCTCTATATGAGTTGGTTCAGCAAAAAGAAGAAACGAGGGCTCGTTCATGACAAAGGGCTTGCCGTCACTTGCGACAATAGTCCCTCGCTGGGCCGGCAGGGAAAACTCCAAATAGTACTGCGATGACGCCTGTACCCGAAGATCATTACCACGAATTACTTGCCAGTAAAACAATCGGGCAACAACAAGGGAATAGACAAGAACAATAAAACCAAAAGCGCTCCACAATCTCCACATGATTTATTTCTGGTTTATTGCAACAGCACTATCCCCAAGAGAGAGAACGCTTGACTTCGTTGGGGGAATGAATCCGGCAAGCTTCGCTTTAGCCGATACGGTCGTTAATGCGGAGGCCGAGGCTACTTGCTGACGTAGGAGGTCGCGCTCATCGGTAAGCGTAGCGATTTGAGTATCCAATGAATGGATGTTCGTTCGCACCCCTGCCAATTCATTAGCAATCAGGATTTGCCCCACAATTAAAATGAATGCAACGATTGGTACGCCGACGTAGAGAAATTTTTTCATAGTCGCTGTGCTACCCGCATTTTTGCGCTTCTTGCTCTCGTATTCGTTCTCACCTCACTATCAGTTGCCGTAATCGGTTTTTTTGTCAAAATTTTCCAATCCCCATTTCTCATGTATTGCTTGACGATTCGATCTTCAAGCGAGTGAAAGCTTATGACAACGAGTCTCCCACCGGTTTTTATTACTATCCGCGCACCGTCTAATCCTTGCCGCAGTGCTCCCAACTCATCGTTGACTTCAATCCTCAATGCCTGAAATATTCGTGACAGTACCGGTTTTGCGTTACCGACTATTTTCACCAATGCTTCAGTCGTTGTTATCCGTTCTACTGCACGGGCGATGACAATAGCACGAGCAATTGTCCGAGCATTGTTTTCCTCACCAAATCGAGTAAATATCTCATAGAGTTCTCCTTCAGAATATGTATTAACTATCTGACTTGCGGGCTCTCCTTTTGTTGGATCTAACCGCAAATCCAATGGTCCATTAAACCGATAGCTAAATCCGCGCTCCGGGCTATCCAGCTGCATGCTCGATACCCCGAGATCAAATAAAATCCCGTCCACACTCTCAAATCCGTTTTCTTTCGCAATTTTTTCAATGTCCCGAAAATTTCCGTGTACTGCATTAACTTCCGGATCTGCATCAATACCAAGTACCATGCCACCACGCTTCACTATCTCTGCGCTATGACCTCCCGCTCCAAATGTCGCGTCTATATATTTTCCCCCGGGTCGTACGTTTAACCCATCTGCTACTTCTTTTAAAAGTACTGGCACGTGTCCCGTCATACTTCTTTGAGATCCTTCCTGTATCTTTCCCACGTCTCTCTCTTCCAAATCTCAAAATGGTCACCAGCACCGATAACAGTCACATCGCGGACGATTGCAGCGTACTCCTTGAGTTGGGCAGGCACCAGAATACGGCCCAGCTTATCTATTTCTACTTTTTCCGCTGAGGAAAAAAGGTATCGTCGGAGCTTCCGTCCGTTCATATCGGTCACTGGCGTGTCAAGGTGCTTTGCCGCTTCCCGCTCCCAACTCCCCCGGTCAAATCCAAAAATGCATGGATCAAATCCTTTGGCGAGTATCAATTCCCGTTCGTCTATCTCTTGCCGAATCTTTCTCGGGAGCGTTACACGGGCTCGATCATCTAAACTATGGCCGTATTCCCCAAGGAATAACTTCATTCCCAAACTCTACCACATCTTCCCATCTTTAACCATAGTTACCCATTTTTCACGGTGTGTCAAGCCCCCAGATTTCACGATCAAGGGATCAAACGAAAAAATTGAAGTGTTGCATCAGGATAGCCTTCCAAACCGCAAGCAATAGCTTCGCCATCTTTCATTTTCGCACCTGGACAACCAAAATCGCCCAAAGCACACAAGCTCACAACAAGCTCTTTTCCCCCTTGAGGATTTACACCTTCGTCAACTACAAAAAGAGTTTTACCGTCTACTGAATTATCAGCCACATTCTTTCACCTCCTCCGGGCAAGAAGATAGCAAGAAGGTTACTCTCTCTATAGCAACTGGTCTTGACGACTTTCTCAGAAGTGCTTTCACTCGTTCGTACGCTTCTCTCCCTTTCCACCAGGGCGGTAACAGTACAAACGGCAACTGAGGGTCATCACGCAATACAGCTAAAAACTGTATTAACGCATAGTGATCAATCCTGCCCTTATCGTTTTGACTCAACCATTCCTCATATCGCATGTTCAACTTCTCAAGATCATAAACACGCACGAGTAGTGTTTGAATATCTTCTTCTCCAATAGATGCGTCCTGTCCCAAGTCCGAAATAATAATGGTCCCGCCAAGCATACGCTCATCAATGAATGATCGGAGCGTATCGATAGGATTATACGGCGTCATCCATACAGAATCTTGAAGTTTTCCGCAACCGATACGCCTCAAATAGTTACGTAATTTTTCCCGATCGGTTTTACGCTCTTCCGGAATATCGTACGTTATCAAATGAAGTCGCGAGTCCCATATCCTTTTTTCATCATAGACAGGAATGACCGATGCAAGACGTCGCCGTCCTTCTTGGGTAATCTGGGGCAAGGCGCCTCGTTTTGTCGATTTTACCCATTTTCGTTTTCTGGCTGTATTAATTGCGTTTTTGATAACCTCGTAATTAATCTCACCCAAAAACCTGTCTGCCTCCTTCTGAGCGCGCCATACTTGTCCAGAAACAGATTGCGGGAGAGAAACTTCTCCCACGTAGACGATAAACCAGAGCGCCAAATCAACCGCGTGGGTGAACACGCCTTCTGCAAGCGCAAGCGCCTCTCGGCTTACTTTTCGCATTGCACCTCGTTTTCCCATATATCCAGACTACGACATCACATAAAGAGCGTCAATTATAATTGCTATAGCAATAGTAATTGACTGGTATTTTCGTCATCCAAACTAATCTGTATAATGGGAATTTATGAAACACACGTTTCTCTTTATCGTCCGGCATGGGGAGACGATCTGGAATGTTCAGAGGAAAATGATGGGGAAAACCGATATTCCCCTCTCTCACCGCGGAAAAGTGCAGGCAAGAGCGATTGCCAAACTCCTTGCAGGCTACCCAATAGACGTCATTTACTCATCACCGCTCACGCGCACACTTCAAACCGCCAAAGCTATACGTACAAATAAAACTACTCCCCTCATTCTGCACGCTGCGCTCAAGGAACGGGACTTTGGCGTACTTGAGGGTAAAACATACGAGGAGGCCCATGCATACGGGACACCGATGCAGTACGGTGAA
>MFJJ01000039.1 GCA_001780895.1 Candidatus Gottesmanbacteria bacterium RIFCSPHIGHO2_01_FULL_46_14
TGGCTCCGGTACTCCCGGTACTGCCGCTGGGACCCTGGACGCCGGTGGCTCCGGTTGACCCTGTTGCTCCGGTGGTTCCTGTTGAACCCGTGGGACCCTGGACGCCGGTGGCTCCGGTAGAACCGGTTGAGCCTGTTGAACCAGATGATCCAGACGGTCCAATTGCTCCTGTTGCACCGGTTGATCCCGTTGGTCCAGCAGCACCAGTGGCTCCGGTGGATCCCGTGATTCCAGTCGATCCCGTTGGTCCGGCAGCGCCAGTGGCTCCGGTGGATCCCGTGGTTCCTGTGGGACCTGCTTCTCCCGTTGCTCCTGTTGACCCGGTTGGTCCTGCTTCTCCCGTTGCTCCTGTCGACCCGGTATTCCCTGTGCTCCCGGTCGGTCCTGCCTCACCGGTCGCTCCGGTGGCCCCAGTGGTTCCTGTTGGACCTTGTTGTCCTGTAGCCCCTGTAGAACCGGTCGTTCCCGTACTCCCCGTCGGCCCTGCAGCTCCCGTTGCTCCGGTAGATCCAGTTGTACCAGTCGATCCCGTCGGACCAGCGCTTCCTGTTGCTCCTGTGGAACCCGTTGCTCCGGTCGATCCGGCTTCGCCGGTAGCTCCCGTTGAACCAGTTCCACCCGTCGGACCTGCAGCTCCAGCATTTCCTGTGGGTCCGGTCGAACCCGTCGGGCCGGCAACACCCGTGGCTCCGGTCGATCCTGTGGTTCCCGTTGGTCCGGCAGCTCCCGTTGCGCCGGTTGTTCCCGTTGCGCCGGTTGTTCCCGTGGGTCCTGCTTGGCCACCTGTTCCGGTCGAACCCGTTGAACCCGAAGGCCCTGCAGCTCCCGTTCCTCCCGTAGTTCCGGTCGAACCCGTTGAACCCGAAGGCCCTGCATTACCTACTATTCCTGTCGTACCGGTTGCTCCTGTTGGCCCGGCAACACCCGTGGCTCCAGTCATACCCGTTGAGCCCGTCGATCCCGTTGGCCCAGCGCTTCCGGTTGCTCCCGTAGTTCCTGTTGATCCTGTGGCTCCTGTTGCCCCGGTAGAGCCGCTTGGTCCGGCAGCTCCAGTCCCTCCCGTTGCTCCTGTTGTCCCTGTGGGACCATTAACACCAGCAGCGCCTGACGCACCAGTCGGTCCAGTCGGTCCAGCTTGTCCCGTGGCTCCAGTGCTTCCCGTGCTTCCTGTACTTCCGGTAGACCCAGTCGATCCGGCAACGCCTGTGGTTCCGGTACTTCCCGTTGACCCCGTCGGTCCTGCGTCACCAGTTGCGCCGGTCGCTCCGGAGGCTCCGGTTCCACCAGTGGGTCCGCCGAATCCGGCTATTCCCGTTGTACCAGTCGCTCCCGTTGGTCCTTCAGATCCCGTTCCTCCGGTTGCCCCGGTAGAGCCAGTCGAACCCGATGGACCGGCAACTCCCGTTCCTCCGGTTGCCCCGGTAGAGCCGCTTGGTCCGGCAACACCCGTGGCTCCTGTCGATCCGCTCGGTCCTGCATCACCGGTTGATCCGGTTGTTCCCGTCGGTCCTGCTTGGCCGCCTGCTCCCGTTCCTCCCGTCGATCCCGTTGGCCCGGCAGATCCTGTGGCTCCGGTAGCACCAGAAGCTCCTGTCGATCCCGTTGGCCCGGCAGCACCCGTTGCCCCAGTCGTTCCCGTTGCGCCGCTTACTCCCGTCGGTCCCGCTTCACCAGAAGCTCCGGTTGATCCTGTCGGGCCGGCAGATCCAGTATTTCCTGTGGCTCCGGTCGATCCTGTTGGGCCTTGGACGCCTGTTGCGCCTGTACTCCCTGTCGATCCTGTCGGACCGGCTGCTCCCGTCGCCCCAGTTGTTCCCGTTGAACCAGTCGCCCCAGTTGTTCCTACAGAGCCGGTTGCTCCGGTACCCCCGGATAAAACAGAAATCCATTCTGATCCATTGCAGTAGTAATAAAGGCGATCTACTCCATCGTAATACATCATTCCAGATCTACTTGCGGTACATTCGCCGACGTACCCGCGGATATTGGGTCCAAGAGAAAGAGAGCCCGAGATTGTTGCGTTGCCTGCCAAATCAAACAGCATATTTTCTTGCAAAGAATTTCGATTAATGCCCAGTCCCTGATCGATAAACACGGTTTGATTAAAGTCAGCACTCCCATTGACTTCAAGCGATCCTGACACCCATTCAGACCCAAATATCTGAATATCGTCATTAAACTGAACGCGCCCGTTATTGATCGTCGTATCATTTCGAATCGATGTGGGAATGTTGAGGTAGACGGGGGAGAGGGTGAGACTGCCAGCGCCTGAAATCGTTGCGGTATTTTTGAAGGTAATGCTATTGTCAAACGCAATTGAGTTGGTTGTATACGCTCCCAATTCGTCAACCAGGAGTTTGCCGTCAATGCTTGTATTGCCGCCCACATAGGTATTGCCGTTTCCGTCGATTTGAAAGTGTAAAAGATCTCCGGGGCCATTGGTAAATTTGAGAAAGTTATAGTCGGTATTTCTGTTGGCGATATTGGCGTAAATCACATTGCCGCTCGTTAAATTGGCATCGCGGATATCGATGATATTGCCCGTAGTCACTGCCGAGCGCACATTGACTTGCCCTTCGCCGTCCGGCGAGAGCGTAATATTGCCGTTGGAAAGGGGAGCGGTTTGGATTACTATCTCTTGTCCTTGAATCTTAAACGTGCCATTTTCTGCAATAATTGCCGGATCTTGTGCAGAAAGAACCAGGACGCCTTCGCTACTGACCATTGGTCCTGACCCGTTTGTATTTTGTGCTGCGGTGGCGATCCGAAGTCGTGGAGTAAACGCGTCGCCGTTTTCCTCTCTCATGCCTAAATACAACTCTTGTTCGCGGAAAAAAAGATCCTGGGGGATGAGCGTGTCGCCCTGCGTGCTGTCTCCTAACCGCGCGCTAAAGTCTCCGCTTTGGTCTGGGTTCAGCTGCCAGAGCTTACTCGACCAGACGGGTGTGCCGCCGGTTTGCGTGCGGTAGAGAGCAAACTGAATCGCGGTAGATTTGCTCAGCGGTTGGTTTTGTGCTCCCAGTATGGTCCCTTTGTAGAAAAGTATCCACGGTGATGCAGAAGCAACCGCGGTCAGATTGCTTTGGGTTGATTGTTGGGTAAGCGTAGGTTGAGCATCGTTGGTTTGGGCCAGTGAAAAAATTCTTCGGAAAACCTGTGATTGGCGGTTTACCAGAAGGATTGCTACGACAAGAATTGCTCCTACAGTCGTGACGCCCATCATCTTGAGAAAAGAAGATGGGCCCTTATTAGTATTAATATGACGCGAAGAGACTTCGTGAGGTTGTTGAAGCGCGAGAAATTTCGAGAGCGCCGAGCGCTTTCGATTGATCGACGCTTTGGATAGGCCGGTACTCCCGAGACTATTGAGATAGTCGTCTACGTGGGTTTTATTCAGATCCATAGGCAGTGTGTTTCCAACGCAAAAATTGTCGTACGTCACTGAGATAATTTTTTATTGTTGCTTTTCCGATCTGCTGGTTTTTTAGGTGTTCTTCGAATTGTTTGAGTAGGGCGATATGTGTGGATGGCCCGTCGGGATGGCCCATTTTAATATTAGCAATCCCTTCCATCGGGTGATAAGAGAGCCAGGTCATTTCGAGGGCGCAGTTGAAGAAGATGCGAAGGCTCGAGAGCCGGCGATTGATGGTTGCTGTCGAAATTTTCTGTTGAAGCTGATACTGAAGGTAGTCATTGATGTGATTTGGCAAGAGAGCTTGTAAGAGCAGTCCGGGATGATTGTTTTGTTGATTGATACTTGGAGACGTTGCGGCAATAAACCAGGAAATAAAGGCAGCAACATCTGACCAGTAATTTTTCTGTGTTTTGCGGGAAGCTCCCTGTGCGGTTAAAAAGGAAAAAAAGGCAGGTTTGAGAATGTCTTGATAGATCGGGACATTAGACTCATTAACTCCGAATAATTTCTGCATATATTCCATTAAGACTAATAATAATAATACTGTCAAGGGGCAGTTGATGTAGTTGAGTCCTAGAAAGATCGAGGAGATAAAAAGGGGAATTATGAGTTCTATTTTGATAATGATGTTATTTCACGAATTACCGCATATCGTTACTTAGCTTCATTTTATAGAATCAAAATATAACATCATTCAATATATATTG
Organism: Candidatus Gottesmanbacteria bacterium RIFCSPHIGHO2_01_FULL_46_14; assembly: GCA_001780895.1. Lineage (GTDB taxonomy): Bacteria > Patescibacteriota > Microgenomatia > UBA10105 > UBA927 > 2-01-FULL-46-14-A. Next base: position 4,123 of record MFJJ01000039.1, read on the forward strand.
AATGATATAGTGCGATTTACTCACATAGCGAACAATGCCAAATAAATAGCCGCATTCGGGATTCGGTAATTATGCGGATTGATAGAAAAGGCTATGAAGGTGATTAGGCTTGTAGTAATGATATGTGCTACCTATAGTATTAGTAGCGACGCGAACGTCGAGGAACAGATAACTATTTCTTCGTTCTGGATATTTTTTATTAGCAAGAGGCTCAGGAATCAATTGGCAGTTATAGCATGTGAATGCTAATTTTAAAAAAGAACGGTAAATCAAGCCGAAAGAGAGAACTTTTTTATATTGGTTATAAAAAATAATACGCAACAGAACTATGAAAGAGATCCAAAATAAAATATTGAGGAGAGAGGATTTGGCAACAAGGCCCCTCTTTTTAGAAATATCCGCGCGTTCTGTTGTCTTAGAGTCATACAAAAAGCAAAACAAATGGTTGACTGCTAAAACTCGTTTTGGGTATACTTAGCACAATGGAATCATCTCGGACAGATATTGCTGCCGCAAAAAAGCCCTTCTACAATCTCATGATGTTCCCATATCCTTCTGCAGAAGGCCTTCATGTGGGCAACATGTACGCATTCACCGGGAGTGATATTTATGGTCGTTTCAAGAGAATGGCCGGTTACGACGTCTTTGAGCCTATTGGGCTGGATGGCTTTGGTATCCACAGTGAGAATTACGCTCTGAAAATTGGGAAACATCCCATGGAGCATGCTAAAGTAACCGAGAAAAATTTCTACAATCAGCTTCACAAAATCGGCGCGATGTACGATTGGTCCCGGACCGTCGAAACATATGACCCCCATTACTACAAGTGGACGCAGTGGATATTTGTCCAAATGTATACGCGTGGCTTGGCGTATCGGGCAAAGAGCGAGGTGAACTGGTGTCCGAGCTGTAAAACGGTTTTGGCTGATGAACAGGTTATTCCTGCCTCGCGGCAAGGCGGGGAGGGGAAATGTGAGCGATGCGGGAATGCGGTAATAAAAAAGCTGCTGGAACAATGGTTTTTTAGAATTACCGCATATGCGGAAAAACTATTGCAGAATACCCGCACGCTCAATTGGCCGGAAAAAGTCCTGATTGCCCAGAGAAACTGGATAGGGAAGAAAGAAGGGACGAAGATACTGTTTGACGAAATAGAGATTTTTACCACACGGCCCGATACAATTTTCGGCTGCGTGTTTGTGGTTTTGTCTCCCAGCCATCGGCTGGCCGGAAAGGTTAAAGAGGTCGTCAATCCGGCGACAAAGAAAGCTATCCCGGTGTTTGTTGACGAGTATGTCTTGGGAGAAGTCGGGACGGGGGCGATTATGGGGGTTCCCGCCTACGATGATCGGGATATGGCATTTGCTAAGAGAATGAACCTTCCTGTTGTCCGGGCAAAACTCACCGATAAAGTCTTTGGAAAAAAAATGGTGACCTATCACCTCCGGGACTGGCTCATTAGTAGGCAGCGTTATTGGGGTCCGCCGATACCCATGATTTACTGTGAGACATGCGGTTGGCAGCCGGTGCCCGAAAAAGATCTGCCTGTTATTTTACCTCGGATAGAAGATTACCAACCCAAAGGTACAGGTGTTGCCCCCTTGGCCACTCATAAAGAATTTTATGAAACGACATGTCCGAATTGTGGTAAATCCGCCCGCCGGGAGACGGATGTCTCTGATACATTTTTAGATAGTTCGTGGTACTTTTTACGCTACCCTTCAGTCAACAATGTCATCCCGGCCACCGAGCCGGGATCCAGTGTTCAAGTGGGGTGGACCCCGGATCAGGTCCGGGGTGACAAACAAGGATTCCTTCCTTGGGATCCAGAGATTACGAAGAAATGGCTTCCGGTGGATATGTATACCGGTGGAGCAGAGCATAGCGTGTTGCATCTGCTGTACAGCCGTTTTATTACGATGGCGCTTCATGATTGGGGATATATTGATTTTGATGAACCATTTCCAAATTTTTATGCTCACGGATTAATTATTAAAGACGGCGCCAAGATGAGCAAAAGCAAAGGGAATATCGTTAATCCGGATCAGTATATCGACCTCTATGGCGCAGATGCCCTTCGGATTTACCTCATGTTTACCGGACCGTACGATCAAGGAGGGGATTTTCGTGATAGTGCAATGGAAGGGATTGCCAAGTGGGTCCGAAAAGTCTGGCGTATGGCTCTGTCC